>CACHHJ010000001.1:0-75000 GCA_902579585.1 uncultured Pelagibacteraceae bacterium
TATTTGTATTGAAATACCAAAAGAATTTTTTTTGGAAAAAATAAAAGACACAGGTCATACCCACGAAGGTGAAAATCAAATATGTGTTGGTATGATTTTTTTACCAAGAACTGAGTATTCAGAACAAGAAAAATCCAAAACAATTATTGAGCAAGTTTTAATCGAAAATGATTTTTATATCTATGGCTGGAGACAAGTCCCAGTAAATCCAGCTGTTCTTGGCCAAACAGCAGACTCAAATAGACCTGAAATTACTCAGGTAATTTTTAAGAGCAATAAACTGATGGAGAGAGATGATCTTGAAAGATTACTTTATGAATCTAGAAAAAAAATATTAAAAATTACAAGAGGCCAACAAATAAACGATCTCTATATTTGCTCACTAAGCTCTCGTTCTATTATTTATAAAGGAATGTTTTTAGCAGAAGCCTTATCTGATTTTTACCCGGATCTTAACGATAAAAGATTTATTTCAAGATACGCTATTTTTCACCAAAGATTTTCAACAAATACTTTTCCTAGTTGGAAATTAGCTCAGCCTTTCAGATGTTTAGCACATAATGGGGAAATCAATACCCTTAAAGGAAATGTAAATTGGATGAAAATTCATGAACAAGACATGTCGAGCAAATTATTTAAGAATGTAGAGGATCTTAAACCAGTTATTACTCCTGGAAACTCTGATTCAGCTGCACTAGATAATGTTTTTGAATTATTAATACACTCTGGAAAAACAGTTCCACTAATTAAACTCATGATGATGCCAGATGCATGGTCAAAAAGAAATAAAATTTTACCAAAATCTCACCAACAACTTTTTGATGTTCTTAACAGCACAATTGAGCCCTGGGATGGTCCCGCTGCAATCTGTGCTTCAGATAGTAAATGGGCTATAGCCGCAACAGACAGAAATGGATTAAGACCACTAAGATATTCAATTACTACTGATAAGATATTCTGTGCAGGATCAGAAACAGGAATGGTAGAAATTCCTGAAAAAAAAATAATAGAGAAAGGAAGACTAGGTCCAGGCCAATTAATCGCTGTTAATTTAAAGAAAGGTAAGATTTACAAAGATAAAGAAATTAAAGACTATTTATCAAAAGATTATAAACAATTTAATAAACAAATAATTCATTTAGATAAAAAAATAACAACAGAAAAAGAGTTTGCCAATTTTTCGGAGGAAGATTTGAGAAGAAGACAATATCTTTCAGGATACAGTATTGAAGATTTAGAATTAATACTGCATCCAATGGTCGAAGATGCCAAAGAAGCAACAGGATCAATGGGCGATGATACACCTGTAGCTGTGTTATCAAATCATTACCGACCGATTTCACATTATTTTAGACAAAATTTTAGTCAAGTTACAAATCCGCCGATCGACTCCTTGAGAGAGAATAATGTGATGAGTTTGAAAACAAGATTTGGAAATCTAGGAAACATATTAGACTTTGAAAATTTAACAAAAGAAAATATATATGTTCTTGACAGCCCAATACTTAGCAATTCACAATTAAAAAAATTTAAATCAATATTTTCTGAAAAAGTAAGAGTTATAGATTGTACTTTTAATGTAAATGAAAGTCTAAAAGAAAGAATTGAAAAAATTAGAGTTGAAGCGGAAGTGGCAGTTAGAGAAGGTGCAAATCACCTAATTCTCTCCGACAAGAATATTTCAGATCAAAGAGCTGTTGTGCCAATGATTTTAGCAGTTGGTGCGGTGCATTCAAATTTAGTAAAATTAAGTATTAGAGGTTATGCTTCTATCAATGTTGAAACTTCCGAGGCAATGGATACTCATTCTTTCGCAGTTCTTATAGGAGTTGGCGCAACCACAATAAATCCTTACTTAGCAATTGATAGTATTCGTCAAAGATTTGATAAAAAATTATTTGGTAAATTAGATTTTGAGTCCTGTGTTCTTAGATTTAAAAGATCTATAAATGCTGGACTATTAAAAATAATGTCTAAAATGGGAATATCTGTTTTAAGTTCTTATAGAGGTGGATGCAATTTTGAAGCTGTTGGTTTAAGTCGAGGACTAGTCGCAGACTACTTTCCTGGCATGGTATCTAGAATATCAGGTATCGGAGTTTCAGGAATTGAGAAAAAAATAAAAGAATTGCATTCCAAAGCTCATCAGAAAAATGTCGTAGTGCTCCCAATTGGTGGACTTTATAAATACAGAAAAACTGGTGAGGATCATCAATTTCAAGGAAATCTTATTCATTTACTTCAGCATTCTGTTGGAAAAAATTCATATGAACTTTTTAAAAAGTATACTGACGGAATCCATAAACTTAACCCAACAAATTTAAGAGATCTTTTAGAATTTAGAACTTCAAACAAGTCTATAAATATTGAAGAAGTAGAGCCAATTGAAAAGATCACCCCAAGGTTTGGAAGCGGAAGCATGTCCCATGGTGCTCTTTCATCCGAGGCACATGAAACTCTAGCGATAGGAATGAATAGAATAAAAGGTGCATCATGCAGTGGAGAAGGTGGTGAGGATGAAAAAAGGTTCAAAGTTTTAGAAAATGGAGATTCTGCAAATTCTAAAGTAAAACAAGTTGCATCAGCAAGATTTGGAGTTACTGTTAAATACTTAAATAATTGTAAAGAGATAGAAATAAAAATTGCACAAGGTGCAAAACCTGGAGAGGGTGGACAGTTACCTGGGTTCAAAGTCACAAAAGAAATTGCAAGATTACGTCATTCTACTCCCGGAGTTACTTTGATTTCTCCTCCGCCTCATCATGATATCTATTCTATAGAAGATTTGGCTCAATTAATTTACGATTTAAAACAAGTAAATCCGAAGGCTAGAGTTGGAGTAAAATTAGTTGCTTCAACTGGTATAGGAACCATCGCAGCTGGAGTTGCTAAAGCTAAGGCGGATATAATTTTAATTTCTGGGCATTCTGGCGGAACAGGTGCAAGCCCTCAAACGAGTGTAAAATATGCTGGTGTTCCATGGGAAATGGGATTAACAGAGGCAAATCAAATTCTTACTCTTAATCAACTTCGACACAAGGTAACCTTAAGAACTGATGGTGGAATAAAAACTGGTAGAGATGTTGTGATGGCAGCTATGATGGGTGCAGAAGAATTTGGTATGGGTACATCATCACTTATCGCCATGGGATGTATAATGGTCAGACAATGTCATTCAAATACATGTCCTGTTGGAGTCTGCTCGCAAGATGAAAAACTTAGAGCGAAGTTTACAGGAACACCAGAAAAAGTTGTCAATTTTTTTACTTTTGTAGCTATGGAAGTAAGAGAAATTTTAGCTTCTTTAGGATTTAGGTCTTTAAAAGATGTTATTGGAAGAACAGATTTACTTCATCAGGTCAGTAGAGGCTCACCTAATCTCGATGATTTAGATTTAAATCCTTTGCTGGTAAAAACTGATCCAGGAGACAATGCAAGATATTCAGAGAGCGATTTAATAAACCATGTGCCTGATAACAATATTGATGAAAAAGTATGGAGCCAAGTTAAGGATGTACTAAAACAAAACAAAAAAATGACGTTGAATGCAGTTGCAAAGAATACAGATAGAGCAATCGGAACAAAATTATCTCATTATATTTTTAAAAAGTTTGGAGAAAATTTTACAAGTGAAGTATTAAATATTTCTTTAGAAGGTTCCGCAGGCCAATCCTTAGGAGCTTTTTTATGCAAAAGTATTAAAATTAAGTTGTTTGGTGATGCAAACGATTATGTAGCAAAAGGATTATCTGGTGGAAAAATTGTAGTAGTACCCTCAAAAGAAAATAATTTTAAATCAAATGAAAATACAATTATTGGTAATACAGTTCTGTATGGAGCGACGTCAGGAAAATTATTTGCAGCAGGTAAAGCTGGAGAAAGATTTGCAGTAAGAAATTCAGGTGCTATTTCAGTAATTGAGGGTTGCGACGCCAATGGTTGTGAGTATATGACTGGAGGTGAAGTTTACATCTTGGGCAGAGTAGGAGACAACTTTGCTGCTGGAATGACTGGAGGAATGGCATTTGTTTATGACCCAGAAAATATTTTTGAGAACTATGTAAATTCTGCAAGCGTTGTTTGGCAGAAACCAGAAACTAAATATTGGAAAGAAAGATTAAAAACTGTTTTAGAAGAATATAATTCAGAGACTCAATCTGAAATATCTAAACAAATTTTACAAAACTTTTCTGACGAAGTTGCAAATTTTAAACAAGTTTGTCCAATAGAAATGTTGAATAAACTCCAAAATCCAATTACTCTAAAGAAAAATATTTTAGAGACCGGATAAAAATAAATGAAAATACTGATTACGGGCGGTTGCGGGTTTATAGGCTCAAGCCTTGCTATTTTTTTAAAAGAAAAAATTAAAACAGCACAAATTACTAGTATTGATAATTTATCTAGAAAAGGTTCAACTTTAAATAAAAATAGAATCAAAGAAAATAAAATTCCAAACATTAAAATAGATATTTCCAAGTTCAATAGCATAAAAAAATTAAAAAAGTTTGATTTAGTAATACATTGTGCTGCAGAACCAGCTATAGAGGCATCTAGAAAAAAGATTGAAGAGGTATTCAATTCTAACTTATTAGGGACTTTTAATATTTTAAAGAAATGTGCTAAAGATAACTCAAATATTATCTATCTATCAAGTTCAAGAGTTTATTCGATTGAAAATTTATACAAACTAAAAAAAAAAGGAACGGTTAAAGAAAACTTTAATATAAATAATCCAAAGTCTATTTATGGATTTACAAAACTGAGTTCAGAGTTATTGATAAAGGAATATGCTTATTTACATAAAATAAAATACTTAATTAATAGAGTTGCTTTAGTATCTGGCCCCTGGCAATTTGGTAAAGAAGAACAAGGTTTTGTAAGTTTATGGTTATGGAGACATCTTAATAATTTAAAACTTAATTATATTGGTTTTAGTGGCACTGGAAAACAAGTACGTGATGTTCTTCATATTGATGATCTTTGTGAATTAATTTTGTTACAAATTAAAAAAATAAAAAAAATAAATAATAAACTTTTAAATATTGGTGGAGGAAAGAAAAACTCAATTAATCTTTTACAATTAACCAAACTAGCAACTAACATAACTAAAAATAAAATTAAGATTGGAAAAATTAAAAAAACCTCATCTTATGATGTGCCTTATTTTATTTCAGATTTAAGTTATGTAAAAAAAATTTATAAATGGGAACCTAAAAGAAACTTAAAAAAAGTTGTTGCAGACCTTTATTTTTGGATGTTGCATCATAAATATATCCTTAAAAAATATTTTTAACTATTCTATCTAATTCAGAGTTAATTCTCTTCAGACTTTTTTTGTTTGAGAGACTATGGTCTCCATTTTTTATAACTACTATTCTTTTTTTAGCTTTTGTGAATAAGGCTAAAACCTTCCTCGAAAAAGAGACTGGAACTGCTTCATCCTTTTGACCATGAAACATAGTTACATTTATTCTTAGATTTATTTTTTTTGATAAAACTTTATTTTTTCTCCCATCTTTAATCAACTGATAGGTTATAGGATATTCATATTGTTTTTTTTTATTATTTGGATCACCATGCTTAATTATACTTATTCCCTTTGAAATTATTTCCTGCCTTATTTTTTTTGGGAATTTCTTCCACATAAGTTTTTCCAAAAATTCTGGCGCAGAACCAATGCCTACAAAACCTTTAATTTGATTTTTAAAATATTTAAATTGATTCAATGAAATCCAGGCACCCATACTTGATCCAATCAAAATAAACCAGTTTTTTTTTACAATTTTTTTTATTGAGCTTGTAACATCATTAGACCATTCGCTTATATTTCCTCTGGTAAATTCTCCAGATGATTTACCATGCCCAGAATACTCTATTGCTAAAAATCCCAGTTTATTTTTTACAGCATATCTCTTAAAAGCTTTGGGCTTTTCTCCCTCAATATCTGACATAAAACCAGGAAGAAAAATTATATACAGATTTTTTTTGCTAAAATTGTCTATATATCTAAGCTTTTTTGTTTTTGATATTTTGAGATATTTAAATTTTTTCATATGAAGTTTGTCTAACTAATCTGTTATTATATATATTTACCATATGTCATCTAAATTAAAAGTTTTACAAGTAATTCCAAAATTAGGTTATGGAGGAGCAGAAACAGGCTGTTATGATATTGCTCACTATCTAGCCGAAAAAGATTGTAAGTCGTATATAATTACAAGCGGTGGGCCTCTTCTAAAATTTGTAAGAAAAGACAAAGTAAAAGTTATAAGACTTCCAGTACAATCAAAAAATCCACTATTAATTTTGATAAATACAATTCTAATTTCTCTAATTATAATTTTTTTGAAAATTAATATTGTACATGCAAGAAGCAGAGCCCCAGCATGGTCATGTTTTTTATCATGTTTACTCACGAGGACAAAATTTGTAACAACATTTCACGGTATTTACAATTTTTCAAATAGATTTAAAAAATTTTATAATTCAGTGATGGTAAGATCTAATTTGATTATTGCAGGATCTAATTTTGTTTTTAACCATATTCATGAAAACTATGGAAAACTTGTTACATCTCAAAAAAGACTATTAGTAATTTTTAGAGGTATAAATACAGAATATTTTGATAATTCAAGTATAACAAATGAGAAAGTAAAAAAATTCCGTTCTTCAATAAGTTTTAGTTCTGAAAAATTTAAAATACTTTTACCAGGTAGACTTACAAGATGGAAAGGTCAAGAAATGTTTATAGAATCTTTAAATTTATTAAAAGAAAAATACAAAAAACTAAATTTTCAAGCGATAATTTTAGGATCCCACCAGGGAAGAAAAGTGTATTATAAAAAATTAATATCAATGATCGAAAAATATAACTTAAAAAATGATATATTTTTTTTACAACATTTTAGCGAAATACCGGTTGCATATTATATTTCAGACATAGTAGTATCATCTTCAATTGAACCAGAAGCATTTGGAAGAGTTTCAGTCGAAGCCCAAGCAATGAGAAGACCAATTTTAGCAAGTAATCATGGAGGCTCTAAAGAGACTATAATCGATGGTAAATCTGGTTTTTTATTTAAGAATAATAACCCCGTTTCTCTTGCAGAAAATCTAAATAGACTTATGGAAATGGATAAAGACAAGTTGCAATCAATCGGAAATGAAGGTAGGAAAAATATATTGAAGAAATTTGATGTAGAACAAATGTGCAATTCAACTTTTTTGGAATATAAAAAACTAATTAAATAAATGCCAAATATAACTTTACCAGATGGAAAAAAACTTAATTTCAAGAGCAATATAAGTGGTGTTGAAATTGCTGAAAAGATAAGTAAGTCACTTTCAAAGCAAGCTCTTATAATGAGTGTAAATGGTGAATTGAAAGATTTGAGCTTTTCAATTCAAAAAGACTCGACTGTTAAAATAATTACACACAAAGACAAAGAGGGTTTAGAAGTAATGAGACATGACGCTGCTCATATAATGGCAATGTCAGTTCAAGAACTTTTTCCTGGAACCCAGGTAACAATCGGACCGGTCATTGAAAATGGTTTTTACTACGACTTTGCAAGAAAAGAACCTTTTACAAGTGATGATCTTAAAAAAATAGAAGATAAAATGTTAGAAATAATTGATAGAGATGTAAAAACTAGACGTGAGGTATGGGAAAGAGATCAGGCAATAAAACATTTTAAAAAGATAGGAGAAAATTACAAAGCAGAAATTATTCAGAGTATACCTGAAAGTGAGGAATTATCTATTTATCATCATGGTGATACTTGGCATGATTTATGTAGAGGTCCTCATTTAGTTTCATCCAGTAAAATTGGAAAGGCTTTTAAATTAACAAAAGTTTCAGGCGCATATTGGAGAGGTGACTCAAATAATGAAATGTTACAAAGAATCTATGGGACATGCTGGAGCTCCAAAAAAGAATTAGACGATTATTTAAATAGATTGGAAGAAGCTGAAAAAAGAGATCATAGAAAGTTAGGTAAAGAAATGGATCTATTTCATTTCAGAGAGGAAAGTCCTGGCGCAGTTTTTTGGCATGAAAAAGGATGGACTTTATTTCAAAGACTTATTGAGTATATGAGGTTAAAACAAAGATATGCTGGATATAGAGAAATAAATACTCCAGAATTGCTAGACAAAACTCTTTGGGAAAAATCTGGACATTGGGATAAATTTGGCGACTTAATGTTTACATCAGAAACACCCGATGAAAAAGTTTTTGCAGTAAAACCGATGAACTGCCCTGGGTGTGTTCAAGTTTTTAATCAAGGATTAAAAAGCTACAGAGATCTTCCTTTGAAACTTTCTGAGTTTGGAAAAGTACACAGATATGAACCTTCGGGTGCTTTACATGGTTTGTTAAGAGTAAGAGCTTTTACTCAAGACGATGCTCATATCTTCTGTACAGAAGATCAGATAACAGACGAGTGTATAACTGTTACAAAATTAATTCTAGATATTTATAAAGATTTAGGTTTTAAGAAAGTTTTTTTAAAATACTCGGATAGACCAGAAAAAAGAGTTGGAGACGATGCTGTTTGGGATAAATCAGAGAAAGCTTTACTTGAGGCAATAAAAAAAACCAAATTGGAATATACTATTAACAAAGGAGAAGGAGCCTTTTATGGACCTAAAATTGAATTTGTTTTACGTGATGCTATTGGTCGTGATTGGCAGTGTGGCACACTTCAGGTAGACTTGAACTTACCGAAAAGACTTGGCGCTACTTTTGTAGATAAAGATGGAGCAAAAAAAACACCAGTAATGTTACATAGAGCATTATTTGGGTCCTTAGAAAGATTCATTGGAATTTTAATTGAAAACTATGCAGGAAAACTTCCATTTTGGCTATCACCATTACAAGCAGTTGTGTTACCCATTGCCGAAGAACACAATGATTATGCAAAAAAAATATTTCAAGACCTCTTCAAAGAAGGTATAAAATGCGAAGTGGATTTAAGAAATCAAAAAATAAATTACAAGATAAGAGAACACTCTCTATCTAAAACACCTCTTATTTTAATATGTGGAAAAAAAGAAATTTCAGACAAAAGTGTTACTATAAGAAGTCTAGGTTCTGAAAAACAAGAAAATATAAAATTCACTAAGGCTATAGAAAAAATTAAAATGCTAAACAATCTCCCAATTAAATAAGTGCACAAACCAAAATCAAATTATTTCCAGAGAAGAACAAAATTTCAAGGCCCTAGAACTAATGAAAGAATTAGAAGTCTTGATGTGCAAGTAATAAATAGCACAGGGGAAAATCTTGGAGTTTTACCTATAAAAAAAGCAATTGAAGCTGCCAAGGGAGAAGGCCTGGACCTAATCGAAATATCACCAAATGCAAATCCACCAGTTTGTAAAATAATGGATATTGGAAAATACAAATATGATTTGCAAAAAAAAGCTAGTAAAGCAAAAAAAAATCAGAGGATTTCTAATTTAAAAGAATTAAAACTCAGACCTGGAACAGAAGTACATGACTATAATTTCAAAATTAAAAACGCTAAAAAGTTCCTAACTAAAGGTGACAAAGTAAAATTTACTGTTAAGTTTAAGGGCAGAGAAATGCAACACATTCAGCTGGGTAAAGATCTCATGGAAAGAATAATTACTGATACAAAGGAAATAGGACAAGTCGAGGTAAGACCCAAATTTGAAGGCAGACAAATGATAATGATAATTCAGCCTAATTAGCTTGGATTAAAAAAATCTTGATAAGGAAAAACAATCTATATATAACTGCTTGACCATGCCAAAATTAAAAACTAAGAGCTCAGCGAAAAAAAGATTTAAACTTACAAAATCTGGTAAAGTTAAAATGCCCCAAGCAGGAAAGAGACATGGTATGATTAAGAGAACAAATTCTCAAATAAGAAAACAACGAGGAACAACTATAATGACTAAACAAGATTCTAAAATAGTAAAATCTTATATGCCATATAGTTTAAGAGGCTGATATGTCTAGAACCAAAAGAGGAGTAGTAAGTAGGGCACGGCACAAGAAAGTTCTAAAATTTGTTAAGGGTCAATTCGGAAGAAGAAAAAATACAATTCGTGTAGCTAGGCAAGCAATGGAAAAAGCCATGCAATATGCCTATAGAGACAGAAGAGCAAAAAAAAGAGAATTTAGATCACTTTGGATTCAAAGAATAAATGCAGGTGTTAGGGAAGAAGGAATGACATATTCAAAATTTATTAGCGGTTTAAGCAAATCAAAGATAAAATTAGATCGAAAAGTTTTAGCTGATTTAGCTTATAATAATCCAGAAGCTTTCAAATCCCTTGTTAAAAAAGTTCAGTTATCAATAAAATAAAATTGTTTTTTCTTACACAAAGTTAGAGTAAAAACTAACCAATGGTAGATTTACGAGAATTAATTCAGAAAGTATCACAAGCAAAAGACAAGTTAGAATTGCAAAATCTTAAATCTCAATTTTTAGGAAAAAAC
The DNA here is from genome assembly GCA_902579585.1 of uncultured Pelagibacteraceae bacterium. GTDB lineage: Bacteria > Pseudomonadota > Alphaproteobacteria > Pelagibacterales > Pelagibacteraceae > Anoxypelagibacter. The sequence continues at coordinate 10,475 of CACHHJ010000001.1, forward strand.
AGTCAAATTAATCTGGAATTTAAAAAACTTGGTTCGCTTGATGAAAATGAAAGAAAAGTTCGAGCTTCTTCATTAAATAATGAAAAACAAAAAATTACCGAAGCTATTAATAACAAATTTAAAGAATTAGAAAATTTAGAAATAAACCAAAAACTTCAAAAAAATAAAGTTGATGTAACTTTACCAGCTCGGGAAAGACCAAGTGGTAAAATACACCCTGTTTCACAAGTAATCGACGAGATCTCATCAATATTTTCAGAAATAGGTTTCTCTGTTGCTGAAGGGCCAGATGTTGAAAGTGAATATAATAATTTTACAGCTTTAAATACTCCAGAAGATCATCCAGCTAGAGATATGCATGATACTTTTTATTTAGATAACAATAAAAAAATATTACTTAGAACACATACATCACCAGTTCAAATTAGAACAATGTTAAATGGCAAGCCTCCGTTTAAAATTATTGTACCAGGCAGAACTTATCGTTGTGATAGTGACCAAACTCATGCACCAATGTTTCATCAGCTTGAAGGACTGCACATAGACAAAGATATCACCATGGGTCATTTAAAGGGATGTTTAGACTACTTCGTTAAAGAATTTTTTGAGGTTAAAAAGATTAAAATGCGATTTAGACCTAGCCATTTTCCATTTACTGAACCTTCAGCAGAAGTTGATATTGGCTATAGATTAGAAAATGGAAGAATTATTGTTGGTGAGGGTGATAAGTGGCTTGAGATATTAGGCTGCGGAATGGTTCATCCAAATGTTTTAAAAAATGCCAAAGTAGATACAAAAAAATTTCAGGGTTATGCATTTGGAATGGGAATAGATAGACTTGCAATGTTAAAATACGGAATAAACGATCTTAGATCTTTTTTTGAAGCTGATTTTCGATGGTTAAATTATTTTGGATTTGACCCTTTAGATGTTCCAACAAACTATAGAGGTCTGAGCAGATGATAATCACTTTATCCTGGCTTAAAGATCATTTAGTTACTAATGCAAATTTAGGAACAATAATAGACAAACTTACTGATATTGGCCTTGAAGTTGAGGGGATAAAAGAAAGTCAAAGTGAACTATCTGATTTTAAAATTGCAAAAGTTTTAAAAGCAGAAAAACACCCTAATGCAGACAAACTAAAACTTTGTGAAGTTAGTTTGGGTAACAGTAATACCTATAAAGTTGTTTGTGGCGCTGCAAATGCTAGAGATGGCCTGATAACTGTTTATGCACCTCCCGGAACAATAATTCCCAAAACAAAAATAAAATTGAAAGTAGCTAAAATCAGGGGCGTAGAGTCTCATGGCATGTTGTGTTCTGAAAGTGAACTTAATATTTCAGATGAAAGTGATGGAATAGTTGAGCTGAAGAATAGAAGTAAGGATATTGGAAAAAACTTTTTTAAGAGCAAAGGCGAAAAATCAATAGATTTATCAATAACACCAAACAGACCAGATTGTTTAGGGGTTAGAGGAATAGCCAGAGACTTGGCTTCAACGGGTTTAGGAAAGCTTTCTAATCTTAAAAAAATCAAATTTAAACAAAATTTTTCTCAGCCTATGAAAATTTCTATTACAAAAGAAAAAAATCAGGGATGTATGTCGTTTGGTGCTTGCTATATCAGAAACATAAAAAACAAAGAGAGCCCAGAATGGTTAAAAGAAAAAATAATTTCTCTTGGTTTAAAACCAATATCCGCAGTTGTTGATATTACAAATTATGTAATGTTGGATCTAAACAGACCTCTGCATGCTTATGATGCAAATAAAATAGATAAAGAAATTATAGTACGAAATTCAAGACCTGAAGAAAACTTCGAAGCATTAGATGGCAAAAAGTATAAGCTTAAAAATAACATGTGTGTTATTTCTGACAAATCAGGCGCGTTAGGACTAGGAGGAATTATTGGAGGTACTCGTTCAGGAACTGAATTTGAAACAACAAATATACTATTAGAGTCGGCGTATTTTTATCCATCTTCTGTAAGAAGGACCGCCAACTCTTTAGACATTGATACTGATGCAAAATATAGATTTGAAAGGGGAATTGATCCAAATTCTATCAAAGAAGGTCTCGAATTAGCTACAGGTCTAATTATTAAAATTTGTGGAGGAGAAGCAAGTAAATTTTCTTTAGTTGGCAAAACAAATATAAAGAATCGAATAATTGAAATCGATAGTAATAAATTTAAAAAAGTTATAGGAATTCCAATCTCGTCGAGCGAAACTAAAAAAATACTTAATTCATTAGGTTTTAAAACAAAAGTTTCAAAAAAGAATTTTAAAATGGAAATTCCTTCTTGGAGGCCAGATGTAAAGCAAGACATAGATATTATAGAAGAACTTATAAGAATAAAAGGTTTTGATAAGATTTCATTAATTCATCCAGAGAGAAAAAGATCAAGAGAAACTCTAAATTTTAAACAGAAATTATTCCACCTTTCTCAAAGAGCTGTAGCTAGCAAAGGTTATTTAGAAGCGGTGACCTGGTCCTTTACAGACTCACGTATAGACAAGCAGTTCTCTCAGGGAAAAAAAGAAATAGAAATAACAAATCCAATTTCAAGTGACCTAAATGTATTAAGAAGATCAATATTTTCAAATTTAATTATTTACTTAAAAAAAAACCAGGACAGAGGTTATCCAGATCTTTCATTATTTGAAATTGGACCAACTTTTTCTGGTAATAAACCTGGAGAACAACAGATCGTTTTAGGTGGCTTAAAATCTGGTGTCGCAAATCGGAAAAGCTGGGATTCAAAAGCTCGAGATATAGATGTATTTGATGTTAAAGGAGATGCGATAAAAACTTTAGTTGAGCTCGGAATAAATGAAGATGATTTGTTTATAAGCAACAATACACAAGACTATTATAATCCAGGAAGATCTGGCTCAGTTAATCTAAAATCATTAAATGGACCACAATTAGCTTTTTTTGGAGAAATACATCCAGGTATAGTTTCAAATCTAGATTTTAAAGAGGGAAATGTTTGTGGATTTGAGATTTTTTTAAATAATATGCCAGAACCTAAAAAAAAATATAGACTAAACAAAAGAAACTATTCAGTCTCTGAATTTCAAAAATCTGAAAGAGACTTTGCTTTTGTTATTGATAAAAATTATAAAGCAGGAGATGTAGAAAAAATCATAAGCGAAGCCGACAAGAATTTAATTAAAAAAGTTTTGATATTTGACGTCTTCGAGGGCGGTAATATGCCTGAGGGAAAAAAATCAATAGCTGTGAACGTAACAATTCAATCCATGGAAAAAACTCTTTCAGAAAAAGATTTAAACGAAGTAAGTCAAAAAATAATTAATCTTGTCAAAACCAAGACTGGTGGAACAATAAGATCCTAATGTCAGATATCAACAAAGTAAGAAATTTTGCGATTATCGCACATATCGACCATGGAAAGTCGACAATTGCTGACAGAATGATTCAAACATGTGGTGGTCTCTCAGAAAGAGAGATGAAAGAACAAGTTTTAGACTCTATGGATATTGAAAGAGAAAGAGGAATTACTATTAAAGCCCAAACGGTTAAATTAAATTATAAATCAAAAGATGGGAACACATATAAATTAAATATTATCGATACACCTGGACATGTTGATTTTAGTTATGAGGTGAGTCGTTCGTTGCTTGCCTGTGAGGGTTCCGTACTAATTGTTGATAGTTCTCAAGGAGTTGAAGCACAGACTTTGGCGAACGTATATCAGGCTCTAGACTCAGATCATCATATTATTCCAGTATTAAATAAAATAGATTTGCCGGCTTCAGATGTAGAAAAGGTAAAAAAACAGATTGAAGATGTAATCGGGATAGATACTTCAAAAGCTATCTCTTGCTCTGGTAAAACAGGAGAAGGCATCCAAGAAATTTTAGAAACAATTGTCAAAGATCTTCCTGCACCAAAAGGAAATTTACCATCAAAGCTTAAATCTTTATTAGTTGATAGTTGGTACGACAGCTATCTTGGTGTTGTAATACTGGTTAGAGTTATTGATGGCAAGATAAGAAAAGGAATGAAAATTAAATTAATGTCTACAAATCGAGACTATCAAATTGAAAAAGTTGGTATTTTTACACCTAAAGCCCAAGACATCGAAGAGTTAAGTGCTGGCGAAATAGGTTTTATTATTACTGGTATTAAAAGCCTATCAGAAACTAAAGTTGGAGATACAATATGTGATAGTAGCGATCCAATTGAAAAACCTTTACCAGGATTTAAGCCAAGTAAGCCTGTTGTTTTTTGTGGTTTATTTCCGGTTGATAGCTCAGAGTATCAAAAACTTAAAGATGGGTTAGCAAAATTAAAATTAAATGACTCTAGTTTTTCTTATGAAGCAGAATCATCTAGTGCACTAGGTTTAGGTTTTAGATGTGGATTTTTAGGATTGTTACATCTAGAAATAATAACTCAAAGACTTGAGCGAGAATTTGATATTAATTTGATAACCACTACTCCAGGTGTAGTTTATAAACTAAAAAAAATTAATAACGAAACAGAAGATCTTCAAAACCCATCTTCTATGCCTGACCCTTCACAAATCAAATATATCGAGGAACCATGGATTAAAGCTACAGTGATTACTCCAGATGAGTACTTAGGATCAATAATAAAAATTTGTCAGGATAAAAGAGGTATCCAAAAAGATTTATCATACTCTGGAAACAGAGCAGTTTTAGTTTATGAATTGCCACTTAATGAAGTTGTTTTTGATTTTTATGACAGACTAAAATCTATGACGAGTGGATATGCAAGTTTTGATTATGAAATAACAGGTTATAAAGAGGGGGATTTAGTCAAACTTGGTATTTTAGTTAACAACGAACCTGTCGACGCCTTGTCAATGATAATACATAAAGAATTTGCTCAAAGTCAGGGAAGATTAGTCTGTGAAAAACTCAAAGATTTAATTCCAAGGCACAATTTTATGATTCCTATTCAAGCAGCTATAGGAGGAAAAATTATAGCAAGAGAAAGCATAAAGGGATTTAAAAAAGATGTTTTAACAAAAATTCATGGCGGGGGAGCAAGAGACCGTAAAAGAAAACTTCTTGAAAAGCAAAAGAAAGGGAAGAGCCGAGCCAAACAATTTGGAAGAGTTGAAATACCACAAGAAGCTTTTATTGGAGTTTTAAAAATAAATAAGGAAAATTAATTTTTTAACTCTTTTAGAACTTTATCAGAAATCGTATTATCTAAATCATACCAAATTGGTAAGCATAAATGTCTTTTTGGAATTTCTTTGTTTTTACCTAAAGCGTAATCATAAACTTTTGAAGTAGTAGTCTTTATACCTGGAAACACTTTGTCAATATTTCCATTTGGGGAAATAATCGTAAACTTATAGTAATTTCCAAGATTTGAATTTTTATTTTGATCGATATATTTTATTTTTGCTTTTTCGCATTCTTCAATATATTTTTCTGCAATTTTAGACTTATTCTTAATAATTGTTTTGTATTCATTAACAACAGAAAATATCATAAGAGCTTGCATTTCCGACAGTCTTATATTGCAACCAATTGGCATTTTTTGTTTAAATCTGTCATATGCTGTGAAATCTTTTAAAAGTCCTCCAATTTTTTCATTATTAGTGACAGCAACCCCTCCTTCTCCAGCAAATATAGCTTTAGTAGAATAATACGAGTAAACACCCGCATCACCAAATGTGCCTGCAAATTTATTATTTAAAGTTGAACCAAAACTATGAGCAGCGTCCTCTAAAAGCAAAATGTTTTTTTCCTTACAAAATTTCGATATTTTTTCAATGTCAGGATTTATAATCCCACCAATATCACTAAGCATAATCACCAAATTATCCAAATTACCTTTATGATTATTTATTGAATCTTTAATATCTTGAATATTTGGCATTAAAGTTTCTAAACGACAATTAATATAATCAACAATTTTGTAACCCGCTGTTCCACAGATTGTTCTAACCCCATACATTGTGTTTGATTGAATCATTATCTCGCTTCTACCAAAGTACTCTTTAAAAATTAAAAGCAAAGCGACTAACCCACTTCCATTAGAGTTCACTGGAATTGCATTTTTCACTCCCGCAATAGTTTTTATTTTATTTGATAATTTGTCTATCCACGGTCCCTCAGATAGGCTCCCTGAATTAAAAATTTCATCTTGATTTTTTTTAAAAAATTCAATCGCACTTTTTGGTATCTTAACTAATCCCATTTTTAACTTACCTTTTTTTGTTGTTCTTCCCAAACTGTTTCATCAATTAAATTATTGAATTTTTCAGTAATGTTATCAATTTTAAAAAATTTTCTTGGATTCTTTTTATATATTATTCTGTAAAATTCTGGTGCCAAGCTAAATGCTAAAGTAAATTTACCAGGAATAACTGACCAAACATTATTATGAATGTTCGACTTATTAATATGAAAAAGATAATTCCTGTCCTCTTTTTTCGAAATAATCTCATTTTTCACTCCAACATACTTATTTAATATTTCTATTCTAGGATTTAGTTTTTTATGTTCATCAATCATATATTTAAAATAATTTTCTACTTCTTCCCTTTTAGATAGACTAATTCCTCCAATCATCCCAAAAGAGGATCCCTTAGTTATTATATTTATACATTTTTTTGCATAATAATCTAATTCTACAAATGATTTTGCACTAGGTGGGACATTTTTAACTACCGCAATCGGTGCAAAAGACTTTCTTACTTTTATATTAGTAAATTTTTCAATATTTCCACCTGTGCAAATTACCATTTTCTCACCTTTAATTTTAATATTTTTGCATATGACCTCAACTTCATCTTGATTATTCTTAATTTCTAAAAGTTCATTATCAGTAAAAATTTCTAATCCTCTACCAGCAGAAACGCCTATAAGATCTTTAAGTAAATTTCTTGAATTAGTTGTAAAGTCAGTACTCTTGATTTCATGAAATTTTTTATTGGACAATAAAACTTTCAAAAAATTTTTTAAAATTGGGATATAATATTCTGATGTCACGCTTTCTAAAATTCCAGCTCTTTTACGAAGCCAGTCATGATTGCGTATTCCCTCTATTAAAGATACAGATCTAGCAACAGAGTAAATCCAGGGAAGTATAAATTTTCTACTACCCAATCTGTATTTGAAATTAATGTAGTTTTGATTAAACCAGGTGTTTTTATTTTCGTTAATCTTTAGTCCTTTTTCAGATGGAGATAAATTCATATTAGGAAAACTAGAATAAAATTCCAGTATATCATCAAGAGAACCAAGAATATACTTCAATGTCTTCATGTCATCTTTTACTAATGTGTACAGCGATCCAGTATGAACCCACTCATGAAATTCTCTTGTAGCCACAGATGCTAATTTTTTATTTTTTTCTATAAGAGCCACAGAGAAGCCCTCTCTAGTCAAAATTTCAGCTATTGAAATGCCAGCAACTCCTCCACCAACTATTATCCAATCAAAATTTTTCATTTATTTATTATTTCTTCATCGCCAAAATTGTTTTTGATATTCCATCCTCTAGCTTAACAAATTTTGAATTTTTGATATTTAAAAAACTATTAAGTTTATCAAATTTACCGCTTGATTTTTTTGGATCAAATTTATCTAATTTTCTTTTAATAACTCGCGGACTTACCCTTAAATTTTTTTTAATTATATTAAATAATCTATTGATATTTATTGATTTTCCAGTTCCAACATTCATTACATGATATGATTTTTGCCTCTGAAGTTTTTTCATTGATAAAAACATTACTTTAATGATGTCATCTATATAAACAAAGTCTCTTGTCTGGTAGCCACCATTTATTATAATTTTTAAATTTCTTTTCATTCTATTAATAAAAATTGGAATAACAGCAGAATAAGGACTGTGTGGATTTTGGCCTGGGCCGTATACGTTAAACAATCTTAATCCAACAGATGGTATCTTAAAAATATTAAAGTACATTTTAGCATAATGTTCGATAGTTAATTTATCTTGTGCATACGGAGAAGTTATAGAAAATTTTTCAATTTTATCATTCCCCAAAGGAAGATTTCCATAAATGGCAGAGGAAGATGCATAAACCACTGGAACAGAAAAGTGATTTGCTAAATCAAATACTTTAAGAGTACTTTTTAAATTATTTGAGCTACTTGCGTAAAAGTCTTTTAGTGATTGAGGAACAGAAGATTGAGCTGCTAAGTGAAAAATACCATCTAATTTATTCGTATAGAGTTTTTTAATATTCTGAATTTTTTTTTTAATTAACCTTTTTCTCAAATTTTTTGGCAGGTTGTTTATACTTCCTTCTGACAGATCATCTACAAGAATTAAATCATACTTCTTGTTCATTTTTTTTATTAGGTTTGAACCTATAAAACCAGCACAGCCAGTAATTAAATATTTACCCTTTTTCATTTAATTTAATTATTAATTTCCAATAATGTTTGAAATTTGTCTAAGCATACTTTCTTTAGTAGGTAATTTATTGTTTCTGATGTCTTCTTGAACCTTTTTATAGTTTTTAATTATATCATTAACCGTTTTTTCAAACGAACTTAAATCTCTTTTACATACAAAAATACCTTTTTTATTATTTACAACATAAGAAATTTCCTCAAAAACTATAACAGGTCTCTCTCTAGATAAAGACTCGTCGACAACATAAGGATAGCCCTCAGTATAAGAGGGTAGCACAGTTATATTATGATTATCATAAACATTTTTTAATGAATTTGGATCAGAAATATACCCTAGCATTTTAACATTATTTTCTTTTATTTTATAATTTTTAGGGTTACCTACAATTGAAAGCTCCGAGTCTAAATTGGTTTTTTTAAATATTTCTAAAAAATTAAAAATACCTTTTTCTGCGCTAAGTCTTCCTACATATAAAAATTTTACTTTATCAAGTTCGGGTTCTTTTTTATTTGCAAACCAATTATTATCTAGCCGCGAAATTGAGATTAAATGAGATTCCTTTTTCACAAGTCTTTTATTACAAACTATAATTTTATCTGCTTTAGTACACACTATAAACATTAAATGAAAAATCCACACAGACCAGCTTCCTAGTATATACTTCCACTCTTCATGCCCATCACTCCAAAGATACAAAATTGTTTTTTTTCTAAACAAAAAAAGTATCAACATTGTTAAAAATGTATAAGGCGTTATAGAAATTATTAAAAATTTTGGATTTTTTTTAAATGTTTTTAAGACATTACTTATAAAACTAATTATGTTTGATGAAATTTTGATATTTTTTAAATTTAATTTTTGACCACCTCTTTTTTTAGATTTTCTTACAATATATTCTACATCGTAATAATGGCTTAAGCCTTCTGGTAAAACTTTTAAATCTAAATTATCGCAAAAAATCGATTCACCATCTTTAAGCATTTTCTCATTATTAATTATAACCAGATTTTTTTTCTTCATTTTTGATTTAATGTCCAAAGTTTATATCTTAAATATAAGGGATAGAACAATATTTAGATGGTGCAATTATTTGATATTTATAAAAAATTTATATAAAACTGGTTTTTTTCTTTATTTAAAATATGGAGAGATGGCTGAGTGGTTGAAAGCGCACGCTTGGAAAGTGTGTAAACGGGAAACCGTTTCGTGGGTTCGAATCCCACTCTCTCCGCCATTTTCTAAAAAATTATTTACTTTGTGATCACTAGACGGTTGATTGGCATTGAGAAACGTCCTTGCCTTTCAAGATCTCTACTTTGTTTTGATATCGTGAGAAGATCAGATAACTTTGAAAGCATTACCTCACGAGTCTCTGGTGACAGAATAAACGAAGCATAAAAAAACCCCGCAGTAGTTTCAGCCACTTCAGCAACAGGTCCTTCCATGGATACCATGCTAGTTTCGATGCTAATATTAGAATCTGTAAAAGTCTGACTTAAAAGATTTTTTAAGCTATCTGTACTACGTATTCTTGGATCACCTAAATCAATCTCACCATATCTGGGTAGCTTAGCTTGTACATATTTATAGATTAAATTGTATACATCACTATATCCAGGAGCTGCATTCATAGGTCCGTTGACCAATGCCGCAAACCTTCCACCTGCTGATAGTACACGACGGATTTCGTTTAACACTGGAGTAATTGGGTTCATTAATGTCAAAGCCCAATGGCACAATACAACGTCTATTGAGTTATCATTAATAGCCGTCAAATTTTGTGCTTTTAACTCAAACAGATCAACCGAGCCTTTTGGTAGACGCGCCTTAGCCAGTTCTAATTCTTCAGGACTTATATCTGCTCCTTTTAATTTAAAGTTTTTATTAAGGTCGTATAAGATTTTTAGTAATGGTCCTGATCCACAAGCAAGATCCAGCACACGTGTACCATCAACATCAGGCACTATTTCAGCTAACCATTCATAACTATTGCGTCCAGCTTTATCGCGGCATGAACTTGCACACTTTTCTGTGAAACCTGCATTATTTTGATGCACAGTTTTTAGATGGGCGAGTAGCGCTTTATTATCTGGCTGTTGATTGTTAGCAATACTTTCAGTCCAGATCGAGTTAAGGCCGGTCCGAGCATTTACATTTTTATTTGTCATCAATAGGCCAACAAATTGGATTCAGTGGACTAGCAGCAACTTCGCCAGGTTTTATGTTTGGCATAAATTTTTGCCAGTCTCCAGAAACCATTGTGGGTGCGTTTACCACCCGTGCTCCATCTCTAAAATAAGTATTGGCTAAAGCTACTCGGCTACGATTAGTTCGATTCCGTGATGCAGTATGAAAATTTAAATTGTGATGAAAGCTAACTTCGCCTAGCTCAAATGGGGTTTCATTCACTGTGACGCTATTTTTTTTAAAAACTTCAGACACTCCACGGTCATAGCCAGTACCAGTTTTTTCAAATGTAACAGCATTAACCAACTTATGTACATCTAACGGATAGGCGAAAGAGAGCGGACCCATCTCAATTGGTGTTGGTTGTGCTGGAACCCAAGCAGTGACCACATCGTTGGTATCTAATGGAAAATGATGGTCGTCATAATGCCATGGCGTTCTACCACAACCAGCTTGTTTTGCTAAAACATTATCATGGTAGAGTCTAACTGCCGGGACCCCTAGAAGATCAGCTGAAATTTGTCCAAGTCGAGGTGATAATACATATGAACGTATAAGTTTGTTTTTAGGCCATATCATCTCAAGACTAAGGAAACGGTCATATGCCTCTTTATCAGGATCAACATTAAATTCTTTTTTTAACAGTTTAATTAATTCACCCCTTAGTTTAAGCACGACTCCAGGAGAAAAAACTTTTTTTAACTTAATAAAACCATTCTTTCTGAAGAAATCGATTTGGTCATTTTTCAAAGGGTAAGTCTCAGTCAATTCGGAGATAACTTCATCATCACTAGGAATTGTAACATTTGGCAAAGGTTCAACAGAAATTATCGGATCTTTTTTAATATTATTATCTGCAAGACCAACATACCAGTCCCACCAGGCCTGGTTGTCTTTATCCCAGGGTTTACTAATATCGGTGATATCAGACTCACTAGAACTTCGTTTACCTCGAAACATTTTCATATAAAAAATTATACAGTTTTTTTTACAATTAGTAAGTGCGCGTTTTTAAACATCAAATAAAGACTTTATGTGGATAAAGCATTTAAAAAAAAGATAAAAAGTTTAGTAAATGCTATAATTAGTTGATTCGAAAGGAGCTGTATGAGTGGACTAGAAATATTAGTAGTAGCAGTTGTAATTTACTACTTAGCTACTTAACTATCTAAAAGTTTAATTTTTAAAATATGTATTTATCGCCAAGATAAAATACAAATCCTACTGCTAACCCTAATAATATCCAATGCATCTAAATCCTTCTTATACTAGTAACTTTTAATTTAGCAGTTCTTTCGATTCTTTCTATAGCTTTTTTCGTATCCATAATAACGACTTTTTTCATTGGCCCGTAAGCATGAATAATTTTTTTATTAGATAAAGCTACAGCCACGTGTCCTTTCCAAAAAATTATGTCATTTTTTCTTAAATTTTTTAACTTTATTTTTTTAGTCAAGTATTTTTCTTGATCCCGTGAGTCTCTTGGAAAAAATTTATTGTTATAATTCAAAAAAACCTGAACTAATGCTGAACAGTCAATTCCTTTAAAACTTTTTCCGCCCCAGAGATATTTAGTATTCTTAAATAATTTAATATTTTTAAAAATATTTTTATTTTTATGAGATACTTTTTTTAAATCTGATAATTTAATCCAATAATTCTCAAATTTTCCAAACTTACCTTTTTTTTCAGTAACGTTTAATCGCGAGTTGAAAGACAAGTATTTGCTAATTTTATTTTTAATACTAGGCTTACTGTATAGATTTGCTTTTAAAATAAATACTTTAAAATTTGCTTTAATTGGTGCAGGAAATTTTTTGCTTTTTATAAAACCTTTATATCCATCTTTTATATTTGTAATTTTTTTCCAATTTTTATTTTTTTTTATTATCCTAAAATTATCCCCATAAAGAAGTTGGGTATCTATTTTAGATTTTAAGTTACTCTTATTATAAATATTTAAAACTGGAGAATTATTTCCAAAATTATTTTTCACTTAATTTTATGTCTTTTCTAATTATATAAAGAAAAATTAATGATGGTATTACCATTACCGCAGTGATTACAAAGAAAATACCCCAATCACCATTTAACCAATCTACCATTGCACCAGATGACGCTGCTAATGTAGTTCGTCCAGCGGTACCAATAGATGCTAGTAGTGCATATTGTGTTGCCGTGTAGGTTCTATCAACCAGCATAGAAATAAACGCAACAAAAGCTACTGTAGCAAAAGCAGCAGCCATATCATCAAAGATAACAGCTACAGCAAACAACCATTCTGATTTTCCCGACCAAGCAAGCAAAGAAAATAAAAGGTTTGTAGACGCCATAAGTATTCCCGAAACAAACATAGCTTTGATCACACCTGATCTTATTGCAAATAGTCCGCCCAGTAATGTAAAAACAACAGTGGTGATCCAACCTAACCCTTTAGAATAAATTGCTATATCAGATTTAGTAAAGCCTATTTCTTTATAAAATACTATGGACATTCGACCAAGAAAAGCCTCGCCTATCTTAAACAAAAATACAAAACCTAAAATTCCTAACGCAATCTTCAACCCATTTTTGTTAAAGAAACTTATAATCGGCCCAGCGATTGTTCCACTGATCCAGGCAGCTGAAATTGTAAAAAAATTTGATGATCCAAGCTTTTTCTCTATCATCTTATCAGTTTCTTTCTGAGAAGCTTGTCTATCTGAGCTTTGTGCTTCATGCACAAACATTAAGCCAATATTACAAGCTATGATTACAATCCCGAGTATTAAAAAAGTAATTTGCCAATAATTTTCAAATCCCAATTTTTCAAAATAATCTGCAGTATTAAGTGAAATCACACCACCAAGTTTATATCCTGTCCACCATCCAACAACAGCCATTGCTGCACCTGCTTGCATTGATTTTCCTTCATGTTTACCAATCTGTTCAATTCTTAATGCATCGACAGTGATATCTTGTGTGGCTGAAGCAATTGCAATAATCAAACCAACTGTAATAACCAAAGCAAGATTGGCATTTGGATCCACAAAATTCCAAAAAACCAAACTAAATAAAATTATCATTTGCATTAAAATTATCCAACCTCGACGATGACCAACTTTATTTGTTAACCAAGGGATACGTATCCTATCAATTAAAGGAGCCCATAAATAATTAAAAGCATAAACTGCAAAAATTAATCCTGCCCAACCAATAGTACTTCTACTTAGACCTTCCTCTTTTAACCAAAGGCTTAAACTACTTCCAATGATGACCCACGGGAAACCACTTATTGCACCCAAAAGAAGAATACGAATCATTCTTTTGTCTAAATAAACTTTAAAAGATTCTGCAAATGATTGTTTTTGATAAATATCCATTTCAGATAAGTATAGATTAATTTACGTTCGCCAGAAAGATGGTAAAAACAACACTAGAACAGCAAAAATTTCCAATCTACCAAGCAGCATCGCGAAGGATAATATCCATTTAGATATATCAGAGACTTGACTGAAATTACCATTTGGTCCTATCATTTCGCCCAAGCCAGGCCCAACATTTGATATTGATGTAGCAGCACCAGAGATAGCAGACAAAAAATCAAGACCGGAAATTGATAAAAGTATTGAAATTATCAAGAATAATAATAAGTAAGAAAAAATAAAAATTATGACAGAATTAATAAAAGCATCTTCTACTTTTTGATTATTATAATTTAGTATAAAAATACTGTTCGGATATATTAATTTTTTTATATGGTTTCCCACAAACCTAAAAAGTATTTGCAATCTAAAAATTTTTATACCACAAGTTGTTGAGCCCGCACAGCCTCCAATAAACATTAAAAATAAAAAAAATATTAAAGGGAATTCACCCCACAAACCAAAATCATCGGTTACATAACCTGTTCCAGACAGTATTGACAAAACATTAAAAGATGAGATTCTTAAATTATCTAAAAAAGTAAATTCATTATTATTAAAAAATAAGTATAAAAACATAACTGCTATTGAAACAATAACCAAATATATAAAACCTCTGATTTGCACATCAGTGAAAAATATTTTTCTATTACCTTTTATAAATTTCAAATAAGCGATGAAAGGAAGACTTCCTAAAATAATAAAAATTATAGATGTAAATTCGATACCAGGACTTTTGAAGTAACCAATAGACTCATTATGAGTTGAGAATCCTCCAGTAGCAAGTGTTGTTAAAGCATGGGCTATACTATCGAAAACAGACATTCCTTGTAACCAGTATATTATTGTACAGCTAATGGTCAGCGTTGTATAAATTAAAATAATTACTGAAGCAACCTCAATAGTCTTTGGTAAAAGTTTTTCTGCTTCTGAAGAATCTGTTTTGAAAACTTGCATGCCACCAACTTTCAAAAGGGGCAGTACAGTTGTTGCCATAACAATTATACCTACTCCACCAAGCCATTGCATTATTGCTCTCCACATTAAAATACTTTTTGGAGTCTCCTCTAAGTTAGATATCACTGTGGATCCTGTTGTTGTGATACCAGACATACTTTCGAAAAAAGCTTCACTAAAATTTAGATCTAAGTTTGAGAGAAAAAAAGGAATACTTCCAAAAAAAGCGATACTAATCCAAGACATAGTTGAAAATAAAAAGGCTTGCTGAAGGTTTAATTGATTATCTCGTTTCAAAGTAGCAAGAATCGTAAGTATCCCAATAAAGATTGTAATAATTGACGATGAAAAAAAGCTGTTACTATTCTCCTTGTATAGGATTTGTATTCCATAGGGTATCAACATAAAAACACCCAGAATTAATAACAAAATTCCTACAACGAAAAAAACTGTTTTATTCGTTATCATAAAATTTGGACAATATTTAAATAGCAATAAAATTCAACTTATTATAAACCTTAATTATGCTTGAATCTGATCTAATAAACTCAACATCTTCCTGGCCATTTGTAGAAATAAGGAAACTACTTAAAGATAGAAAAGAAATTATTAAGAAAAAAAACAAAATTACTTTTCAAACGGGATATGGCCCGAGCGGATTACCACATATCGGTACGTTTGGAGAAGTCTCAAGAACCTCAATGATGATAAACGCTTTAAACCATATTAATAAAATTAATAGTGAGTTAATAACTTTCTCTGATGATATGGATGGACTTAGAAAAGTTCCAGATAATATTCCTAATGATAAAATTTTACATGATAATATTGGAAAACCACTTACTGCAATTCCAGATCCATTTCAAAAATATGGGAGTTTCGGTGAACATAACAATAAAATGCTAATAGAATTTTTAAAAAAATTTAATTTTAATTTTATTTTCAAAAGTTCAACAGAAAACTATAAAAAAGGTATATTTAACAATTCTCTAGAAAGGGTATTCGAAAAATTAGAGGATATTATGAATATTATATTACCTACACTTGGTAGCGAAAGACGAAAAACTTACAGTCCTTTTTTGCCCATATGTCCTGAAACCGGTAAAGTTTTGGAAATTCCAGTAATCGAAATAGATAAAAAAAATAAAACATTAGTTTTTGATAATGCAGGAAAAAAAATAAAAACTAGTATTTTAAATGGTAAATGTAAATTACAATGGAAAGTTGATTGGGCAATGAGGTGGTTTACATTTGATGTAGATTTTGAAATGTATGGAAAAGACTTGATCGAAAGTGCAATTTTATCAAATAAAATTTGTAAAGCCATGGGTAAGCAACCTCCAAATGGTTTTGCATATGAACTTTTTTTAGATGAGAAAGGAGAGAAAATTTCAAAATCTAAAGGTAATGGAATTACTATTGAGCAGTGGCTTAAATATGCTTCACCAGAAAGTCTATCACTTTACATGTATCAAAATCCAAAAAGAGCTAAAAAGCTTTATCCAGATGTAGTACCAAAGGCAGTTGATGAATATTTGTCCTACATAGAAAAATTTGAAAGTCAAAAAGAAAAAGAAAAACTTTTAAATCCAGTATGGCATATTCATAGCGGTTTACCTCCAAAAGAAAAAATAATTATGCCATTTTCAATGTTATTAAATATAGTTGGATCCAGCAATGCAAAGAAAAAAGATGTTTTATGGAAGTTCATAAAAAAATTTCATAAAGAAATAGAACCAAAAAACCATAAAATTTTAGATGAGCTTACTGATTATGCAATTAATTATTTTATAGATGAAGTCGAACCAAAAAAAAAATTTAAAAAACCTTCTGTTGAAGAAACTAAGGCCTTAAAAAACTTAATAGCATCTTTAAAAAAGGTTACCCAAGATACCCCCCCAGAAGATATACAAACAATAATTTATACTTCAGGTAAAGAGAATGGATATAGCGATAATCTAAGGAACTGGTTTAAGTTAATTTATGAAGTTATTTTTGGTGAAGAAAATGGTCCAAGAATGGGCTTTTTCATAAGTTTTTTTGGATTAAAAGAGACAATTGATTTAATGGAAAAAAAGTTGAAAATATAAATTTGATGTTTTCTTTACTAAGACCATTTATTTTTAATTTAGATCCTGAGACTGCACATGATTTAGCAATTAAATCATTAAAATATAATGTGCTTCCCAAAAGCTTATTTGCTGTCGAAGATGAAGAAATTTTAAATACAAAACTATTTGGAAAAATTATAGATAATCCAATTGGTTTAGCAGCAGGTTTTGATAAAAGTGCTGAAGTTTACAATGAAATTTTTAAAATTGGTTTTGGTTTTGTTGAGGTTGGAACAGTCACACCCAAAAAACAATACGGAAACCAAAAACCGAGAGTTTTTCGTTTGGAAAAAGATCAAGCACTTATTAATAGACTTGGCTTTAATAATGATGGTTCAGATGCTGTAAAAAAAAGAATTGAACACAACGTGCCTGATGGTTTATTAGGTATAAACATTGGCCCAAATAAAGATACAGACAATATGTATAATGATTTTTTATCATGTGCTAAAACTTTTTTTCCTATCGGAGACTATATTACAATAAATATCTCTTCTCCAAATACAGAGGGGTTAAGAAATTTCCATGAAAAAGAAAATCTAGAAAAACTCCTAATAAAAATAAATGAAATTAGAAACGAAAGTAACTTTAAGAAATCTTTTTTGTTGAAAATTTCACCTGATCTTGACGAGTCCTCTATTAATAATATTATTGATTTATCTTTAAAAAATAACATTAACGGAATAATATTAACAAATACTTCTGATAGAAATAGGGATAAATTAATAGATAATCAAAAAAAAGAGAAAGGTGGTCTATCAGGCCAGCCTATAAAAAATTTATCTACAAAGGTAATTCAAAAATTTTATAAAAAACTTAACGGAAAAATACCAATAATTGGAGTTGGAGGAGTTGACTCGGGAGAAGCTGCTTTTGAAAAAATAGCCGCCGGAGCTTCTGCGATACAATTATACACCGGAATGATTTATAAAGGTCCTATGATAGTAAAAGAGATAAAAAAAGTCTTGATAGCAAAGCTAAACGAAAAAGGCTTCAAAAATATAAGTGAAGCTGTAGGATCAAACTCTAATTAGATTTTTTAAAGAAATTATATTTTTTTTTATCAATATCGTATCTTATATAATCAACAAGCTCCCTTGCATAAGAAAAAACTATGCCAACAAAAATTACAATTAATATAGATAAAAATCCATATGAAACTGGGTAATTCTGTGAAAGACTTAAAACTATTTCTCCAAGTCTATTATCTATTTTTCCAACACTTTCAATTGCGAATAAACTTTTACCCTTTTCTAAAACAAATTGCTCAATACCCATGATTACTCCAACCCCAAGCAAAAGTATTGCTAATAGAGTTTTATATTCTGAGGCATTTAATTTTTCTGAAGCTTTAAGCCCTAGATGCAAACCGAAAATTGAACCAGTTAGAAGTATACTTACAAGAATAAAATCTATGGTCTGAAATTGTAGGGCATGCGCTATAACTACAAAAGCTGTAATAAAAATCGTTACAAACAAAGATGTACCAGGAACTAATTTAGTGGGCATGCCAATAATATAAATCATTGCAGGTACCATTAGAAAAGCACCACCAACACCCATTATAGAAGCAAATATTCCTACAAAAAACCCGAGCATAAAAGGAACTATTGCACTTTCATATAGTTTTGACTTGTGAAATCTTACTCTTAGTGGAAGTCCATGTATCCAATAGTGATTGTGAACTTTTTTTTTTAAAACAACTTTTTTTTTCAGCTCACTCAATTCTTTATAGCCTTTTGCAAACATTAAAGTTCCAATTATTACCAACATGTAAATATAAGCTAAAGATATAATAACGTTTACTATTCCTTTTTCTTTTAAATAACTGAAAATAATCATCCCAACTATTGTTCCAAAAACCCCTCCAAATACAATTATCAATCCCATTTTATAATCAAGAGTTCTTCTGAACCAATGTGTCAAAGCACCAGAAACCGATGTACCTAAAATGTTATTAGCTTCATTAGCTACAGCAAATGCAGGTGGTATACCCAAAAATATTAGTACTGGGGTCATCAAAAAACCTCCTCCAATACCAAACAAGCCAGAAATAAACCCTATAATTAAACTTAAAATCAAAATTATTGAAATGCTAACTTGAACTTGTGCTACTGGAAGGAAAAATTCCATTCAACTTACTATTATTTGACCATACTATTGTCAATAGTCATATATTAGCTTGATTATATATCTTACAACAATTATATACCTATTTAATATTTATGACTAGAAAATGCGAACTTACAGGCAAGAAGCCTATCAAAGGCAATAATGTTAGCCACGCAAATAATAAAACTAAAAGAAGATTTTTGCCCAGTATTAAAAAAGTTAGTTTTAAAAGTGAAGCTTTAAAAAAAAACATAAAGTTTAATGTTTCTAATTCTGCATTAAGAACAGTTGATTTTAAAGGCGGAATCGACAAATTTCTTAGTTCGGCTAAGTCTTTTAGACTGTCTAAAAAAGCCAAGAAATTTAAGTCAGAAATAATTTCAAAGAATGCTTAATTTAATCTCGTCAAATAATAAGCCATTAATTTTTTTGGCTTTTTTCATGGCACTTTTTGTAACTGCCTCAAACTTTTTAGTACAATATCCAATCAATTTCTTTGGTATGGAAGAATTTTTAACATATGGTGCTTTTACATACCCAGTAACATTTCTTGTCACAGATCTTTCTAATAGAAGATATGGGAAATTTGTTGCTCGTAAAATTGTTTACATGGGATTTTTTTTAGGAGTGTTATTAACTTTATTCTTTTCAACAAATTTTTCTGATCTTATTTCTATGAGAATTGCAATTGGATCCGGTACAGCTTTTTTATTTGCACAATTATTGGATGTTCAAATTTTTGATAAGCTAAGAAGTAAGATTTGGTTTGCTGCCCCATTTACATCATCATTAATTGGGTCTCTAGTTGATACATTTTTATTTTTTTCTATAGCATTCTACGGGACTGGTATTAATTGGATTACATTGGGAATAGGCGACTTTACAGTAAAAGTTCTTATGGCTTTGACAATGCTGATACCTTTCAGAATTTTAATGGTAAGCTTAAAAGACTTTTCAAAAGATTCTATCAAACCCTCATCTATTTAAAGATTTTAATGAATAGTATTATCGGAAAAAAGATCAGTTAATTGATTTATCATAACGTCACCAAGATCTTGAACATCTGTAATTTTAACAGCCTTTTTATAATATCTAGTAACATCATGACCAATTCCAATAGCCAAAAGCTCTATGTCAGAAAATTTTTCAATAGCTTCCACTGTATTTTTTAAGTCGCTCTCTAAATAATCACTCATATTAGTTGAAAGCGTAGAGTCATCTACGGGAGCACCATCTGATATAACCATCAAAATTTTTCTTTCTTCTTTTCTTTTGTTCATTTTACTAAAAGCCCATCTCAATGCCTCACCATCAATATTTTCTTTAAGTAATCCTTCTTTTAACATTAAGCCCATATTTTTTTTTGATTGTCTCCAAGGAGTATCTGCAGATTTATAAATTATATGTCTCAAATCATTTAATCTTCCAGGAAATTTCGGTTTGTTATTGCTTGACCAAAGCTCTCTACTGGAACCACCTTTCCAATGCTTTGTTGTAAAACCTAATACTTCAACTTTAACTGAACAACGTTCCAAAGTTTTTGAAAGTATATCCGCACAAACAGAAGCAACAGAAATTGGTTTACCTCTCATTGAGCCTGAATTATCTATTAAGATTGTAACCAAAGTGTCTTTAAAATCGGTTTCCTTTTCCTTTTTAAAAGATAAAGAATTAAATGGATCAATAATAACTCTTGTTAATTTTGATGTATCTAATGCACCTTCTTCTAAATCAAACTCCCATGAACGATTTTGTTTGGCTAACAATTTCCGTTGTAATTTATTTGCTAATCTAGAAATAAATGTTTTTAATTGAATAAGCTGTTGATCTAATGAAGATCGCAGTCTTTGTAATTCTTCTTCTGTTTCTAAATCCTCAGCTTTTATAATTTCGTCAAATTCATGGGTATAAACTTTATATTTTTTAGAAGAACCGGAAAATATTTTTCTAATTTTCTTATTTTCTCCATCATCATATCCCTCAACCTCATCTACTTTTTCATCAGACACATCTTTTTCTGAAAGATCATCTACTGTTGCGATATCCGCATCTATAGTTTGGCCTTCACTTTTTTGATCTTTTAATTTACTCTCGTTTTTCTCATTACTCTCATTATTCGCAGTCTCCTTATTATTTTCTTTTTCCTCAGTATCTTCAAAAATTTCTTTATCCTCAATATCCATGTCAGCTATAACACTTGAGATAATTTGATTGAATTTTTCTTGATTAGCTATATTTTTTTTTAATTCATCTAAACTCTTGTTGAATTTTTCGTCAAATTTTTTCTTTAATTTTTTTGTCTTATTATCCAACTTTTTTAATTCTTTATTATTAAAAATATAATATCTTAAATATTTATCAAAAAAGTCTTCAATTAAATTTTTAGTACTTTTATTTTCATTGTTAAGGGACAGATTTTTCTTAATTCCTTTAAATTTATCTGATCCAATTTTTTCATACCTTATTTTTTCAGCTATTTCGTATAACTTTAATGCTTTGTTACCCTTTGGTTTAAAATTATTAAAAGTCTCAATATTACTGTATTTTAACCTTAGAGCTTCAGAGTCGGCTGTGGCTCTAAAAAAAAAGTAATCTTTTAAGCTTTCTAATTTTTTAATTTCAGGCAAGTTAGCACTGTTATTGGTACTTTTTGCTTGATCTCCAAATATCACTTTGCAATCCTCAATTTCTGAAATTGATCTTACAGTCGATGTAATGGCTTCTTTAAAATTCTCTAAGTGTATATTTTTTTTTTCCATTTTAAGATATTTTGACATTGACAGAAGACTCGGGAAGGTCTTCTCCAAAACATCTTTGATAATACTCTGAGATAATCTTTCTTTCTAATTCGTCACACTTATTTAAAAAAGTAACTCTAAATGCGTATCCAATATCTTTAAATATTTCTGAATTTTCAGCCCAATGAAGTACAGTTCTTGGGCTCATAACAGTAGATATATCACCATTTACAAAACCATTTCTGGTAAGTTCAGCAACCTTAATCATGTTGGACACTTTTTCTTTACCAGATTTATTATTTAGAGACTTATTTTTAGATAAAATTATTTCTAATTCTTTTTCAAATTTTAAATAATTTAAAGTTGTAACTATGTTCCATCTATCCATTTGTCCCTGGTTAATTTGTTGTGTGCCATGATATAGACCAGTCGTATCTCCAAGACCCACTGTATTCGTAGTAGCAAACATTCTAAAAAATTTATTTTGACTTATTATTTTATTTTTATCTAAAAGAGTAAACTTTCCATCACTTTCTAAAATTCTTTGAATGACAAACATTACGTCAGGTCTTCCGGCATCATATTCATCAAAAACAAGAGCAATTGGATTTTGTATTGACCATGGAAGAATTCCTTCTTTAAATTCAGTTATTTGCTTTCCATCTTTAATTACAATTGAGTCTTTTCCAATTAAATCTATTCGGCTAATATGACTATCAAGATTTATCCTTACACAAGGCCAATTCAGTCTGGCTGCAACTTGTTCTATATGGGTTGATTTTCCAGTACCATGATAACCCTGCACAAGTACTCTTTTATTAAATGCAAAACCCGACAAAATTGCAAGAGTTGTATCTCTATCAAATTTGTAATCGTTATCGATTTCGGGCACGTACTTATTCTTTTTTGAAAAACCATCAACTTCCATTTCTGTATCTAGGTTAAAGGTTTGTCTTACAGAAATTTTAATGTCAGGCTTTTGGTTTTCTAAAGTTGTATTCATTTTGCTTTGTTTACAGTATTCTTAAGTTGGCTATAAGCCAGTGTAATCTTTTTTAAAATATCCTCATATTTTTTACTCCCACGATTTTTATCAGGATGATATTTCTTTACAAGTCCTTTAAATGTTTTTTGTATATCTGCCCAGTTTGCCTGATAATTAAGTCCTAAAATTTGTAATGCGTGACGATCTTTCTCAGATAAATTTGATCTTTGAACATTATTATGATTTATTTTTCCAAATATATTAATTTTATCCTCTAAAGCATTATTCCACAAAACTTTAAAAAAATTATCTGGGGAAGCAAAACTTTTTGTAGGTTTATGCCATGTAAGATCAGATTTTATAAAATATTCTATCTGATCTTCGCTCATGTCTGAAAAATAATTCCAATTTTTATTAAATATCTTTATATGTTCGAGGCAAAGATACCTAAATTTTCTACTATTATCTTTTTCTAAAGGAGCCTTGTAATTACCAATTTCTTTACAATTTTCCCAATCACAAATATTTTTCATAAAATTTATGATAATATATTAATATATTTATTTAATGAATACTTTTTTATTGATAATAAAAAAAAAATTAATTGACGCATTAAAAGCTTCAAGCGTTGAGATAATCGATAATACATCGGAACACAAAAATCATAAATTTTTTCAGCAAGATAAGTTACATCTTAAAATAATTATAAAATCTGAACATCTAAAATCTTTAAACAGAATAGACGCCCATAGAAAAGTTAAACAAATATTAAAAAATGAATTTAAAAAAATTCATGCTTTAGAACTTAAAATTAATTAATTTTTTTTAAGAAATTACCTACTTTATCTACAGACATTTTGATTTTGCCTGGTGTAGTAGTTTTGCCTATTCGTTTTAAAAGTATTAAACTTATTTTTTCATCATCATTTTTTTTATCATTAACCATAAGTTTAGAAATATTATTAATTTGTTTTTTCTTCAAATATTTATTTAGTTTTGAGGGCAGTTTATTTGAAACATAAATTTTTTCAATTTCTTCTAAGGTTTTTAAAGAGCAAATATTATTATAAAAAGAAAGTTTTGTTGCCAATAGCATTCCAATAAGTACCGCTTCTCCATGGTTAATTTTTTTGGAAAAGTTATTTGAAGATTCTATTCCATGCGCAAATGTATGCCCAAAATTTAAAATCATTCTTTTGTTGGACTCTTTTTCATCTGCAATTACAAAATGAACCTTATTTCTTGAACTTCTTAAAACTAAATATTTTAAAATACTTAAGTTATTTCCTTTTAAAATTTGTTTTGAATTTTTTTTGATAAAATTAAAAAACTTTTGATCTTTTATAAGTGAGTACTTTAATATTTCTCCAAATCCACAAATAAATTCTCTTTTAGGAAGACTATTTAAAAAAGATATATCTGATATTACTAGTTTAGGTTGATAGAACGAACCAATTAAATTTTTTCCATTTTTTGAATTAACACCAGTCTTGCCACCAATTGCTGAGTCAACTTGTGCCAACAATGTTGTAGGTACATTAATAAAGTTTATACCTCTCTTAAAAATACTTGCAACAAAACCAGAAAAATCTCCAATTATTCCACCTCCAACAGCAATTACTAAATCATTTCTATTAAATTTATTTTTAATAAGATATTCGATTAAAATATTTACATTCGAAAAATTCTTTAATCTTTCACTTGGAGAATAGTCTTTTATAAATATTTTGTATTTTTTTAATAGTTTTTTAATTTTTGTTTTAAAAATATTAGGGACATTTTTGTCAAATATGACTGCAATTTTTTTTGTATTTGGGCACAGCTTATTAACTTGTTTCTTTAATAAACTTATTGACCCATTTCCAACCAAAATAGGGTAAGTAGTTTCTTTAGTTTTAACTATGATTTTGTCTATCTTCATAAATTTGGAGTACTTCATTAATTATCTGTTCTTTATTTTTAGAACCACACTGAACTTTAAAATCAGCCAAAGAGTAAATTTTTTTCCTTAAATTGTAAATTTTAATTAATTCTTCTTCAGATGAATTTTTTAAAAGAGGTCTTTTTTTACTCTCTTTAACTCTTTTGTAAAGCATTTTAACATCTAAATCTAACCAAACCGAAAATGAACTTTTTTTAATTTCATTTCTGATATTTTCATTGATAAATGCACCACCACCTAATGCTATTACTAAATTTGTTTTTTTCAAAATTTTTTTACTTTCTTTTTCCTCCTCTTCTCTAAAAGCTTTTTCTCCTTTATTTTCAAAGATCTCTGATATTGATAAACCAACTTTTTTTTCAATAATAGAATCAATATCCGCAAACCCCATATCGAGTCTTTGAGATAAGGATTTACCTATAGTAGTTTTTCCAGACCCCATCATTCCTGTTAATACCAGGTTTTTTTTCAATTTATTCACAAAATTTCAATTTGATTTATCACAAATTTGTCTTAATTTTTAAGTTTAAATATATTCTATAAATTATGCAACCGAGATTACAACGATCAAAAGGCGACCTATCTTTTACTAAAATAGTTATAAGAATGATAGTAGTTCTTTTATTAATATTTTTTTCATTTTTCTTTATTGAAAAAATTAATTTCCCATCACCAAAAAATGAAATTAACGAGGATGTTACTGACAAAATTATCAAACTTCGTTAGTCGAATTTTTATTATCATCATTTATTCTTGTCTTTTATTTAGCAATTTAAATGCAGAGGAAAGTATAGATATATGGAAAAAACAAAAAAGTACGATAACTAAAAAAAATGATATAATAGATAAAAAAGAGTCACCCAAAATCAATATATTAGAAAAAAATAATTCAAATCAAAAAATTACAATTATAGAAGAAAAACAAACCGAACCTGATCAAGTTCAGCTTTTAGGACTTCATGATCCTGGCAAAAACGATTTAACACTCAACATGTGGGTCAATAGTGACGGAGAGCTTATTAAGAGTACATTTAATAGAATTTCAAAAATTAATCTATCAGATTTTTCTGAGAAACTTTTTGAAGAAGTAATTTTTACATACTCTTATCCACCAAATAAAAATCTATCTCAAGACGAATTTTTGGAATTTAAAGTAAATTGGCTTATTAGTAATTCAAAAGTAGAATTAATTGAAAACTTTTTAAATAATAATTTAGAATTTAAAGGAAGATCGAAATTAATTAAATATTTAGTCGATCACTATATAGCTACCGCAGATATAACTAAGAGTTGTGAAAATGCAAATTTTATTAATAAAGAAATTAAAGATAACTATTTAGAAAAATTTAGAGTTTATTGTTTGATATTAAATAAAAAAATAGAGCAAGCACAAATAAATTTTGATTTGCTAAGAGAAGAAAAAAGATCAGATAAATTTTTTGATAATAAAATTTTATTTCTTTTAGGCATAAATACAAAACCAGATAATCAAATTTCCGATAAAAACCTCTTACATTTCTATTTGTCATCAATAACTGTTGAAAATTTTAAATATGATCCAACAAAAAAAACCGATAAAAATATATGGAAATACTTAACAGCATCAAATCTTATTTCCACCAACCAACTTGAAGATCCAGAAATAATAAATAAATATGAATTCGCTGCAAATGAGGGAAATTTTGACAAAAATAAAATTTTTGATATTTATTTATCCATACCATTTAATATTAACCAATTAATTAATGCAAAAACTATTCATCTTGGTTTGAGCGGATATCAAGCTAGAGCATTGATTTATCAAAAAATTTTACTTACGGAAAATACTGAGAACAAGTTAGATTTACTTTTTGTATTAAAAGACTTATTTGAAAAAGATAAGTTGAATAATATTTATAGAGAATACTTAAGTGATGCTCTTAAATCTATAGAACCAGAAGATATCCCTGATGCACAAAAAAAACTTGTGTCACAAAATATTATTTTAGAAAAAAGTAATAATCTTGGCAAAATCAAATACGATGATAAAATTTTACATCGTTCGAAGGCAATTAAGTTATTTACAGAAGATAATCCAAGCAAAGATAAAATAAATAAAGAGTTTTTAAGTATATATAAAAAAATAAGTAAAAATAAAAAATATTTTTTTTCTACTAAAGATGTAATTCTTTTAGAAACCTTCAATTCAGATGGTTATAAAATGCCAAAAGAATTGGATATTTCATCACTTTCGAAAAATTTTACAATCCCATCAAATATAAATGAACTAATAGAAAAGAATGAAATTGGCATGCTCATGCTCAAACTTGTTGAGATAATTGGTAGTGATGATGTTGAAAACTTAGATCCTGAAACGTTATATTTTATAGTTAGTCTTTTAAATAAAGCAAAAATTAAAAAGGTTAGAAATAAAATTTTAAATCTCACACTACCTTTAAGAGTATAATTATAATATAAGTTTCCAATGGCTATTAAAAAAATTGTAACCGTTCCTGACTCAATTTTGAGAAAAAAATCATTGGTTGTCGAAAAGGTTGATAAAGAAATAAAAAATCTGATGGATGATATGTTAGAGACAATGTATAAAGCACCCGGAATTGGTTTAGCGGCTGTTCAAATAGGCATTCCAAAAAGGATTGTTGTAATTGATATCTCAAAAGATGAGAACAAGAAAGATCCGATTTATTTTGTAAATCCAGAGTTAACTTGGAAGTCAAAAGAAAAGGCAACTTATGAAGAAGGATGTTTATCTATACCAGATCAATTTGCAAAGATAGATAGACCAGAAAAATGTACAGTAAAATTTTTGGACTATAATGGAAATACCAAAGAGATGAAAGCCGAGGGACTTTTAGCTACTTGTATCCAGCATGAAATTGATCATTTAAACGGTATCTTATTTATTGATTATTTATCTAAACTTAAAAAAGATATTATTATAAAAAAATTATCAAAAAATAAAAAAGAATTAGAAAGAATAGTAGTTTAACTTCAAAAATTTAATGTCAAAAAAAATAGTTTTCATGGGGACCCCGGAGTTCGCAGTTCCTTCTTTGAAAGAATTAAAAAATTCTGACTATGAAATTTTAACGGTTTACTCACAACCTGCTAGCAAAGCTAATAGAGGACAAAAGTTAACCAAATCGGAAGTTGAAATTACTTCAGAAAAATTATCCTTAAATTTGAGAACTCCTTTATTACTTGATAATGATCAAGAATATAATTTTCTTAAATCTATAAAACCAGAAATGGTTGTTGTTGTAGCTTATGGAAAAATTATTCCAAAAAGATTTTTAAATTTACCAAAATTTGGCTTTATAAATGTCCATGCATCTTTATTACCTAAATGGAGGGGGGCAGCTCCAATGCAAAGATCGATAATGAATTTAGATCATGAAACAGGAATAACAATTATGAAAATCGTAGAAGAGTTAGATGCTGGCCCAATTATTCATCAAGATAAAATTAAAATAAATGAAAATGTTGATACTCTAAGTCTATCAAAACTTTTATCTCAATTAGGTGCTAAATCATTAATAAAAGCAATGAATAAAATTTTTAACGGAGATATCTCTTTTCAGGAACAAAATCATAAAGAGGCAACTTATGCTAAAAAAATTTCAAAAGAAGAAGCAAAAATTAATTGGAATAATTCTGCCAAAACAATTTTAGCTAAAATTAATGGGCTTAATCCAAACCCAGGTGCATGGTTTAAATATAAAAACCAGAGATACAAGGTATGGAAAGCCAATATATCAAATACTTCCGGTAGTCCTGGAACAATTGTAGATAAAATGCTTACAATTGCTTGTAAAGAACAATCAATTCAAATTTTAGAGATCCAAAAAGAAGGAAAGAGCAGGCAACAAATCGATCAATTCTTGTTAGGCAATAATATTAAAATGGGCGAAAGCATAGATTAATGTTCACCTATCAAATTGATTTAGAATACCTAGGTACAAATTTCGTTGGATGGCAGTTTCAAAAGAATGGTGTTTCGGTGCAGGAAGTTTTGGAAAAAGCTTTATCTAAATTTTTAAATGACAAAATAAAAGTCATTGGATCAGGCAGAACCGATGCTGGAGTACATGCAAAAGGACAATCTGCACATTTTAAGACTAATAAAAAAATAGATTATAAAAATAATTTCATTAACTCTATGAACTTCTTTTTACGCAAGTATCCTGTTTCCATTCTTAGCATAAGAAAAAGAACAAAGATGTTTCACGCCAGACATAGTGCAAAAAAAAGAACCTATAAATATTTTATTATAAATAGGTTCTCATCTTTGGTTTTAGACAAAACAAAAGCTTGGCATGTTAAAAAAAAACTAAATATTAAGATTATGAGGAAAGGTGCAAAATTATTAATGGGCACCCATAATTTTTCTACATTTCGATCTTCATCTTGTCAGTCAAAATCTCCAATAAAAACTCTGAAGAAAGCACAAATTAAAAAAGAAAAAAATAAAATCATCTTCACATTTGAGTCAAAATCTTTTTTACAGCAGCAAGTAAGATCGATGGTAGGTGCAATCAAATATTTAGGTGAAGGAAAGTGGAGTTTAAAAGATTTCAAGAAGGCATTTCTATCTAAAAAAAGATCAATGTGTGCTCCTCCAGCACCTGCACATGGACTTTACCTATATGAAGTTAAGTATTGAAGTAGTTTTTTAAAATAAGAAAGTAAATTTTAGTTAATTTTTTTAAGTCTGACACAGATACACTTTCATCAATTTTATGCATTGTTTTTCCAACAAGTCCAAATTCCAAACAAGGCGCAATATTTTTCATAAATCTTGCATCTGATGTTCCACCTGAAGTAGATAGTTTAGGTTTAATACCTGTGATTTTTTTAATTGTATTTTGAATCATATAAGTGGTTTTATTAGGTTTTGTCAAAAATGATTCACCTGAGGTTTCATATTTTATTTTAAATCTACATTTGTTACTTTTAGATAATAATCTAAACACATTGTTTAATTTTCTTTTTAGAGAACTAGAAGAATGTCTATCATTAAATCTAATATTAAATACTGCCTCTGCAGATCCAGGAATAACATTATCTGCATTATTATTTATATTAATTTTTGTAACTTCTAAATTTGAAGGTTGAAAATTCTTTGTACCTTTATCAAATTTAAGCTCTTTAATTTTTTTTAGAATTTTAATTAATGCGTTCGAAGGATTATTGGCTCTATGAGGGTAAGCCACATGTCCTTGCGAACCAATAATTGTAAGCCTTCCAGTCAAACTTCCTCTTCTTCCTATTTTTATCATTTCACCAAGTTTATTTGGATTTGTAGGTTCACCTACGATACAAAAGTTAATCCTTTCTCTCTTTTTTTTTAAATATTTAACAACTCTTTTGGTTCCGTTAATCGCAATTCCTTCTTCATCTCCGGTGATTAATAAGCTGATCGAACCTTTAAAATTTTTATTTTTATTTTTAAACTTGCTCACTGCTGCCACAAAGCATGCAATTGAAGCTTTCATATCATTAGCTCCTCTACCAATTAATCTGTTATTTTTTACAGTTGGTTTAAATGGATTAACTGTCCATTCCTTAATATTCCCTGGCGGAACAACATCAGTGTGACCAGCGTAGCAAAAATTTGGAGAATTTTTACCAAGTTTTGCATACAAATTTTTTACATTTTTAAAATTAATCAATTTACATTTAAAACCAATAGATTTTAAATTTTTAGCTAATAAATTTATTGCTCCAGCATCTTTAGGCGTAACACTGGGTTTACGAATCAAATCTTTTGCTAATTTTAATTCACTTATTTGCATGATCTTTTAATCTCTTAACAAATCGTTTATAGAAGTTTTACTTCTAGTTTTTTCGTCTACTTTTTTTACAATTACCACACAATATAGTGATGGCCCCTTAGGATTATTTTTGCTTGGCATTGACCCTGGAACAACTACTGAGTAAGCAGGAACTTTGCCATAATGAATTTCACCTGATGCTCGATCAATAATTCTCGTTGAGGCTCCGATGTAAACTCCCATAGATAAAACTGAGCCTTTTTCAACAATAATACCTTCTGCTATTTCTGCTCTTGCTCCCAAGAAACAATTATCCTCCACTATAGTTGGATTGGCTTGCATTGGTTCTAAAACACCACCAATACCTGCACCACCAGAAATATGACAATTTTTTCCAACCTGAGCACATGATCCTACAGATGCCCAAGTGTCGATCATAGTTCCTTCATCAACGTATGCGCCAACATTTATAAAAGAAGGCATTAGCACAACATTTTTAGCAATGTGAGCACCTTTTCTTATAACACCGTTAGGGACATATCTAAAACCAGCTTTCTTAACTTGTTCTTCACTCCACCCTTGGGTTTTTCCATCTACTTTATCGTACCAAGTAGAGTAGGGCCCTTTAGACGCTTTCATTTTATTTACACGAAAACTTAAAAGTATAGCTTTTTTAATCCATTGATTGACTTGCCATTTATCACCTTTCTTTTCTGCAACTCTAATTCTACCGTTATCTAATAAATCTATAGTTTCCCGGATTAACTCAGTAACCTCTTTGTTAGAGGCATCTAATTTAGCTTTATTTTCAAAAGCTTCATTTATAGATTTTTCAATTTTTTCTAAGTTCATTTATATCTTTTAAAAAAGTCGTTAAGTTTTCAGTTCTATAATTTATAAAATTTTCATTTGAATATTTTGCTGCCCAAGGTTCGTTATTTTTAATCCAAACAGTTTTCATACCTAATTCATGAGCAGGTTTCAAATTTCTTGCAATATCCTCAATAAATATACAATATTGTGGCTCAATTTTGTATTTATCAATTAATCTTTTGTAAGTTTCCATAGCAGGTTTTGGGATAAAATCTGAGTCCACAATGTCAAAAATTCCGTCAAAAAGCTTATTAATTCCAATTCTTTTAGTTACATTTTCGGCGTGAGCCCGAGAGCCGTTAGTAAATATTATTTTTTTATCTTTTATTTTACTAAGCTCAAGCTCTAAACCTTTATCATTTTTAAGGAATTCTAAATCAATATCGTGTACAAAATCTAGAAATTCTTGCGCATTTATCTCATGATTTTTGATCATACCATTTAAGGTCGTATTGTACTCGTGGAAATAATTTTTTTGTATTTTTTTAGCTTCATCAATGCTGACGTTTAGTTTATCCGAAATGTATTTGGACATTCTTTTGTCAACCTGATCAAAAACTTTAGTATCACCTGAGTAAAGAGTGTTATCTAGGTCGAATAACCAGTATTTTATATTTAATAGATCTTTCATTTTCTAATAAGAGTGCCAGCACCCTGATCCGAAAAGATTTCTTTTAGTATTGATCTTGGCTTTCTACCATCGAGAATAACAACACCTCTCACACCATTTTCAACTGCATCAATACAATTTTTTATTTTCGGTATCATCCCCCCTTGAATAATTTTTAGTTTAACTAAATTTTCCATATCAAAGGGTTTTATTTCTGATATTAATGTTTTTCTATCATCATAAACACCTTCAACATTTGTCATTAATAAAAGTCTCCTAGATTTTAATTTCTTTGCTATAGCACTAGCTGCAGTATCTCCATTAATATTATAAGTTTGTTTATCTTTATCTAAACCCAGCGGAGCAACAATTGGTATTTGATTTTGACTTATAATATTTTTAATAATTTCTATATTTATTTCTTGTGGAACCCCTACAAAACCAAGCTCAGGTTGATCGGGGGTTACATTAATAATATTATTTTTTTTTGTATTTACTGATACTGCTTTAGATCCTTTTTTATTTAGTGAGTCGACAATATCATTATTAAAATCGATAAGTACCTTTTCGACAATATTTATTACATCTTTGTTTGTGACCCTTAAGCCATTAATAAACTTACTTTGAATATTACTTTTTTTTAATTCTCTTTCTATTCTTGGGCCCCCACCATGAACAATTACAATTGAAAGACCTAATTTATTTAAAACACTTATATCTTGAATAAAATTGTTAAAAATATTTCTGTCAATTAAAACATTTCCACCATACTTTATAACTATTAAGTTCTTTTTATATTTTTTAATATATTTTGGAACATTTGTTACATCCGGTGCATCTTTGGGCCAAAATTTTTTTATTTCTTCTAAACTTTTTTCCACAGACATTTATTTTGTTTTAACCGTTGTTCTCTTCATAATTACCCATTGCTGAGCTATGGT
This sequence comes from uncultured Pelagibacteraceae bacterium, assembly GCA_902579585.1. Taxonomy (GTDB): domain Bacteria; phylum Pseudomonadota; class Alphaproteobacteria; order Pelagibacterales; family Pelagibacteraceae; genus Anoxypelagibacter. The sequence continues at coordinate 43,512 of CACHHJ010000001.1, forward strand.
TAAAATGTTGTTAATTGTCCAATAAACAACAAGTCCTGAAGGAAAAGGTGCGAGTATAATTGTAAGAAATAACGGAAAGAACATAAATATTTTTGCTTGAATAGGATCTGGTGGTGTTGGATTAAGCTTTTGTTGCAAAAACATAGTTGCCCCCATCATTATTGGCCACGCCCCTATTATTAAAAAAGAAGGAGGATCCCATGGTATCAAACCAAAAAAATTAAATATCGATGTTGGATCCTGTGCTGACAAATCTTTTATCCAACCAAAAAATGGCTGATGTCTCATTTCAAGAGAAATAAATAGCATTTTATATATAGCAAAAAAGAAAGGTATCTGGATTAAAATTGGAAGGCACCCTGATAACGGGTTTACTTTTTCTCTTTTATAAAGCGCCATCATCTCTTGTTGAAGTTTTACTTTGTCTTCTTTATGAAGTTCTTTTAATCTCAATAATTCAGGTTGTAATATTTTCATTTTTGCCATTGATCTAAATGAATAATTAGCAAGAGGGAAAAATAATAACCTCACCGCAGCTGTTACTAAAACAATAGCTATCCCAAAGTTTTTTGTTAGTTCGAACAAATAATTCATTATAAAAAATAGAGGTTTGGTGAAAAAGTAGAACCAACCCCAATCGATTGCTAAATCAAATTTATTTATACTTTCTGTTGCTGCATACCCGTCTATTACTTTAACCTCTTTGGCTGCCACAAACACTTTTGACTCCGAAGTTCCTGTCCCAGAAGGCTGAATGACCACAGGTTTGTTTTGAATGTAGTTTGCTTTAAAACCATTTTTGTATGTAAATTCTCCTTTAAATGATTGATTTTTTTCTGGTACTAAAGCTGTTAACCAATACTTATCCGTGATACCAAGCCAACCTTCTCCAGCAGAGTATTCTTTCTTTTTATCTTTAACATCATCGTAGCCCTCTTCCTCCAAGCTCTCATCGAAAACACCAATAAAACCCTCATGTAAAATATAAAAATCTAAAACATCTGGGTCTTGGTTTCTTGTTATCTGAGCATAAGGATAAAGCTCAACCCTTTTACTTGAATCATTTTGAACTTCTTGTGTAATTCTAAATAGAAACTTTTCATCTAATTCAATTTTCTTTCTAAAGATTATTCCTAATTTATTGTTCCACTCAGCAGTAACTGGATTTCCAACTGAAAGTTTATTATTTCCTACTACTTTCCACAAAGAATTTTTTGTTGGAAGCGAAATATTGGTGATCTTGCTTGCTGCCCATCCAGTTTCAATAAAATATCCATCATTTGTTTCTGAAGGATTCAGATATTTTACCTTTTCATTTGAATCTACGTCTTTATTGTATTTTTTAAAAATAATATCATCTATTAAAAGTCCCTTTAACGAAATTGAGCCTTTTACATTTTCATTCTCAAAATTTATTCTTTTTGTTGACTTGATTGCATCATCTCTTGATATGTTCAGAACTTTTTCTTTTTCAACACTCACACTAGGTACATCAGAATCGTCACTTTCTGTATTTGTTGAACTTTTAGACTGCTCTAATTTTTTTTGTTCCTCTATTTGTGGGGTCTCGAAAATTACTGACCAACCAAATAAAACAGCAAATGAGAGAGCAATTGCAAATATTACGTTTTTTAAGTCCATTTAATTTTTTTTCTTTTTTGGCACAAGATCTATTCCAGAATTCCCACCTAAAATTTTTACTGGATGACATTTAGTTATTCTTCTGAAGCCCAAATATGTACCTTTTAAAGGGCCGTGTAATTCTAAAGATTCTATAAAATACTCTGAACAAGTTGGTAAAAATCTGCAGTTTTGACCCAAAATAGGAGAAATTAAAAATTTATAGGTTTTTATTAAAATAATCAAAATATAATTTATTAATTTTATCATTATTCTTTATTTATTTTGTTAAAACTTCTTTCCATATATTTAAATAATGAATTACTATGTTCAGTGTAAATTTTCTCTTTACCAAAAATTACATAAGTATAATTTAAATTTATTGAATTATTAACTCTTAGCATTTTCTGAACTACGCCTTTTAATTTTCTTTTGATTCTGTTTCTTTTTACTGCATTTCCAACTTTTTTTTTCATTACAAAGCTTATATATAATTTTTTTTGATTACTTGCTTTTTTTATAAAATTTTTTTTACGATATATAGTATAAAAATCGTTATTTAAGACTCTGTTTTTTAAAACAGTCCCAAAATGTGAACTTTTCTTCAAGCTTTCAAGTCTTGTCATTGTGTATTTATGTAGAAAGTCTTTTTCGACCCTTAGCTCTTCTCCTCGCCAAAAGTTGTCTTCCAGCTTTAGTAGACATTCTGTTTCTGAAGCCATGTCTTCTTTTTCTGATTAACTTGCTTGGTTGGTAAGTTCTTTTCATAAGATTTCTCTGGTTAGTATTAATTTTTTTGATATTTATAGGTAATAAGCTTGTATAAGTACAGTTAAAAATTAGTTTATGAATATTACTTCAAGAAATTTAAAATTAGTTATTGGCGCTACTTATTTAATAGCGCTTTTTGCGGTTCTATATTTTGTATTTTCTTTTATTGATGTAAAAGATCTTTCAAATTATGAATTCATTAGAGCTTACAAAGAAAGCATTTTTCAGTATAAAAATAATAATCTATTTTTACTCACTATAGTCTTTTTTATTTTTACGATAATTTGGATATTACTTTTAGGTTTTGCAGGCCCGATCCTACTTTTTGCTGGATTCGTTTATGGTAAATGGTTTGGAATCTTGATTGTATTAACCGCAACAACGATTGGTGCAACTCTTTTATACATTTTAGCAGGACTGTTTTTTAGAGATTTAATAAGAGAAAAATTGGAACATAGGTTTTCTAATTTAAAAAGTTTCTTTAAAAAAAATGAATTATTTTATTTTCTAATGTACAGGTTTGTCGGAGGTGGTGGGGTACCATACGGAATTCAAAACGTCTTACCAGTATTATTCGATATTTCTATAAAAAATTATTTTTTGGGTACTCTTATTGGGAGTGGTCCATTAATGTTTGTAAGCGTTGCTTTAGGTTCTGGTATAGAGAGTTTTATTGATAAAAATGAAGAATTAAGTATTTTTGCAGTAATTACTTCGCCAGATATATATTTACCCATCTTAGCTTTTTTTATTGTTATCTTACTTGCATTTATTTTTAGAAAATTTATTTTTAAAAAAAATTAATATGAAAAAAATTGACTCTTTTGTTTGGTTAATTTGGTTTTTATTAGTTATAGCATGGAATTATGGTTATCCAGCAGCTACACCTTTTTTAGATGTGCTAGTGGCACTTATTTTATCAATTTTAAATATGCTTATATTAAAATTTATTAAGAAATAGTTATGGATATAAATTATTTAAAAGCCGCGCTGTCTCACCACAGCAAAGGAAACTGGAATAAAGCACAAGAAATTTATCAGCATCTTTTGAAAGAAGATCCAAACAATTATGCAGTACTTCAAAATTATGGACCTTTATTGGCACAACTTAGGGAGTACAAATTAGCTAAAGGTGTTTTTCAAAAATGTTTAAAGCTAAAGCCAAAAGACTCTTTAATGTTATACAATTATGGAAAATTTTTTCATGACCAAAAAATTTATGAAAAAGCCATTGAATACTACAATAAATCATTTGAAATCAATCCTAAGAATGCTATGTCGCAATATAATATTGGAAATATTTACTTTGCACAAAAAAATTTTAATTCTGCTATTGAGTATTACAAAAAAGCAACTGAGGTTAATCCCTCACATTTTTTTGCATACAATAATATAGCTCTTTCATTGAAAAAATTAGGCAAATTTGATGAGGCCTTAAAATTTTATAAAAAAGCAATTGATATAAACAAGGATTTTGTAGATGGCCATGTTAATTACGGCACCTTGCTTTTACTAACAAACAAATTAGAGTTAGGTTTTAAAGAATACGAGTGGAGAAAAAAAAGTAAAATTTTTTCTGATTATTTATACTATTCTAAATTACAAATTAAAACTCCTATTTGGGTAGGGCAAAATTTACAAAAAAAAACTATTTTAATATTTTCCGAACAGGGAATTGGGGATTTAATTCAATTTTCCAGATACCTATTTGTTTTGAGAGATAGATTTTCATGCAAAGTTATACTTAGGTTAAAACAAGATCTCGCACATTTTTTTGATGACTCATTAAAAATAATTACAGAAAAAGATGAAATACCAAAGCATGATTTCCATAATCATTTAGCAAGTCTCCCAGGGATTTTTTATAATAAAAATAAAAACTTTCCTAAAAATGTAAACTTTATAAGAGAAAATAAGGAAATTAATCAAAAATGGAGTAAAATTTTAAATAAATATAAAGGACTAAAAGTAGGGATAAACGCAACAGCTTCATCTGCTACGACTGGTGATAGAATAATTCCGATAGAAAATTTTAAGATTCTAACTAATTTAAAAAATATAAATTTTTTTATTGTTCAAAAAGACTTAAATAAAAACGATGTTAAAATAATTAATCAAAATTCAAATGTTAATTATTTTGAAGATCTAGATAAACTAGGAAATCCATTCGAAGATACAATCGGTTTGGTGAAAAACTTAGACCTAGTAATAACTGCCGATACTTCTTTAGGGCATTTATCTGCAACCTTAGAAAAACCAACCTGGATTGCCCTCTCTTTAATTAATGATTGGAGGTGGTTTCAAAATGAAAAAAAATCTATTTGGTATGATAGCGTTAAATTGTTTAGACAAAAAGAAATTGGAAATTGGCAACAGGTTTTTAAGTTAATATATAAAGATTTAGAAAAAAAGTTATGATTTAGCTATTTAGTTGACCAAAGTAAAAATGAGCTTGCATATTAGCATTCTTCAAAGTAAAACATAATAAAACTATGGTGCTAAAATGGGTATTCATTACGATTATAAATCAACTAGAGGCGAAAAAGCTTTGAAAAAAGAAGCCAAAAGGAAAGCTCGTTTAGAACAGAGAAAAGCAAAAAGGAATCTCAAATCTAAAACTGAGAACGTTGAGGATAAAATGCATGATATTCAAAAAACCATAACTTTGGATGATTTAACAAATCCAGACAAAAATTAAATTAAATGAAAATTGTTGAAAGAAAAGAGAAATCTTTTTTACGAAAAGAATCAGCCTTAAAATTAAATTTAAAAAAAAGAAAGAAAATTAGAGATAAATATAAAATTAAAAAAAAAACATGACAGTATTATCTGATAAATGGATTAAAAAAATGGCTAAGAGTAATAAAATGATTACTCCATTCGTGCCAAAACAAGTCAGAAAAGGAAAAATATCTTTTGGTTTGTCTTCGTACGGTTATGACGCTCGAGTTTCTAATGATTTTAAGGTTTTCACAAATGTCAACTCCGCTGTAGTGGATCCAAAAAATTTTAAAAAGGACAGTTTTATTTCAAGAAAATCGAATACATGCGTTATTCCCCCAAATTCATTTGCTTTAGCAAGAACAGTTGAATATTTTAAAATTCCAGAAAATGTAATGGTAATATGTTTAGGTAAATCAACATACGCAAGATGTGGAATTATAGTTAATGTCACACCATTAGAGCCAGGTTGGGAAGGTTATGTGACCCTTGAGTTTTCAAACACAACACCTTTGCCAGCAAAAATTTATGCCAATGAAGGTGCAGCACAATTTGTATTTATTAAAGGAAACGAAAAACCAGACGTGTCATACTCAAAAAGAAAAGGCAAGTATATGAAGCAAAAAGGCGTAACACTTCCTAAAATCTAATTAATGCAAAAGCTTAAAGTAAAAGGTAAAAATATTTTATCTGGAGAAATTAAAATCTCAGGATCAAAAAATGCTACGCTGCCGATACTTGCTGCATCTATTTTGAGTGAAAAAAAAATTGATTTAAAAAGAGTTCCAATAGTAAAAGACGTGGTGACTATGTGTCATTTATTAAGGTATATGGGATCAAATATAAAAATTGATTCCCAAAAAAAATGTATTTCAATACATAATAAAAATAAAAAATTTAAAAATATCGCTCCATATTCATTTGTTAAAACAATGAGAGCTGGAGTAATTGTTTTAGGTTCTTTACTAGCGAGATTTGGAAAAGCCAAAGTTTCTTTGCCCGGTGGATGTGCGATAGGAACAAGACCAGTTGATATTCATCTTTTTGGTTTAAAGAAATTAGGAGCCAAAATAAAAATAAAAAATGGTTATATTTTTGCTGAGGCCACACAGGGTTTAACTGGTACACATATCAAATTCCCATCAATATCCGTTGGTGCCACAGAAAATGTTATTATTGCAGCGAGTTTAGCTAAAGGAATTACATATTTAAAAAATTGTGCTTCCGAACCTGAAATTAAAAATTTGACTGATTTTTTAAATAAAATGGGGGCCAAAATTTCCTGGCTAGGAAAAAGGAAAATTAAAATAATAGGATGCAAAAAGTTTAAGCAAGTAAACCACAAAGTAATGTTTGATAGAATTGAAGCTGGAACATTTATTATTGCAGGGGCTTTAATAGGAAAAAAATTAAAAATATCAGGTATTCAAAAAAATTTTTTAAAAACAGAACTTAAAATTTTAAAAAAAATGGGTGTTAAAATGGAAATTAATAAAGATCATATTAACATGCTCGATTCATCAAAAATAAAACCAGCAAAAATAAAAACAGAACCTTATCCTGGGTTTCCCACTGATCTACAAGCACAGATGATGGTTTTGATGACAAAAGCTAGAGGAAAATCAGAAATAAAAGAAAATATTTTTGAAAACAGGTTTATGCATGTCCCTGAGCTAAATAGAATGGGAGCAAAAATTAATACTTCAGGAAATTTATCCTATATAAATGGTCCTCAAAATTTAAATGGTGCTGAGGTTATGGCAACCGACCTTCGAGCATCGGTAAGTTTGGTGCTCGCAGGATTAATTGCAAATAATGAAACAATTATAAATAGAGTGTACCACCTTGATAGAGGATATGAAGATTTAGAAAAAAAACTCAAACACTGCAAAGCAAAGATTTCTAGAATTTTTTAGTTATGAGTTATAAAAATTTAAGGTTATTAGCAAACTCTGAGGAGGATTTAAGAGTTATATCTGCTCATTTACAAGATTCGATAACCCAAGTTAAAAATATTGCACACTTAAAAAAAAATAGAATTTTTTTGATACAGTTTAATAGGTTTATGTGGGAAGATATTGAGAAAGGTGTATTTAGAAAAAATAGAAGAATACAGTCAGTTCTTAAATTTGATAATATTCTAGATGTATTTTCAATGAATATTAATCAAAAAAATAGTGATCGTTTTTTAGACTTTTTAGCAATTGAAACTAAATGCTTGTCTGATAAAAGTTACCAAATAAAACTTAACTTTGCAGGTGGAATTTTGATTAAATTAAATGCAGAGATAATAGAATGTTTTTTAGAAGACCAGGGCGACTCATGGGAAACAAAAAATAAACCAAAAAATATTTTTAATGATTAATACATTACTTACTAATTCAAAGAATTTTCAAAAACAGCTCTATAGTTATTTGGATTCAAGGAAACCAAATGATCTTTTAAAATTGAAGATTGTCAAAGGAATTATATTGGATGTTAAAAAAAACAAAGATCAATCTCTATTAAAGTTTGAAAAGAAGTTTAGTAAATTAAAGAGAATAAATAAAAATGATCTAGTTTTTAACAAATCAGAAATAAACAAAATTATTAAAAGATTAGATACAAAAACAAAAAACTCTATTAATATTGCTTTTAAAAGAATTTATAATTTTCATAAGAATCAAAAGTTCCAAGATTTTAAAGTTTTAGATAATTTTAAAAATTCTCTTTCTTACAGATCTATGCCCATAGAGAGGGTTGGGGTTTATGTTCCGGGTGGTATTGCTAATTATCCGAGCTCTGTATTGATGAATTGTATTCCGGCAATTGTTGCAGGAGTTAAAAAAATTTATCTGACTGTTCCTTGTATAGGAAAAAAAATTAACCCAGGCGTACTATATGCTGCACAGAAGTGTAAGGTTAAAAAAATTTATAAATTAGGTGGTGCCCAAGCAATTGCTGCTTTTGCATATGGAACTCAAACAATAAATAAAGTGGATAAAATTGTGGGTCCTGGTAATGAATACGTAGCTTTAGCGAAAAAAGAAGTTTTTGGACAGGTAGGAATTGATATGTTTGCCGGACCTTCTGAAGTTACCATAATAGCAGATAAATATTCTAACCCAGACTGGATAGCTGCTGACTTAATAGCTCAAGCCGAACACGACGAAATGTCACAATCAATTCTTATTACTGACAGCAAAAAAATAATAATAAAAGTAAAAACGGCTCTAAGATCTCAAATTAAACTTTTGCCCAAAAAAAAAATAGCTGCAAGAAGTTTGAAAAAATATGGAATAGCTGTTTTAGCGAAGAATTCAAATGAAATTTCAAATATAACAAACAAAATTGCACCTGAGCATTTAGAAATACTAACATCTAATCCACAAAAATATTTGAAAAAAATAAATAATGCTGGTTCTGTTTTTTTAGGCAAATATTCGCCCGAAGCTATGGGTGATTATTTAGCAGGACCAAATCATGTGCTACCCACGTCTGGTACTGCCAAGTTTTCATCTGGTTTATCCGCATATGACTTTTTAAAAAGACAATCTATTATAAAAATATCTAAATCAGGCATTGAAAGATTGGGTTCTTCAGTTATAAATTTGGCTGAATATGAAAATTTACAAGGGCATGCTAATTCAATAAAAATAAGGATTAAATAAGGGTATAAATTTGGTCAAACAGGATAAAATTGAATTTAAAGGAAAAGTAACGGAACTTTTACCAAATGCAATGTTTAGAGTTATGCTAGAAAATAATCATGAAGTTTTAGCTCATACCGCTGGAAAATTAAGAAAGAATAGAATAAGAGTCTTAGCCGGCGATCAAGTTCTAGTGGAAATGACGCCGTACGACTTAACTAGAGGTAGGATTACCTTTAGATTTTAGTGGCCTTGTAGCTCAGTAGTAGAGCAGTACCCTGAAAAGGTATGTGTCGTTTGTGCGATTCAAACCAAGGCCACCACTTAAATTAATTAAAACTAGATGCGTTTAAAATACCGAAAAGAAATAGATGGCCTAAGAGCACTAGCAGTCATACCTGTAATACTTTTTCACGCTGATTTCAGTCTTTTTGATGGTGGATATATCGGTGTAGATATTTTTTTTGTAATAAGTGGTTATTTAATATCAAGTTTTATTTTTAATGAAATTGAAAGTAACAATTTTTCCTTAATAGGATTTTATGAAAGAAGAGCTAGAAGAATTTTACCAGCCCTATATTTAGTTTTTTTGGTAAGTTCAATATTTGTATTGATATTCTTATCAAGAAGTGAAATTAATGAATTTTTTAATAGCGTAATTTCAAGTACACTTTTTTTTTCTAATTTTTTCTTTTGGTATTTTGAACCATATTTTTCTAGTAATGCAGGTTTAAAACCTCTCATCCATACCTGGAGTTTATCAATAGAAGAACAATTTTATATTTTTTTCCCAATTTTGTTTATTTTGTTAATAAAATTAAGAAGAAAACAAATTATTTTTTTTTCATTCGTAATTATTTTTTTATTAAGTTTATTTTTAGCAGAATCTTTATCAAAGTCACATGCCTCTGTTAATTTTTATTTTACATTTACAAGGATTTGGGAAATAGTCTTGGGTGTAATTATATCAATTTATTTTAAATACTATAAATATAATTTTTCAAAAAATACATCCGAAACTCTCAGTCTAATAGGATTATTATCTATTTTATACTCAATATTCTTTTTTTCTAAAGAAACACCGTTTCCAAGTTTATATGCATTAATTCCAACCGTCGGTACCGGAATGATAATTATTTTTGCAAATAATAATACATTTACAAACAAAATTTTATCACTAAAAATTTTCGTTGGTTTCGGTCTAATAAGTTATAGTTTATATTTATGGCATCAACCATTATTAGCTTTTAGTAAAAATTATTATGGAAGCATAACTCTATCACAAAAATTTCTTATTATTTTTATATCGGTTATTATTTCTTATTTTTCTTGGAAATATATTGAGAAATTTTTTAGAGATAGATCAAAGTTATCCAAAAAAAGTATATTTTATCTGAGTTCTTTCATGGCCTTATTTTTTATTCTTCTGAGTTCTTTAACAGGAAACTTCTTTAGTCCAAAATCAAAAGGTAGTTCAGAGTATAAATTAGCAAATTTTATAATCAATAACGAAAAATTCTACATAAAAAATTTAAATCATAGAATGTTTAATAAATACAGAATTTATCTAGAACAAAAAAATCCTGATACTTTAGTTGTCGGTTCATCAAGAGTAAATACTTTAGGAGAGGACATATTTTTAAACAAAAAAGTTTTGAATCTATTTGTTGAAAGTGCGACAATTGAAGATCACATAACTATGACAACAATGGCACTAGAAAAATTTAAACCTAGTACAATTATATTAGCCGCAGAACCATGGTTATTTAATGAAAATTATAGTGACTGGAGAAAAAGTAGTAGATGGAAAATTTATAAGGAAGAATATAAAAAATCTATCTCAAAAATAGAAAAATCTGAGAATAGTATTGAAATACTTGATCATAAATTTGTTAAAAAAGAATTAAGTTTGTATGAAAAGTTCCTAGAAAATTTATATGTAAAAATAAATGTTAATTCTAATGAAAGCTTAAAACCAAACAAAAAATCACAATCCGTTCTTTATGAGATCGGAAAAGATGGAAAAGCAAAATGGTTTAGTGAAAAAAAAGAAATAAGACCGACAGTTATAAATCATTTTATAGACCCTTATAAAAAATCATCAAAAAAATATGAATTATATGAGAAATTTATAAAATATTTAAAAAATCAAAATATTGAGATAATCTTGTTTTTAACTCCTTATGAAAACAACTCTTACGACTTGACGATAATAAAGAATAAATTATTAAAAAATATAGAGGAGGATTTTATAGATTTTGTAAATAAAAACTCTATTAAAATACTTGGTTCTTACGATCCACGAAAGGCTGGTTGTCTAAGCATAGAATTTCATGATTATATTCACCCAAATACAAAATGCACAAATAAAATAGTAAACAGATGACTAAATTTAAAACTGATATAGAGATAGCTAGAGATGCAAAAATTAAACCAATAAAGAATGTTTTAAGTAAATTTAGTATTGCAGAAGATCAAAATTCTTTTAGTCTTATGGGAACACATATTGCTAAGCTTAATTTTAACTATATTGATCGGTTAAAAGAGAAAAATGGCAAACTAGTTCTAGTTACGGCTATAACACCAACCCCAGCGGGTGAGGGAAAGACAACAACATCAGTCGGGCTAAATGATGGTTTAAATAAAATTGGAAAAAAATCTATAGTTTGTTTAAGAGAACCTAGTTTAGGACCTTCCTTTGGAATGAAAGGCGGTGCAGCTGGGGGCGGATATGCTCAAGTTGTCCCAATGGAACAAATTAATTTACACTTCACAGGTGATTTTCATGCAATTACTTCAGCACACAATTTATTATCAGCCTTATTAGATAATCATATTTATTGGGGTAATAAGCTAAATATTGACCAAGAAAAAATTATTTGGAGGAGAGTAATTGACTTGAATGATCGCGCTTTAAGAAAAATAAGAATTAATCTAGAAAAAATTAAAACAAATATACCAAGAGCTGATAGTTTTGATATCACAGTTGCGTCAGAAGTTATGGCAATTTTTTGCCTATCAAACAATATAAGAGATTTAGAAAAAAAATTAGGAAATATCACTGTTGCTTATTCAAAAGATAAAAAACCTGTTTACGCAAAAGATCTAAATGCTCATGGGCCTATGACAGTGCTTCTTAAAGATGCAATAAGGCCTAATGTAGTCCAAACCTTAGAAAATAATCTTGCTATTATTCATGGGGGCCCTTTTGCAAATATTGCTCATGGATGTAATTCAATTATTGCAACAAAGACTGCTTTAAAATTATCTGAATATGTTATTACTGAAGCTGGTTTTGGAGCAGATCTTGGTGCCGAAAAATTTTTAAATATTAAATGCCGTAAAGCGGGTTTAAAACCGAGATGTGTAGTTCTTGTTGCAACAGTAAGAGCTTTAAAAATGCACGGGGGAGTCGAGAAGGATGATCTCAAATTAGAAAATCTTGATGCACTAAAAAAAGGTATTCCAAATTTGGAAAAACATATACAAAACATAAAAAAATTTGGTTTGAAAGTAATTGTGGCGATTAATCATTTTGTTACTGACACGGACAAAGAAATTAAAATAATTAAAGAACAATGTGCCAAGCTCGGCGTAAAAGCAAGTCTTTGTACACATTGGTTAGAAGGTGGAAAAGGGACAAAAGATTTAGCTAATAACGTAGTCGAAATATGTGAAAATAGTGATATATCAAATTTTAATTATTTATACACTGACAATACGCCAATTTTAGAAAAGATAAATATAATTGCGAAAGAAATTTATGATGCAAAAGGTATTGAATTAAATGAGACAATTATTCAACAAGTAAAAAAAATAGAAGAAGCAGGATTTGGAAAGTTTCCAGTTTGTATTGCTAAAACACAATATAGTTTTTCAACCGATCCAAAATTGAAGGGAGTACCTTCAGGTCATACATTATCTATTAGAGAAGTAAGATTATCAAGTGGAGCTGAGTTTGTAGTTGTTGTATGTGGATCAATAATGACAATGCCAGGACTTCCAAAAGTTCCAGCAGCTGAAAAAATTAAATTAAATAAAAAAGGTGAAATAGATGGTTTATTTTAAAACTATTTATTTTTGTACTTAGCAGCTTCTTCCGATCCACCAGTTGCACTCCCCTTACTGTAAGAGTGAGCACCCATTCCTGCAAGCTGTCCATCTTTAATGATTAAATAAGGATCTCTTATAGGTTTTTTATCAAAGAAACACTCCAGTATTTCCCTTACTCCTGCAGCATATCTAGCTTGCGCTGACAATGAAGTTCCGGAAGTGTGGGGTGTCATACCGTGGTTTGGCATTGATCTCCAAATGTGATCATTTGGTGCTGGTTGAGGAAACCATACGTCCCCAGCATACCCACTCAATTGACCAGATTTAAGAGCTTTAGCAATTGCCTCTCTATTACAAATTTTTCCTCTAGCTGTATTAACAATGTAAGCCCCTTTTTTCATTTTACTTATCAGTTTATCATCAAACAAATTTTCTGTTTCCGGGTGAAGAGGACAATTGATTGTTACTACATCACAAACTTTAACTAATGACTCAACCGAGTCATGAAATGTTAAATTAAGCTCTTTCTCAACAGTTTCTGGTAATTTGTGCCTATCAAAATAGTGAAGATGAACATCAAAAGGTTTCATTTTTCTAAGCGCATCCAGACCAATACGTCCTGCTGCCACTGTACCTACATGCATACCCTCAACATCATAAGATCTGTGAACTGCATCGGCAATATTCCAACCACCCTGATTCACAATATTATGTTGGTTGTGATAATCTCTAACCAAGGATAAAATCATCATTACGATATGCTCTGCTACAGATCTTGAATTACAATAAGTAACCTCAACTACGTCAATTTTATTATCCATCGCAGCCTGTAAATCTACATGATCCGATCCAATTCCGGCAGTTATTGCCATTTTTAACTTCTTTGCAGACTGAATTCTCTCTTTAGTTAAATAATATGGCCAAAAAGGCTGAGATATAACAACATCAGCATCAATCAATTCTTTGTCTGCTTTGCAGCCTTTAGCGTCTTTGTCTGATGTAACAACTAGTTGATGACCATTGGACTCTAAAAACTTTCGTAATCCTAACTCTCCTGAAACACACCCAAGCAATTGACCTGGCTTAAAATCTATACCCTTAGGTGTTGGCAATGCCATTCCATCTGGATATTTATCTAGTTTTGGCAAACTTGCTACAGGGTAGCTTTTTGGCATTCCCCCCTTAGGATCGTCGTATAGGACACAAAGTACTTTCATTTCTCCCTTGCAGTTATTTGACTATTATAGCGTCACAAAGTCAAACTTTTCTTACATTGATTTTTCTGGACACGCTGAGGGGTCCCCTGATATATCCCGAGAAATATGCATTTTTCTTTAGAGATAACAATGAGGACCGACCTGTCAGTTTTACCAAAAGTAAAAGATGTTTATATTACTATGCTTCCTGGAAACGATTTTAAAGAGGTTGCAAAAAAAGCAAAAGAGTTAGTCCAATCCGGGTTTAATCCTGTGCCTCATTTTCCCGCTCGTTCAATCAAAGATTTAAGTCAGCTTAAAGATTACGTTAACATGTGTAAGGATTTTGGCGTAAAACAAGCTTTAGTAATTGGAGGCAGTGCCGAACCTATCGGTGATTACCATTGTTCTCTTCAACTTTTAGACACAGGTTTGTTTCAGGGTTTTAAGATAGGAATTGCTGGACACCCTGAGGGGTCACCTGATATATCGGAATCAGACTTAGAAAAAGCGATGAAAGATAAAATGCCTTTTGCAGACTACATAGTAACACAATGGCTTTTGAACCCCGATCCAATAAACAAATTTATTTCAAAACAAAGTTTACCAGTCCACGTTGGTATTACAGGTCCTCTCAAATTAACCAGTCTAATAAAATTTGCAAATATTGTGGGAGCAAAAAATTCAATTAATTTCCTTAAGTCAAATGCGTCTAAAGCATTAGATTTATTAAGACCATCTGACCCGAATGATTTAATAAATAAGATCAAGGGTTCAACAAATAATTTCCATATTTATACTTTTGGTGGATTAAAAGAAACGAACAGGTGGTTAGAGAATAATAATTATGCCTAAAAAGGTACCCAACTCTTATAAAGTTGAAAAAGTAAATTACGACAAAGTTAAACACGAAACTTCAGTTGATCAATCAGATAGACAAGTTCCTTATAATTTGAGACAAAGCGGGCCCACGAAAGTAGAAATGCTTATCTCAACCAGGGTGAGGAAGTCTCCCTATTGGCATTTATCTATGAAAGCTGGATGTTGGAGAGCTACAGTTTATAATCGTATTTACCATCCTAGAGGATATGTAAGGCCTGAAAAAGGTGGCGCGATGGTTGAATACAAAGCTATAAAAAATCACGTAACAATGTGGAATGTAGCAGTTGAAAGACAAATTCGTGTAAAAGGTCCAGACGCTGAAAAATTTGTAGATTATGTAATCACAAGAGACGCAACAAAAATTTCAACTATGAGAGGCCGTTATGTAATTCTTTGTAACTACAAGGGTGGTGTTCTAAATGACCCTGTTTTACTAAGAGTTGAAGACGATGAGTTTTGGTTTAGTTTGTCGGACTCTGACATTGGCTTGTATCTACAAGGTGTAAATGCTGACAAGAGATTTAATATTGAAGTAGACGAAATTGATTCATGCCCAGTTCAAATTCAAGGCCCAAAATCTAAAGCTTTAATGAAAGATTTGGTAGGTAACCAAGTAGATATGGACAATATTCCTTTCTACGGTTTAGCTAAAGCGAAAATAGGTGGAAGAGATTGTGTTATTTCACAATCAGGATTTTCAGGGGAAGCCGGTTATGAAATTTATTTAAGAAATGCGACTTTGTATGCCGAAGATATGTGGAATTCAGTTCTTAAAGCTGGCAAAAAACATAAGTTGATGGTCATTGCTCCAGCACATCATAGAAGAATACAAGCTGGAATATTATCTTGGGGCCAAGATTTAGATCATGAGCATAACCCATTTCAATGTAATCTTGGTTACCAGGTTTCTCTATCAGGTAAAGGAATATGGAATAAACAAACGGACTATGTAGGCAAACAAGCATTAGAGAAAATGAAAGAACAAATTAAAAATGGTGAAAAACCCTACAAACTACAACTTGTTGGTTTAGAAATGGGTGGAAAGCCTATCGAAGATTACGCAAACGACTTCTGGTTAATATCAAATGACAAAGGTGGTAAGCCAGTCGGATTTATAACATCTCCATGGTATCATCCAGAAAAAGGGATAAATATAGCTATGGGCTACGTTCCATTTGAAGGAAATTTAAATACTAATGGTTTTCCAATTGGAAATTTTGGGAAAAAATACAAAGTACATTTGCCAAAAAAATACTCAAACAAGCCTGTTAATGCGACAGTTGTGCCAATACCATTTACTCAGTCTTACAATAAGAATACTAGAGAAACAAACTAGTTTAGAACATTATAATTAAATCTTTATGATAGATAAATTTGGAAACGCATTTTATTTAATAATTTACTTAGCACATTTTATTATTGTTGGTAGCTACGCTTACCAATTAGTATTTGATACCAAAAAATTTCTAAAGAGTAGGGGAGTTGATAAGACTGCTACTTTGATCACAAGATTTGCAGGGTCGTTTATGATCGCTACTGTTTTAATGGCAATCTATGTTGCCTTTATCAGATCAGGTGGTTTAATTGCTACTTGGGCTTTCTTTAATTTAGTTTTTATAATGAACGTTTCGATATTAATTACAAATTTTTACACACTTAAAATTGATAAGACAGGATTAACTAAAAAAACTAGAAATGATGGAGTTTATGCTCCACTAATTCTTGTTATAATAAGTGCAATTCTTTGTTACGGCTTAGCAGATAAAATTTATATTTAATTTATTGAATTGTATTTTTTTCATTTTGGTTCTCGTATAAACCAAACTTGATCATTTTGTGTAATACTTCTGCAACTTCATTTAAATTAGGACACTCTAAAATTTTTTGTTTTTCTGCAACAGAAAATGGCGAGATCATTGCTAAAGTAAAAATTTGTTGAAAATTTTTGAGCCTCGAAAACTCTTGCCAATTAATTAACATTCCTTGTTGATCAAAAAATTTAATTGAGTCTTCTTTGAGTTTTTGTAATAAGTTTTTTTTGATTTCATTTTCACCGAACATCATATCTCCCTTAAATTCATCATAATTAACATAAAATTCTCTATATTTTTTATTATTATTTTTAATTTCTTCATTTATGCTAAATCTAGTAAGACCTTTTAAATTTATTAAAATTCTTCCGTCACCAGTTCTTTCATGTTTATCTATTTTTCCTAAACAACCAACCTTAAACACATCTCCATCCAGCTTTTTTGATTGTATCATGCCAATATATCCATCATTTTTTAGAGCATCTTCAACCATCTTCAAATATCTGTCTTCAAAAATATTAAGTGGCAAATTTGTTTTAGGAAAAAAAACTGCGCCTCTCAAAGGAAAAATTGATATTTTTTTTGGCAAGATATTTTTCATTAAATTATTTATGCAACCTTTCCACAACAGTGTTTGTATTTTTTTCCAGAACCGCAATTACAAGGCGAATTTCTAGAAATTTTTTGTTTTTTCTCAAATGGAATTTTTTTTTCAGAGTCACTGCCCTCCTTTTTATCTTGAACAACAACTTTTAAGTTCATTAAAAACTTTATAGTATCTACTTTTACTTTAAATAATAAATTTTCAAACAGCTCAAACGCTTCTTTTCTAAATTCTGCAAGAGGATCTTTTTGTCCGTAGCTTCTTAATCCAATAACTTGTCTTAGTTGCTCAAGATATTGAAGATGAGATCTCCATAAAAAGTCTAACATTTGAAGAAAGATCCTTTTTTCAACTTCATTATTCTGATCTGGGCCCAAAATTTTAATTCTTTCTTGTCGTATTTCATTATAAAAATTATCAATTTGCACATTAAAAGTTTTATTATCCATCTTACAAAAATTCTCAATTTGATTTTCAGAGAAAACATTTCCAAAACTGGTTTTTATCTCGCTTGAAAAAACTTTGAAATCATTATTGTTTTTGTAGTTTTCTAAAGCGGTTTTAACACTTTCTTTTATCTCCTTCAAAAAAGAGTTTATCATTTCTGAAATTTTTTCTGTCTTTAATATTTTTAATCTTTGGCTAAAAATAACTTGCCTTTGATCATTCATCACATCATCGAATTTTAATAGAGTTTTTCTAATTTCAAAATTTCTAGCCTCTACTTTTTGTTGAGCTCTCTCCATTGCTTTATTTATCCAAGGATGGTTAATAGATTCATTTTCTTTAAGTCCTAATTTTTTAAGCATTCCGTCAATAGACTGTCCTCCAAAGATCCGCATTAGGTCATCTTCTAAACTTATATAAAAAGCCGATGTGCCTGGATCGCCTTGCCTTCCAGATCTCCCTCTTAATTGATTGTCAATCCTTCTACTTTCATGTCTTTCAGTACCCAAAATAAATAGACCACCAAGGTTTTTAACTTTTTCTCTGTTATTTTTTTTATCATC
This sequence comes from uncultured Pelagibacteraceae bacterium, assembly GCA_902579585.1. Lineage (GTDB taxonomy): Bacteria > Pseudomonadota > Alphaproteobacteria > Pelagibacterales > Pelagibacteraceae > Anoxypelagibacter. The sequence continues at coordinate 61,809 of CACHHJ010000001.1, forward strand.
TTTTTTTTCTGTATTTTTATTTCCACCTAATTGAATGTCTGTACCTCTACCTGCCATATTTGTTGCAATTGTCACCATGCTGATTTTTCCCGCATCAGCAACTATCTTCGCTTCACTCTCATGTAGCTTCGCATTTAAAACATTGTGTTGAATTTTATTCTTTTTTAATAAATCAGATATTTTCTCCGACTTTTCTATACTTGTGGTTCCCACTAAAATTGGTTGGCCTTTATTATTACATTCTTGTACTTTTTTTAATATTGCAAAATTCTTTTCTTTATCGGTTCTAAAAATTTGATCGTTTAGGTCTTCTCTGATCATTTTTTTGTGAGTGGGTATACTTACAACATTTAATTTATAAATATTAAAAAACTCTTCTGATTCAGTTAAAGCAGTACCAGTCATTCCTGAAAGTTTTTTGTATAATCTGAAATAATTCTGAAAAGTGATAGACGCTAAAGTTTGATTTTCTTTTTGAATATCTACATTTTCTTTTGCTTCAATAGCTTGATGTAAACCATCACCAAATCTTCTTCCTTCTAATGTTCGTCCAGTAAACTCATCAATAATCTGAACACTATTATTTTTAACAATATAATCTTTGTCTTTCTGAAACAATAAATTTGCTCTAAGCGCTTGATTAATGTGATGAACTAAGTCCATATTTTCAGGGTCATAAAAATTATTATTTTTTAACAAGCCTGATTGAGAGGACATTTTCTCGATTTTATCGATACCATTATCAGATAAAATTGCATTTTTATTTTTTTCATCTAATTCAAAATCCTTTTTTTCAAGAACAGATACGAATTTGTTTGCAAGGAAATACTTGTCAGATTTATCTTCTATACCTCCAGATATTATTAAAGGTGTTCTTGACTCATCTATCAAGATGCTGTCGACTTCGTCAACTATACAAAAATCTCTTTTTTTTTGTACCATCTCAGAAATATCGTATTTCATATTATCTCTAAGATAATCAAATCCAAGTTCATTGTTTGTTGCATAAGTAATATCAAACCCATAATTTTTTTGTCGCTGAATGTCATCTAACTCATTAGTTATACATCCAACTTTAAGACCAAGTTTAGTATAAATTTTTCCCATCCATTCGGAGTCACGCTTTGCAAGGTAGTCATTAACTGTAACAATATGAACGCCATTTCCACTTAAAGCATTTAGGTAAGCAGGTAATGTAGAAACTAAAGTTTTACCCTCTCCTGTTTTCATTTCGGCTATACAACCTCTATGAAGAACAACACCACCAATAAGTTGAACATCATAATGTCTCTCACTTAAAGTTTGTTTTGCTGCTTCCCTTACCATAGCGAAAGCTTCAGGCAAAGCATCATCCAACTTTCTGCCCTCAGATATGTTTTTTTTTAATTGATTTGTTTTTTCAACAAATTTTTCTGATGTATAATTTACAAAATCTTTCTCCAACACATTAATTTTTTGGACCAAAGGCTTAATTTTGTTTAATTCCTGTTGATTACTGCTTTTAAATAATTTATTTAATGCTGTAGTTATAAAATTCATTTTTAATTTATATATTATATAGTGATTAATTAAGATATTTACATGACAATAAATCTAAAAAATTTTTTAAAAGATAAACCCAGAATGTCAAAAATGGGGGAATTTCAGGAACTGCAAGAGATCGACGGTCTCGAGGTCTCCGCAGTTTCAGCAGATTTATACGGAAGTGGGAGAGATGATTTGGCTCTGTTTTATTTTAAAGAGGGAGCTAATTATGCAGCAGTTTATACTAATAATTCTATATGTTCCGAGTCAATTACCTGGAATAAAGGTATCAGAAAAACAGCTATAAAAGCTTTAATGGTAAACACTAAAAATGCAAATACTTTTACAGGATTACAAGGTTTTGAGAGTTTAGAAAGTATTTCAAAAATACTTGCAAAAAACTTAACTTTGAGAGAGGCACAAAAAAAAGAAGGAACAAAAAGTGTTATTAAACCAAATGAAATACTATTTGCATCTACAGGAGTTATTGGAGAGAAGTTTCCAACACAAAAAATAAAAGAAAGCATCCCAGGTTTAGTTGAAAAACTAAGAGATAGACAAAATAAATTTATTTGGTTCAAGTCTGCTTCGTCAATCATGACAACTGATACAAAACCGAAACTCGCTTACGAAGAATGTAAATTTGGAAATCACGATATAAGACTTTGTGGAATCGCAAAAGGCTCAGGAATGATAGCTCCAAATCTTGGAACCATGCTTTCATTTGTTTTTACTGATGCAGATATACCTTCAATTTATTTAAAAAGTTTACTTAAAAAAGCTGTTTCAAACTCGTTCAATTCCATTACAGTGGACAGCGACACCTCCACTAATGATATGGTTGCTATTTTTTCTACAAATAAATTTAAAACTGGGAAAGTTTATAATGCCTTAGATCCAAAGCTGAAAGATTTTGAAAGTGCTTTACAAAGACTTCTTTTAAACTTGGCAAAACAAATAGTAAGTGATGGAGAAGGTGCAAAAAAGTTTGTGACAGTAAGAGTAATAAATGGAAGATCACAGCAAATGGCAAAAAAAATTGCTTTTTCAGTTGCCAACTCTCCACTTTTCAAAACTGCAATGGCGGGCGAAGATCCTAACTGGGGAAGAGTTGTTATGGGAATAGGAAAATCAGGAGAAAAAGTTTCTTTAGATAAAATTGAAATTAAATTTGGCGATCTTAAAGTCGCAGAAAAAGGAAAAATTTCTGATCAATACGATGAAAAAAAACTTAAGGAGTATATGAAGTGGGACTCATTATTAATAGAAATCAATCTAAAACTTGGACAAGGTTCTTACGAATGTTACACATGTGACTTTACCAGTGATTATGTTAAAATTAACGCAGATTATAGAAATTAATGATTAAATATAATTTAAAGTGCAAAAACAAGCATGAGTTTGAGTCATGGTTTTCAGATTCAAAAGAATTCGAAAAACTTAAATCAAAAAAAATTATAGAATGTACTTTTTGCGGAACAAAAAATGTTCAAAAAACAATAATGTCGCCAAATGTTGTCAGCAAACAACAGAAAGAAAAAAATTTTAAATCCTCAAAGTATTTTAAAAAAATAAGACAAGATTTAATTAAAATGAGAAATTTTATTGAAAAAAATTTCAAATATGTTGGTGAAAATTTACCACACGAAGTTAGAAAGGTTTATTACGATAAAAGCAAAAATAAAAATATTTATGGCAAAGCCACATTTGAGGAAACTGAAGAATTGAGACAAGAAGGAATAGAGCTCACAACTATTCCTTGGATAGATAATAAAAAGGACAACTAATTTTTTTTAGCGAGAAGAATATAATTTACAGAACAATCTTTACTTTTAGTCCAATTATTTGAAAATAAATTAAATTTCAAACCAGTTAAATCTAATTTATTCAAATTAAGCTTATTAAATTTTTGTTCTATTTCATCAGGAGTTAAAAACTTTTGCCAATCATGTGTGCCTATTGGAAGCCATCTTAGAACATACTCAGCGCCAACTATTGCTTTTACATAAGACTCAAAGGTCCTATTAATTGTTGCAATGAACATTATTCCATTTTTTTTTAGAAGACCGGTTGCAGCAGTCATAAATAAATCGACATTTTCAACATGCTCGATCACCTCAAGATTTAATATCACATCAAATTTATCTTGAATTTTTTTTTTTTCAGGCGATGTAGCTAAATATTTTATATTTAAATTATTCTTTCTTGCATGGATCTTAGCAACTTCAATATTTCTTGATGAAGCATCGATACCAGTTATTTTAGCACCCAACCTACATAGCGGTTCGCTAACAAGCCCTCCACCACATCCTATATCCAAAAATTTTAGTCCTGAGAGGGGCTTATCATTATTATTTTTTAAATTAAAATGATTAGTACATTTTTCTATAATATATTTAATTCTTATTGGGTTAAACCTGTGCAAAGGTTTAAACTTACCTTTAGCATCCCACCATTCATCAGCTATTTTTGAAAACTTTTGAATTTCCTCTTGATTTATTGTAGTCATTAATTTCTAAATATAATTAATTATGTTAATTTTAACTTAATTATTTTTAAAATTAAACCCAGAATGACTAAAAAGGTACTTAAATTTGGCGGCACTTCAGTAGGATCAATTCAAAGAATTGTTCATGCGGCAAAAATTATCAAAAAAGAATATGATAAAGGAAATAAAATATTAGTTGTTGTTTCAGCAATGGCAGGAACTACTAATAATCTAGTAGCTCATTCCGAGTCAATTTCAAAAAAATTTAGCAAAAGAGAATTAGACGTATTATTAACTTCTGGTGAACAGGTCACAAGTGCTTTAATGGCAGGAGCTTTAAATCAGTTAGGATTACAAGCTAAATCTTGGATGAATTGGCAGATACCTATTATTACCGAAGGGGAAAATACAAATGCTAGAATCATTCAAATTATTACAGAAAATGTAAATAAGTATTTAGACTCCGGCGGCATAGCTGTAATACCGGGGTTTCAGGGGATATCTAAATCTGGAGATATTACATCAATAGGACGAGGAGGTTCAGACGCAACTGCTGTTGCAATTGCAAAAATATTTCAAACCGATAGCTGCGAGATATATACAGATGTTGATGGCGTTTACTCATCCGATCCTAACAAAATACCATTAGCTAAAAAAATTGACAGAATATCTTATGAGGAAATGTTAGAGTTATCATCACTTGGTGCAAAAGTTATGCAATCTTCTGCAGTTCAAACCGCAATGATGAACAATATACCAATTCATGTCAAATCTACTTTTACAGAGAGAAAAGGAACAGAAATAATTAATAATGATATTATTGATTATAGTAAAGCAGTTACGGGAGTCGCTTATTCTAAAGATGACGCAAAAATTACACTTTTAGGAGTCGAGGATAAGCCAGGTGTTGCAGCAGATATATTTGAACCTCTTTCAAATAATCAGATTAACGTAGATATGGTGATACAAAATATTTCAACTGATGGAAAAAGAACCGATGTTACATTTACAATAAAAAGAGGAGATTGTAAAAATGCAATAACATTAATAAAAGACAATAAAAAAATAAAGTATGAAAATATATATATGAATGATAAAGTATCAAAAATATCAATTGTTGGTGCCGGAATGGTAGCTACGCCAGGGGTAACATATAAAATGTTTAGATCTTTATCAGAGGAAAAAATTAACATACTTGCTATCTCAACATCTGAAATAAAAATTTCAGTAATAATTGATGAAAAATCAACAATTACTGCAGTAAAAAAGTTGCACAAAACTTTTAATTTAGATTAATCAAAATGCAAATTAGACCTCACAGAATAATAAATAGGCGCAAAACAAAAAAAATTAAAGTTGGAAAAGTTTTTATTGGAGGAGACTCCACCATCTCAGTTCAATCGATGACAAATACTATTACTTCTGATGAAGTATCAACTATAAATCAAGTTAATCAACTTAAAGAAGTAGGAGCCGATTTAGTTAGAATTTCTTGCCCCGATCAAGACTCGACCAAAGCATTAAAAAATATAATAAAAAAAACTGATATCCCAATTATTGCTGATATTCATTTCCACTATAAGAGAGCTATAGAGGCAGCCAAATCAGGTGCTAGTTGCTTAAGAATTAATCCAGGAAATATTGGATCAAATGAAAGGGTAAAAGATGTAATTAAAGCCGCTAAAGATTATGATTGTGCAATTCGAATAGGTGTAAATGCAGGGTCTCTTGAAAAAAAAATATTAGAGAAATATAAAGAGCCGTGTCCTGAAGCCTTAGTTGAAAGTGCAACTTATAATATAAAACTTTTAGAAGATAATGACTTTTTTAATTTTAAAATTAGTGTCAAATCCTCTGATGTTTTTCTAGCAGTTAAAGCCTATGAATTGCTATCGAAAAGTTATGACTATCCTTTACATTTAGGAATAACTGAAGCAGGTGGATTGTTTCCAGGCAGCATTAAATCTTCTATTGGAATTGGATCTTTATTAATGAGAGGTATTGGCGATACTATAAGAGTTTCTCTATCAGCAGATCCAATTGAAGAAATAAAAGCAGGTTATGAGATATTAGGATCTTTAGGTATTAGATCAAGAGGTGTTCAAATTATTTCCTGCCCATCTTGTGCGAGACAAGCTTTTCCAGTTATTGAAACAGTAAAAATACTTGAAAATAAATTATCACATATAAAAAAACCATTAACTCTGTCAATAATTGGATGCGTAGTAAATGGACCCGGAGAAGCTTCACAAACAGATGTAGGGTTAACAGGTGGTGGCGAAGGTAGTAATTTGCTTTATCTGTCTGGCATTCCTCACGAAAAAATAGCCAGTAATTCACTTATAGATAAAGTTGTTGAGCTTGTAGAAGCAAAAGTCAAAGAACTAAAAAATTAAATCTAATGATACCCATTGATAAAGTTAAAAATATTATAGAAAGATATGATTTATTAGAAAAAGAACTCTCAACAGGAAAGTTTGATGCAAAGCTTTTTGCAAAAAAATCAAAAGAATATTCAGATCTTAAAAATATAATTAACCAAGCTAAAGAATATGTAAATTTTGATAAGAATAAAAAAGATTTAAATAATATTATAAATGATAAAAAAAATGATCAAGAAATGATAATAATGGCAAAAAAGGAGCTCGATACAGTTGAAAGCCAAAAAAATAAACATGAAAAATTATTAAAAATATTCTTATTACCTAAAGATAGGGACGATGAAAAAAATGTTATTGTAGAAATTAGAGCAGGTACTGGTGGACTTGAAGCTACATTATTTGTTTCAGATTTGTTTAAAATGTACGAAAAAGTATGTACTAAAAAAAGATGGAAAATGGAAATTATAACTATATCAAAAAGTGAGGCAGGCGGTTTCAAAGAGATAATATTTTCTGTTAAAGGAGAAAATATATTTTCTTATCTAAAATATGAATCTGGAGTCCATAGAGTTCAAAGAGTTCCAAGTACAGAGGCACAAGGTAGAGTCCATACATCTGCCGCAACAGTTGCAATTTTACCTGAAGCAGAAGATGTTGATATAAAACTTAATGACTCAGATTTAAGGATAGATGTTTTTAGATCTAGCGGGCCAGGCGGTCAGTCAGTGAATACAACAGATAGTGCAGTTAGAATCACTCATATTCCAACTAACATAGTTGTTACACAGCAAGACGAAAAATCACAACATAAAAATAAGTCGAAGGCACTTAAGATATTAAGAGCAAGAATTTATGAAGCTGAAAAACTTAAAAAAGAAAAGGAGCGTTCCAATGAAAGAAAAAACCAGATAGGGACGGGTGATAGATCAGAAAGAATAAGAACTTACAACTTTCCTCAGGGAAGAGTTACAGACCACAGAATTAATTTAACACTTCATAAATTGGAGGAATTTTTAAGCGGGGATATTCATGAAGAGATGAATGAAAATTTAAGATTAAAAGATCAAGATTTAAAATTACAGGGTTTAACTTAATATGAAAACTTTGCAGCTTTTAAATTTAGGATCAGAAATTTTAAAAAAAAATAAAATTTCGTCTCATCTAATTGACAGTGAAATTATTCTTTCTAAGATTTTAAATACTTCAAGAGAAAAACTTCTAACAAAACAAAGCAAGGTCAACTATAAAAATATTGCAAAATTTAAAAATCAAATTGCAAGAAGATCACAATACGAGCCTATAGCTTATATTCTTAAAACAAAAGAGTTTATGGGATCTGATTTTTTTGTTGATAAAAAATCCTTAATACCTAGACCAGAAACTGAACTATTAATTGAACCGATTATGAAAATCTTTAAAAATAAAAGTTTATTTTTTTTAGAAATTGGCATTGGTAGTGGTTGCATAATACTCTCGATTTTAAATCATTTGAAACATAGCCACGGGATTGGAATTGATGTGTGTAAAAAAACCCTAAAAAATAGCAAGATTAATATGAAAAAATTTAAATTAGAAAATAAGTGCAAGCTTTTTCATAAATCTGTTGATGAATTGTGTGGTATCAAATTTGATTTAGTCGTATCAAATCCGCCTTATATAATTAAGAGAGATATCAAACGTTTATCCAATGATATTAAAAGATTTGAACCAACCTTAGCTCTAGATGGTGGAAATGATGGTCTTGACGTAATTAAAAAAGTTATTTACAAGTCTATTAGCGTTCTTAAATTAAATGGTATTTTAGCTATAGAAATTGGTCACGGGCAATATAAGGCTGTGAGAAACCTTTTGATAGCAAATAATTTTAAAGAAAAATTTGTAATAAAAGACTTTGAAAACAATATTCGTTGTATTTTTAGCACGTTATTAAAAAAATAATTTAATAAATAAAAAAAAAAAAATTTAATAGATTAAATTTAGTAAAATATAATTATTCAAATGAGAAATGATAAAATAAGAAGATTTAAACCAAGAAATAACAAATTTCGTTCGAGAAGACCCTCAAATGGAATGAATAATAATGGTGTTATTCATCAAAATAATATTCATAGAAATAGTTTATCAAGAAGTCATATAAATAAAAATCCTCATAATTTAGAAAGAATAATTGAAAAATATAAAAACTTAGCAAAAGAGGCCTTAAGCTCTGGTGATAAGATTTTATATGAAAATTATCTACAGCATTCAGATCATTTTTCAAGAATTCTTTCAGAAATAGGTCCCAGTAAAATAAAAGAAACTTTCAAAGATAAAGAAAATAATAAAGAAGAGCAAAATGTTGCTAACGAACAAAGTTAATTTCTTAGCTCAGCAACTTCAACATCTAATTTAATTCTATCAATTTCAAATAATTTTCTTTCCTCCCCCTTTAAAATTTTTCCTGATGGTAATTTTAATTTTTGAGAATTAATAAACTTTCCGTTATATTTGACAGTATAATGCAAGTGAGGGCCGGTCGACATTCCTGTGTTTCCAACATAACCAATAATTTGTCCTTGTCTAACACGCCTACCTGTCTTTGTTGCAAATTTTGAAAGATGACCATAACCAGTGGTGTAAGAGGAGTTATGTCTTATTCTAACGCAGTTGCCACCATTACCACACCATCCGGCTTTAATAACAGTTCCATTGCCAGATGCCATAATAGGAGTCCCGGTCGGTGCTGCAAAGTCAGTCCCATTATGGTGTTTTGTAAAACCTAAAATTGGGTGTTTACGCGAACCAAAAGGTGAAGACAATCTCGCACCATTAATTGGAGTTTTCATTAAAGCTTTACTAATACTTTTACCTTTCTCATCGTAGAAATCAAAATCATTTTTACTTTCAAACCTATATAATTTTATTTTTTGGTTATTTACATTTAGATAAGCATATAAAATCTTACCTGTTTGAATAAATTTGTTTGTGTCATCTACATATTTTTCATACATAACTTCAAACTCATCGCCTTTTCTGATATCCCTTTGAAAATCAACCTCAAAACCAAATATTCTTGCAAATTCAATAATTATATTTGGTTCCATTTTGGCTTTTATTGCCGAACTGTAGAGATTATTTGATATTTTTCCGTTAGCTACTATCTTTTTTTTAAATAGTTGGGTGATATTTTTCGTTACTTTAAGACCACCGCTCCCTTTATCAATATTAACATATGTTGTTTTTGAGATAGGATATTCTACTTTAAGTATTTCCATATCCTCTTTGTCTTTTGATCTTCTAAGTACAAATTTAACTTTCTGATTCGGGATTATATTTGAAAGCTTCCTTTTTTTTATCTCTTTAACAACAAAACTAATTTCATTTTTTTTAACACTGAATTTTTTTAGTATTGACTCCATTGTATCATTATTTTTTACGACATAATCATATTCAAAATAAGGTGACTTAATCTGATTAAGTAAATAATTTTTCAAAAGAATAGTTTCATTGCTCGAAACAAACGCGTCTATTGCCTCTAATCTCTTTTTTTTTAAGGCAGAACTATAAGTAAATAGTGCACTAACAATAAAAATTATTACAAATCCAAATAATACGTAGTTTCTAGATACATCAATATTTTTATATATTTTTTTGTTTAGGGTAATGATTTTATTAAGATAGATTTTTAATATATTTTTTTTCATTATAGATTTTTCATATATTCAAAAAAAACAATTTTTACAATGCCAAGTAGAAAAAAAATAGCCATTTTACAGGGTTTTTTCATCAAAACAGCAAAATATACGCCTTGATTAATTCTGCAAATTTTGTATAACGGCGTTTCGCTCTAATTGGCATAGAAACTAAGCTTTTAGCAGATTTCAATCTGATTTGGCGCGATAGTTTTCTCTTAAATATGGAAAACTCAGCTTTTTTACATTGTAAAAATTAAGAAGAGAAGTGTGGACGGTTAGGTTAACAAAGAAATTGTCGTACACACTTTAACGAAAGTAACTTTAGTTTAATCTAAAGTTATTAAAGCTAGTGTGCGCCGTTATTAAACTTGAGAGTTTGATCATGGCTCAGAACGTACGCTGGCGGCACGCCTTATACATGCAAGTCGAACGCAGTAGCAATACTGAGTGGCAGACGGGTGAGTATAATGTGGGAATCTGCCTTTTGGTTTGGAATAACTCGGGGAAACCTGAGCTAATACTGGATAAGCCCTCACGGGGAAAGCTTTATGCGCCAAAAGATGAGCCCGCACTTGATTAGCTTGTTGGTGAGGTAAAAGCTCACCAAGGCAACGATCAATAGCTGTTCTTAGAGGAAGACCAGCCACATTGGGACTGAGACACGGCCCAGACTCCTACGGGAGGCAGCAGTAAGGAATCTTGCACAATGGGGGAAACCCTGATGCAGCGATGCCGCGTGAGTGAAGAAGGCCTTTGGGTTGTAAAACTCTTTCGTCGGGGAAGAAAATGACTGTACCCGAATAAGAAGGTCCGGCTAACTTCGTGCCAGCAGCCGCGGTAATACGAAGGGACCTAGCGTAGTTCGGAATTACTGGGCTTAAAGAGCTCGTAGGTGGTTAAAAAAGTTGGTGGTGAAATCCCAAGGCTCAACCTTGGAACTGCCATCAAAACTTTTTAGCTTGAGTGTGATAGAGGAAAGTGGAATTTCTAGTGTAGAGGTGAAATTCGTAGATATTAGAAAGAACACCAAATGCGAAGGCAACTTTCTGGATCATTACTGACACTGAGGAGCGAAAGCATGGGTAGCGAAGAGGATTAGATACCCTCGTAGTCCATGCTGTAAACGATGTGTGCTAGACGTTGGAAATTTTTTTTTCAGTGTCGCAGCAAAAGCGTTAAGCACACCGCCTGGGGAGTACGACCGCAAGGTTAAAACTCAAATGAATTGACGGGGACCCGCACAAGCAGTGGAGCATGTGGTTTAATTCGAAGATACGCGCAGAACCTTACCAACACTTGACATGTTCGTCGCGAGACCAAGAGATTGGTTTCTTCATTCAGTTGGACGAAACACAGGTGCTGCATGGCTGTCGTCAGCTCGTGTCGTGAGATGTTGGGTTAAGTCCCGCAACGAGCGCAACCCCTACGTTTAGTTACTAACATTTAGTTGAGTACTCTAGACGAACTGCCAGTGATAAGCTGGAGGAAGGTGGGGATGACGTCAAGTCCTCATGGCCCTTACGTGTTGGGCTACACACGTGCTACAATGGCATTTACAATGGGATGCAAAGAGGCGACTCCTAGCTAATCCCAAAAATATGTCTCAGTTCGGATTGTACTCTGCAACTCGAGTACATGAAGCTGGAATTGCTAGTAATCGCGGATCAGCGCGCCGCGGTGAATACGTTCCCGGGTCTTGTACACACCGCCCGTCACACCATGGAAGTTGGTTACACCTTAAGGCAAAGGGTCAAACCTTTGACTACGGTACGATCAGCGACTGGGGTGAAGTCGTAACAAGGTAGCCGTAGGGGAACCTGCGGCTGGATCACCTCCTTTCTAAGGATGACCAAAAATTTCTTTTGGTCACAAAAAATTAGTTAATGTGACCGTCCTCATTTCTCTTCTTCAAAGTGTCTCTATAAAATGACTTTAGGGGCCGGTAGCTCAGGTGGTTAGAGCGCACCCCTGATAAGGGTGAGGTCGGACGTTCGAGTCGTCCTCGGCCCACCATAGTTTAGGGGGGATTAGCTCAGCTGGGAGAGCGCCTGATTTGCATTCAGGAGGTCAGCGGTTCGATCCCGCTATCCTCCACCAAAATTGACACTTTTAGCATTTTTAAATCGTAAATAATTTTATCAATATCTATATCCGATTGTTCGAATAGATGAACAATCAAAGAATGTTCGAATAGATGAACATTCCAACAAAAATTTAATTTTTACAGAAAACTTTTTTCTGTGCATTAAATCAAGCGTTTAAGGGCGTATGGCGGATGCCTAGGCACTGAAAGGCGATGAAGGACGTGGTATACTGCGATAAGTTTCGGGGAGCTGTATGCAGGCTTTGATCCGAAAATTTCCGAATGGGAAAACCCAACTCTTTATGAGTTATTTTACACTGAATTCATAGGTGTAAAAAGCAAACCCGGAGAACTGAAACATCTAAGTACCCGGAGGAAAAGAAATCAATTGAGACTCCGTTAGTAGTGGCGAGCGAAAGCGGAACAGGCCAGTAAAGTTGATAAGTTAATTTGAATAGTCTGGAAAGGCTAACCACAGCAGGTGATAGTCCTTTAGAAGTAATACTTATTAATTTTCTTGAGTAAAGCGGGACACGTGTAATCTTGCTCGAATATAGGGGGACCACCCTCTAAGCCTAAGTACTCTTCAGTGACCGATAGTGAACAAGTACCGTGAGGGAAAGGTGAAAAGAACCCCTATTAGGGGAGTGAAATAGAACCTGAAACCGTATGCCTACAAACAGTCAAAGCTCTTTTTAGAGTGATGGCGTACCTTTTGTATAATGGGTCAGTGACTTAATTTATCCAGCAAGCTTAAGCCGATTAGGTGTAGGCGCAGCGAAAGCGAGTCTTAAATGGGCGAATTAGTTGTATGAATTAGACCCGAAAACGAATGAGCTTACCATGAACAGGTTGAAAGCAGGGTAACACTTGCCGGAGGACCGAACCAGTTGACGTTGAAAAGTCTTTGGATGATTTGTGGTAAGGGGTGAAAGGCCAACCAAATTCGTAGATAGCTGGTTTTCCGCGAAAACTATTTAGGTAGTGCGTTGAATAAACAGACTTTTAGAGGTAGAGCACTAAATGGGCTAGGGGGTGGAAA
>CACHHJ010000001.1:77500-93837 GCA_902579585.1 uncultured Pelagibacteraceae bacterium
AAAACTTGGGACCTGATAAATAGAGGAAGAAAAAAAACTATGCAAATTATAATAAACCAAGCATCTTTTGAGAAATGGTTAAAGAAAAATAAATTTAAAATTGTGAGTAAAGAACAATTGTTCTCAAGTCTTACATTAAAAATTTGGGATTTTGGACTTAGACCAATCTCACCATTTTTAATTAAAATGTCAAATTCAATAACTTTAAAATCTAGAACTCGTATAAAAGAAGAATGGTGCAACAAGTTATTTCCTATTGTCAAGGAAGTGACGGAAAATGAGCTTCTATATGGTCCGAAAAAGGGTGGTTACACTTCTTATTTGCTTACAAAAAATAATGATCTTTAATAAGTCAGTTGCTTTTTGATTAAAAAAAATTGTTTTATCTGTTTTTTTGAATAAATTTAAACTTTTCTCTTTACTGTTCAACTATTGAACATTATAAATCTTCTTATATAAAATGATTTTAATAACTGGTAGCGCTGGGTTTATTGGTTTTCATACGGCATTACATTTTTTGAAAAAAGGAAAAAAAGTTGTAGGGATTGACAATTTAAATAACTACTATGATCCAAAATTTAAAAAAAAAAGGTTGTCTATTTTAAAAAAAGATAAAAATTTCCATTTCATAAACTCAGATCTCAAGAAAGATATAACTTATAAAAAATTAAATAAATTTAAAAAAAAGATTATTTTTATAATACACTTAGCAGGACAAGCAGGTGTAAGATATTCGTTTATTAACCCATATTGCTATGTAAACGATAATATTTATGCTTATATAAAACTCCTTGAATATTTTAAAAATTCAAAAAAGATTAGAAAATTGATTTATGCAAGTAGTTCTTCTGTTTACGGAGATACAAAAAATAAAAAAGTTGATAAACCCATATCTATGTATGCAATTACAAAAAAATCCATGGAATTAATTTCGACACTATATTCAACAAATAATAAAATGAAAATATTTGGAGTAAGATTTTTTACTGTTTATGGCTCATATAGTAGGCCTGATATGTCCTTATATAAATTTGCTAAAAATATTTCTACTGGTAAACCTATTGATGTTTTTAATAAAGGAAACCACTTTAGAAGTTTTACTTATATAGATGATGTTATTTTCAATTTAGAACGGTTAATTAATTTCAAATCAAATAAAAGTTTTGCCAAAGTTGTCAGCATAGGAAATCCTAGGTCAGTAAATTTAATGTACTACATTTCACTTATAGAAAAAATGATCAATAAAAAATCTATAAAGAAAATGTTACCCAAGCAAAAAGGGGATGTTCAAAAATCAGTAAATAACAAAGTAAGGGAAAAAAGGTTCTACGGTTTTAAATATAAAATAAGTATTGAACAAGGAGTAAAAAATTTTTTTGAATGGTATGATAAAAAAGAAATATAAAATTTGTGTTGTTGGACTAGGATACGTTGGGCTTCCTTTGATGTTAGAACTTTCAAATTTTTTTGACGTTATTGGTATTGATGCTGACAGAAATAGAGTTAATGAATTAAAAAAGTCTTTTGATAGAAACTTAGAATTTTCAAAAAAAAAACTTGATAGAATTTGTAAAAAGGTTTTTTTAAATGACAAAAAATTTGTTTTAAAAAGCAATGTTTACATAATCACTGTTCCCACGCCAGTATATGTAAATAACAAGCCTGATTTTAGAAGTTTACTCAGTGCTTGTAAGTATGTAAGTAAAAATTTAAAAAGTAATGATACTGTAATAATTGAAAGCACTGTCTCACCTGGCACAGTCGAGGGACCTTGTAAAAAAATATTAAACTTAAATAAAATTAATTTTAACTTGTGTTTCTCACCAGAGAGAATAAATGTGGGTGACAAAGAACACACATTATCTAATTTAGTAAAAGTAATTTCTTCAGATACAAAAGCAGGATTAAAAATTTGTGATGAGATTTACAATAAAATTTGTAAAAAAGTTTATAAAGCAAAAAATATAAAAACCGCTGAAATGGCTAAAATCTTCGAGAATATACAACGTGATGTCAATATTGCTTTAACAAATCAGGGCTCTGTCATTGCAAATAAATTAGGAATAAGTTTCACAGATGTTCTAGAAACATGTTCTACAAAATGGAATTCTTTAAATTTTTATCCAGGTCTTGTCGGTGGACACTGCGTTTCAATCGATCCTTACTATTTAATAGATGACTGCAAAAAGAAAAACATAGATTCTAGTATAATAACTTTATGTCGATCATATAATGAGAGGTTTGTGAATTTAGTCTATAACAAAATAGTTAAATTAATAAAAAAAATAAAAAAACCAAAAATCTTGTTAGTTGGACTATCTTTCAAGGATGGTGTAGTTGATTTCAGAAACTCTAAATACATAGAGCTTTACAAAATGCTTA
This sequence comes from uncultured Pelagibacteraceae bacterium, assembly GCA_902579585.1. GTDB lineage: Bacteria > Pseudomonadota > Alphaproteobacteria > Pelagibacterales > Pelagibacteraceae > Anoxypelagibacter. Next base: position 79,883 of record CACHHJ010000001.1, read on the forward strand.
AAAAATTATTTTTTGTACGAGTTTTGGAAAGTGAGCAGCCACTAAAAAAGTCTGGTATAAAAAACGTAAAATTAGATAATAATAAAAAAAATCTCGGCAATTACAATTTTATAATTGTTTGTTCAATAAATTATTTTTTAAAAAAAAAGATAAAATATATATTCTCAAATAGAATTAAAAAAAAATATTTATTAAATTTATCTAGTAAGTTCAAATATAATAAAAATAATACAAATATAAAACTAATTAACTTTTAAAACTTAATGTGCGGGATAACAGGTATATTTAGTAAAAATCCGATTTTAAAAAAAGAAATTAAAAAAATATCTGAAGAAATTATTCATAGAGGCCCAGATAATTTCAATATTTATGAAGATCAATATATTGCCCTTGGGATAAATAGACTTGCAATCAATGATATTATTAACGGCAATCAGCCGTTTGTAGATGAAAAAAATAATACAGTCGTAGTTTATAATGGAGAAATTTATAATTCTCCACAATTAAGGAAATTTCTATTAAAAAAAGGATTTAAATTTAAGTCTAAATCAGATGGAGAGGTAATACCTCATCTTTATAATTTATATGGAAGAAAAGTTTTTAATTATTTAGATGGTATGTTTTCGATTGCTATTTGGGATAAATTCAAAAAAAAGATTTTATTGGCTAGGGACACAGCGGGTGAAAAACCTTTATATTATTTTCAAAACAAAAAAGATTTTTTTTTCTCCTCAGAAATTAAATCACTCAATAAATTGACTTGTTTCAATGATGATTTAGATTTTCAATCAATCTGGGACCTACCAACATTTCTATGGGTGCCTGAACCAAATACAATCTATAAAAAAGTTAAATCTGTCGAAAATGGTTTTGTAATGGAAATAACTGAAAAAAAAATCGAAAAATTTAAAATTAAATGCAATTTTCTTAGCGACTTTTCTAAACTCAAAGACGTGTCAGATTTTAAATACGCAACAAAAAAAACTGTAGAACATTCAATAAAAACAAAACTTATGTCAGATGTTAATGTAGGTTCTTTTCTTAGCGGTGGACTTGATAGTAATATTGTTGCCAGTGTAGCATCAAAATTTTTAAAAAAAATAGACACATATACCATCGCATTTCCTGAATTAGTAGATTTTTATGGTGGAACAACTAATGAAGCAAAAGATGCAGAGTCCACAGCAAAAAAAATTGGAAGTAATCATCACACTATTAATGTTTCGGCAAGAGATTTTAAAGAAAAACTAAACGATTTTGCTTATTATTATGACCAACCAACAGGAGTTTCCTCGGCTTTAGGTATTATGTTTGTTGCTGAAGCCGCTCAAAACAATAAAACAAAAGTTCTACTTTCAGGAGATGGATCAGATGAATGTTTTGGAGGATATAATTGGTATAAATTTTTAGGTTTATTCGATAAGAATAAAAATTTAAATAAAAACGATATAACTATGCATTCAATAAATTTAGATGAACACAAAAAGTTTAAATCAATTTTTTCAAACAATGTAAATAATCTATCTTATGCACTTCATTATTATGGTTCTGAGATTGATAAGAAAAATATTTTTTCTAAACAAATTCTAGATGCCAAAATTGACTCAAGACTAATTTTTTCTAAACAAAAAAAAATTAAAAAACCTATTGATTTTATACAAAATGACAGAAGCTTTTATCTTAAAAACGAAATGCTCACAAAAGTTGACAGGATGACAATGGCTAAATCTGTTGAAAGTAGGTGTCCATTTGTAAGTCCAGATATCCTTAATCTATCTGAAAAAATTCCATATAAATATATGTTCAAGGATAATAAATTAAAATGGATTCTACGAGAAGCCTTTAAAGAGATTTTGACACCTGAAATAGTAAATAGACCTAAGCATGGTTTTAATGTTCCTATAGATCACTGGTTAAAAAATGAGTGGAAAGATCTTATCGATGAAACATTTGAAAATAGTTCAGAGCTAGTCAAAAGAAATATAATCAAAAAAAATTCTTTAAAAGTTATAAATAAAATGATCAACAATAAAAATAAATTACATGGTCATACAATTTTCAGTTTTATTATACTTAATAAATGGTTAATGTTTAAATAATTTTAAAAAAATGATAATTGCAGAAATAGGACAAAACCATAATGGCAGTATGTCACTTGCTAAAAAACTAATTATCGAAGCAAAACAAAATGGAGCCGATATTGTAAAGTTTCAACTTTTTAATGCAAAAAGACTTTTTAAAAAAAAAAATAATCAATGGTATAATTACAACTGCAAAACTGAATTAAATTATCAACAAGTTAAATATTTAAACAGACTTTGTCAAAAAAATAAAATTGAATTCATGGCTTCGGCATTTGATGAAGAGAGAGTCAAATGGCTACAGGAAATTAAAGTCAAAAAAATCAAAATAGCCTCAAGATCTATTAATGATAAAGCACTCATAAAAAATATCCTTGCAACAAGAATCCCTACAATCATATCTTTGGGCAAATGGAAAAAAAAATCTCTACCAAAATTAAAAGGCAATATACTAGGTTATTTATATTGTATATCCGATTATCCTACTGAGCTAAAAAAAATAAAATTTAAAAAGAATGACTTTGTAAAAAAATATTTAGGATTTAGTGATCATACCATAGGTTTAACAGCAGCAAAAATATCAATAAGTCTTGGGGCAAAAATAGTTGAAAAACATTTTACATTAAATAAAAAATTTTACGGCCCAGATCATTCTTGCAGCATGACCCCACAAGATTTAAAAAATTTATCAACTTTTGAAAAAGACTTTAAAATGTTAAACATAAAAAAATGAAAATTTCAGTTTATATTATCAGCCATAACTATGGTAAATTTGTTTTGCAGGCAATCAAAAGCGTTATCAATCAGACTTATAGCAATTGGGAATTAATATTAGTGGATAATTCGTCTACCGATAACACTTTAGAAATATTTAAAAAATTTAAAAAGCACAAAAAAATAAAAATTATAAGTTTAACTAACAAGAATTTTCCCCAAGCATGCAATATAGCCGTTAAAAAAGCTAGTGGAGAATACGTTATTAGGTTGGATGGGGACGATTATTTTGATCACAATATTTTAAAAGTTTTTTCGGGGTATTTAGAAAAAAACAAAAAAACTGCCCTGCTTTTTTCTGATTATTTTTTTATTAGTTCTGATAACAAAATCATTTCTTACGAATGGACAGAAAAAAAAGGTAATAATAAGCACAAAATATTACCACCCAATGGAGCTTGTTGTCTTATTAGAAAAAGGTTTTTAAAAGAGGTAGGATTTTATAGAGAAGATCTAGGAGCACAAGATGGTTTGGATATTTATTTCAAACTTAAAAAAAAATATAGAATACATAATATTAATCTTCCTTTATTTTATTATAGGAGACATTCAAATAATTTAACAAATAAAGAATTAAAAATTTTTTCTGCCAGAAGAGCTATAAAAAAAGACAATCTTAAATTTAAGAAAAAATTCTCCCCAATAATTTTAATCATTCCATGTAGAAAATACTTTGATTTTGTAAAAAATCTTTGGGCACAAAAACTTGATGGCAAAACACTATTAGAAAGAGATCTGGAAATGTGTTGTAAGTCAGATGTTATTGATTATATCGTTGTCATTTCAGACACAAACGAGGTTTTAAAAATAGTTAGCAACTTTAAAAAAAAAGATAAGAGAATTTCTTTTATTAAAAGGAATATGCAAGATACAAATAGAAAAACTAGTATACTTTTTTCTCTAAAAAATATTATTAAAAAAATGGACCCAAAGCTATCGGGTGTTGTGATATTAAGATATATTCAAACTCCGTTCGTAACTCATTTTACATTAGAGGAAGCCTTATCTACTATTGTTCTAGCAAATGCAACATCCTCAATTGGTATTGAGAGTATTAAGAATGAAATCTTTTTTAGAAAAAAAGAAAATTTAACTTCTTTAAACTATAAACAGACAAACCAAATTAATAAACAAGAGTTTTACAAAGATACAACAACATGTTTAGCTTTTAAAAGTAAGAATATTGAAAATAATAGCCTCACAGGAAACAGAGTTGTTGGATTTGAGGTAACATCAGCCGAAAGTTTTTTTATAAGCTCCTCAAATGATCTAAAAGTTGCAAATACTTTACTCAAAGAAGTAAAAAAGTAAAAAACTAATTATTTAAAATTGATGGAAGTTTTTGTTTTACTTTTTTATTAATTTTTAAAAATCGAGAATTTTTATTAATAAATTTATTTATTTCAACTAAACCAAAGTATTTATTTTTTTTACTAAGCTTTTCATATAATATTTTGATTAATTTATAGTCTTTAAAAGTATCAAGAGTTAGTCGAATTTTGTATTTGCTCAACCATTTAACTGGAACTTTAATATTTTTTATATTTAACATTTCTTTCCCTTTTGTATAAAAAAATAAAGTTGGGTGTTCTAATTCATCTTTTTTATTAGCTTTTTTAATCGCTAATCTTAAAATATTTTTCTTTAAAATTGAAACAATCATACCGTCGGGGAATCTTTGACTATCTTTTTTAAAAAAATTACTATTAGTAAGAAATTGTACCTCTGGATTTTTTTTTAAATAGTTAATCATATAGTCAATTATTTTATAATCTATAAGTGGATTATCTCCAGTAAGAAGCACCAAATTTTTGTCTTTAGTTTTTTTTGATGCTTCGTAAACTCTTCTTAAGACATTTTTCTCACTCCCTTTGTGGTATTTAATTTTTTCACTTTTACAAAATTTAACTATTTGTGCATCACTTTTGTTTTTGGATGTTGCTACAATAATATTTTTAATGTTCTTCGATAAAGACACCCTATTTATTAATATTCGTATAACCTCTGAATTTCTGTCAAAATCAGATAATTTCATCATTACTTTTCCTGGAAGTCTTTTTGAGCCGATTCTAGCCTGAATAATTGCGGTAAAACTCATATATTGTTCACTATTTGAACAAACACATTGAAAATTACAAATTAAATGTTAATTTATTCAAAAAAATAATAATAACATTATAATACAATGTCTGAATTAAACAAAAAAATATCTTCTTTTTTTAAAAATTTTTTCATTTTTGAAAAAGCTTATTTTACTATTGGCGGATTTAAAAAAAATTTAAGTTTTTTTTTAAAAGGCGGACATTTATTTCGTCATCTTTTAGATAGAGTAAGGTTTTACATATATCCAAAACTTTTAATTGGCGCGCAATTTCCAACTCACCTCGAAGTTGAAGCAGCTAGCAAGTGTCAAATGAGATGCCCAATGTGCTGGACAACGTATATGCCAGAAAAAATTAAAGGCATAATGAAATTTGATTTATTTAAAAAAATTGTTGATGAAGCAGCATCAAATAATACATTTTCAATAAAATTAAGTTGGAGAGGTGAACCCATGCTAAATCCCAAAATTATAGAGATGGTAAAATATGCCAAAGAAAAAGGTATCCCACATGTTGCTTTCTTGACAAATGCAGAACTTCTTACTAAAAAAAAATCAGAAGAATTAATTGAAAGTGGACTTGACTGGATAAGTATTTCAGCAGATGGAACAGACCAAGTTTATAATAAAATTAGATTTCCAGCAAAATTTGAGGAAACTTTAGAAAGAGTAAAGTATCTTAGGGACTTAAGGGACTCAAAAAATTTAACAAAGCCCTTAATTAGAGTTCAGTCAGTTCATTCAGCCCTAGAAAATAATTCTGAAAAATATTATGAAAGTTGGAAAAACATTGCTGACAAAATAAATGTTATTTCTGATCAGATAAGAGATGTAAATAAAAAGATTACAGACTTAGACTACGATAAATATTTTATGTGTCCAAAACCATGGCAAAGACTTGCTATTGGACATGACGGAAAAGTACATCAATGCATCGCAGATTATTATGGTGAAAATATACTTGGAAATATAAATATTGAAACAATTAAGCAAGTTTGGAATGGAAAGAAAAACCTAGCTTTAAGAAAAACTTTTATAGATCATATTTTTTACAAAGCTAACACGCCGTGCTCCAAATGTGTTTACGGATTAAAACAAGAAACTGGTTTCCTAAAATCTTCAATGAATAAATTAAAAATTAAAATTAGAAAATATAAGTCTGTTCCCGATATAGTAACCTCAAACAAAGTAAATTTGGAAACACCAACAGAATTAATACCGCAATCCAAAGTAGAGGAATATAAAAAGATTATTTCCCAAAAATAATTAGATGTTTAATTAATGAAAAATAAAAAAATAAATTACCTCTTTACTGTTCAACAATTGAACATTATAAATTAGAACATTATGAAAAATCAAGAAGATTATTTTAAAGTTTTAAGAAAAATTCAAAAAAAACCAAATTCTACTCAAAGAGAGTTGGCCGAGGAGCTTGGTTTTAGCTTAGGCAAACTTAATTATTGTTTGAAAGCTCTTCAGGACAAGGGTCTTGTAAAAATTGAAAATTTTAAAAAGAATCCAAACAAGCTGAATTATTTATATGTATTAACACCTGCAGGAATTGCTGAAAAAACAAAACTTACAATAAACTTTATGAAGCGAAAAATGAAAGAGTATGATGAGTTAAAAAAAGAACTTAAAAAAAATGTGGATAATAATTAAATTTAACAAAAAAAAACTAAGCTCTTTAAAGGACGATTTTAAAAAAAAAGTTGGAAATAATTGCGTTTTCTATCAACCAAAAATAAAAATTCAAAGATACAGTAAAAATAAACTACGTGAGTTAGAATTGCCATTACTTGGTAATTATATTTTTTGTTACCATGAAAATTTTAATAATTATAATATTCTAAGTAATTTAAAATTTTCCAAAGGTTTGGATTACATCCTTAATGGGTCCAAACAATCTCAAAGTGAAATAGTCAGTTTTATAAGCAGGTGTAAATCTTTAACTGATAGTAAAGGTTTCATATCCAAATCATTATTTGATTTGAAAATAAATACTAATTATAGATTTAATACAGGTCCGTTTGTAGAGAAAATTTTTAAAATTATTGATTTACAAAAAAATAAAATCAATATTTTAATGGGTAACGTAAAAACTACTTTAAATAAAAAGGATTTTTTATTTAGCCCAATTTAAAAATCTAATGAAAAAAAAATGTAAAAAAAATTGTATTTTTACAAAGTGCGGAGCCTACTCAAAATTATAGTTTCTACAAAGATTTGATTGCAATATTTTCCAAATAAACTATACCCTTGTCAAATTAAAGATATTAATGAAAAGAAATATTAAAATTTTAATAATGGGATTGCCAGGATCAGGAAAAAGCTTCTTAAGTGAAAGACTTGCTAAATTGATTGATGCAGTTTGGTTAAATGCTGATGCCGTAAGAAAAGAAGCAAATGATTGGGACTTTAGCATGGAGGGTAGACTCAGACAGGCTAATAGGATGAGAGATTTATCTGAACAGAATTTAAAAAAAGGAAAAAATGTAATAGCTGATTTTGTTTGTCCTACAAAAAAAACCAGATTAGATTTCAATCCAGACTTTTTGATATGGATGGATACTATCAAGGAAGGTCGTTTTCAAGACACTAATAAAATTTTTGAGAAACCTGATCCAAAAGAAGTAGATTTTATTGTTAAAGAAAAAAATGCTGATTTATTAAAATATTTAATTGCAGACAAAATATCTCCATACAAATGGGACAACAAAAAACCCACGGCACAAATGCTAGGTAGATGGCAGCCTTGGCATAAAGGTCATCAAAAACTTTTTGAGGAAATTATAAAAAAAACTGGACAAGTAAATATAATGGTCAGAGATGTACAAGGAGTTGGTGATAATCCTTTTGATTTTAATACAGTAGAAAAAAACATATTCAAAGCTCTAGATATTTACAAAAACAGAATAAAAGTTTCTTTAGTACCCAACCTAACAAATATTTGTTATGGTAGAGGAGTAGGCTATAAAATCGAAGAAATTGTTTTAGATAAAGATACTCAAAACATATCTGCCACGAAAATAAGAGAACAACTTAGAAAAGACGGAAAATTAAAATAAATTTAAATCACTAATTCTTAATTTTTGCTCTAAAAATGAGACTAAGACAAACCACCGAAATAATTACACCTAATTTTGATAAAAAATTATCCGTAATGTTGTTTATGGAAAAATTCTATTTAAATAAAGGTTACCACAAATGCTCAAAGAATCTAATTATTAGAATGTTTTATAAATTTTACTTTTCATACCTTAGAAAAATAATAACGCTTATAAAAAATACAAAATTTATTTTTAAAAACCCTGAAAAAAAATCTTTACTAATTTATGACTGTGAAAATTCTAAATTTTTGGAGATGTTATTATCAGACATTAATTATGCAGTGTTTTCAGTAAGAATAGAAAAAATAAAAGAAATTTATATATCAAAAAAAATTATTTTTAGCTTAATCACAAATTTTTTTAGGGCAAGTCTAAAACAAAATTATATTATCTCTGTAATCAAGATTATTAATCCAAAAATAGTTATAACAAACGTTGATAATAGTGAAGACTTTCATATTACATCAAAATTATTAAAAAAAACGAACATAAGGTTTATAGCAATTCAACATGCGCATAGAGGAGATACCTTATGGAAAAATCAAGAAGAATTAAAAAAAATTCATATACCTGAATTTTTCTGTTTTAGTAATTTCGACAAAAAAATTCACGAAGAAAGAAATTGCAAAATAGATAGATATTCTATTGTTGGTTCTTTACGGGCCTCATTAGCAATAAATTATGTAAAATCAAGGAATCTCAAAATAGATCCAGAAACATACGATATATGTTTAATATCAGAACCTCAGTCGATTACTAGTGGTGATTTTAAACATGTTACCGATATTCAAGAAAAAGTTGGAAAAATTGCACAATATACTTTCAGATTAGCAAAAGAAAAAAATTTAAAAATAATTTTCTCCGGAAAACTCAATGATCCTTTAGAGGAGACCTATTATTATAATCATTTTTTAAAGAACTATAAATTTCAAATTTCACCTCAAAAATCTGAAGAGTTCTCAACCTACATAAATATTATGAAAAGCAAAATGGTCATTGGACACGTTTCGACTACGCCAAGAGAAGCAATTGCTTTAAAAAAAAAAGTGTTAGTTTGTAACTTTACTGGGCACAAAGATCTACTTTTTCCAAGCAATGGAATTTGCACTATGAAAAATGAAGTAGAGTATGATGATTTTAAAAAAAGAGTTTTGTCCATTATAAGCATGTCACAAACAGAATATATAAATAATTTATCAGAAGATATTGATCAAATCATGAATACAAAAGTAAAAACAACCGAATTAATAAGAGAAAAATTAAACACTATATTAAATTAAATAATAAAAATATTTTATGAACAAAGTATATCTTGGTATAAACGTAAGTCACGGAGCCAGTGCTTCGCTAATGGTAAACGGCACTATTACCGCTGCAGTGCAAGAAGAAAGATTTAACAAGATAAAAAATTTTATTGGATACCCAAAGAAATCTATAGAATTTTGTCTTGCGTATGCAAATAAAAACAAACTTAATATAAATGAAGCAGGTTTCTCAACAATCAAAAATCCTGTTTTCCCATTTAAGTATCCTTTAGATAATTTTTTTTCAATAAAAGATTGGATAGATTATTATGGTCAAGATTTTTACTCAAAAAATAAAAAAATCAATAAAGTTAAATCTATTTTTCAAAAGTTTAAAAAAAAAAAGAAAATTGATTTTTATTTAAATTATAATAAAATTAAGTCTAAAGATTATTTTAATAATTATTCTATATTCAGAGATTTGCAAAAATCTTATTTAATTAAACAATCAAAAAATAGTATAAAAAAAATTTCATTTATTGATCATCATACTTGTCATGCATTTTATGCAGCTAAAGCATCTAATATAAATAAATCTAGATATGCTATCTTAACTATAGATAGTGAGGGAGATGGTTTTAATCAATCATTATGGATATATCAAAATAAAGAATTAAAAAAAATATATGAAAATTCTCAATGTGATCTGGCTAGAATTTACAGATTTGTTACCTTAATACTAAAGATGAAGCCAAATGAGCATGAATACAAGGTGATGGGATTAGCACCATATTCAAAACATCTTTACTATATCAAATGCTATAATGAAGTTTTCAAAGACATACTGAAAGTTAAAGATTGTAAAATAGTACATAAAAGAAGACCAAAAGATCTTTATAATTATTTACAGACCAATTTAGCCAAACATCGCTTTGATAACATTGCTGGAGCAGTCCAATACTTAGTTGAAGATCTTACGTTTAAATTAGTTAAGCAAATTTCAAAAAAATATAAAGTTAATGACTTTGCTATTAGCGGCGGAGTTAGTATGAATATCAAAATGAACGGAAATTTAGCCAAAATGAGAGAAGTTAAAAGCCTATTTGTGCCACCGTGTGGTACAGATGACTCATTATCTATAGGCGCTTGTTATTATTTAAATAAACAAAATAAAAACGAACAATATTTAAAAAATATTTACCTCGGTCAAGATTTATATAAAAGCAAATTAAATTTAAAAATAATAAAAAAGCTTACAAAAAACAGAAAAAATATAAAAATTTACACAAATTATAATTCTAAGAAAATAGCCAAACTTATTAATCAAGGAGAAATTATTGCATTAGCTCAGGGAAAAGAAGAATTTGGAGCTAGAGCTCTAGGAAATAGAAGTATAATTGCAAACCCAAACTATGAAGGTGTGGTAGAAAAAATAAATGAGCAAATAAAAAATAGAGATTTTTGGATGCCTTTTGCGTTAACAATTCTGCATGAGAAACATAAATTTTTTATAAAAAATAAAAAAAATATTGACTCTGACTTTATGACTATTGGTTTTGATACTTTTTCCAAAAATTATAAGAAAATTAAAAATGGCACACATCAATATGATAAAACTGTAAGACCTCAAATCTTAAGAAAAGGTTTTAATAATAACTATTATAAATTAGTTAAAGAGTTTTATAAAATATCAAAAATACCAGCAGTTTTGAATACAAGTTTAAATCTTCATGGTTCCCCAATATCCTCAAGTATTCATGATGTTCTAAATACTTTTTTTAAAAGTGATTTAAAATATCTTTATTTGGATGGAAAAAATTTAATAAAAAAGACTTAATTAATTTTAATTTTTTACGGATTAAAAATGAATAAATATTTTTGGTGTAAAAACTGTTTGAATATGTCGACAAGACCAAGAATTTCTTTTGATGAAAGAGGTTTTTGCAATGCTTGTCAATGGATGGAAGAAAAAAAAAAATTAGATTGGTCAAAAAGAGAAAAAATATTAAAAGAAATAATCGAAAAAACGAAAAAATCAAAAAAGGGTAATTATGATTGTCTTGTTCCAGTTAGTGGTGGAAAAGACGGAACGTATGTTGCATACCAACTAAAAGAGAAATTAAAATTAAATATATTAACCGTTACCTGTAGACCGCCTATGGAACTTGAAGTGGGGGAAAAAAATTTGAAGAGTTTCATTAATCAAGGGTTTGAACATATCCATCTTACTCCAAATATTAAAGCTATGAAAAAAATAAATAGACTAGGATTTATTAAAAAAGGGTCACCATATTATGGGTGGCTTGTTTCCATTTTAACAGGTGTAATTAGAATTGCTGTTAAATATAATATAGATTTGGTATTTTATGGAGAAGATGGCGAGATAGAGTATGGGGGATCAACTCAAAATAAGGAGAACCCTTTTTTTGATACAAAATATATGGTTAAGAACTATTTTGAGGGTGATCACAAGGAAATATGCAAAGAAAGTAAACTTTCACCACAAGAACTTTATTATTTCACTATTAACGAGAAAGAAATCTTGGAAAATGATTTAAAATTAACCCACTATGGTTTTTTTGAGGCCTGGGATCCTTACAGAAACTACCTATTTTCTAAAGAAAAAATGAATTTTCATGAGAGTGACACTGCTAATGTAGGAACATTTACAAATTTTGCCCAAAATGATCAAGCTTTTTTCGCACTACATACTTATTTGATGTATTTAAAATTCGGATTTGGAAGAGCTACTCAAGACGCTGGTATAGAAATACGAAGAGGAGCAATGACAAGAGATCAGGCAATAAATCTGGTAAAAATATATGATAATTCATATCCAGAAAAATTTTTAAGTTTATATTTAGATTATTACAAAATGAGCAAAGAAGAATTTGATAGCGTTATAGACTCACATGCAAATAGAGACTTATTCAAAAAAATAGATGGAAAATGGTCTCCACAATTTGAAATTAAATAAAAATGAAACAGGTAGGCATTATTGATTATGGTATGGGCAATATAAACTCGATAACAAACGCTTTGAGTTTTCTAGGTTTAAAATGGAAAGTTACAGATAATAGGCAAAAAATAAAAGATTTCTCCCACTTAATTTTACCGGGTGTTGGATCTTTTAAAATTGCTATGCAAAACTTGAAAAAACTCAATTTAGTTGACGAAATAATGGAAGTCGGGCTAGTTAAAAAGAGAAAAATCTTAGGGATTTGTTTAGGAATGCAACTTTTAGGTAGTTCAAGCACTGAAGATGGATATACCGAAGGTTTAAAATTTGTCAAAAATAAAGTTACCAAATTTTCGTTTAAACAAAAAGATATAAGAATACCTCATGTTGGGTTTAATAATATTTCTAGGTTTAATAAGGATTTCAATTTGCTTAAAGATATAAACTTAAAAGATAATTTTTATTTTGTACACTCTTACAAAATGAATTTTGAAAAAAATAGTAATTACGCAATATGCAATTATGGAGCCGAATTTCTAGCTGCGTTTCAAAATGAAAATATTTTTGGTGTACAATTTCATCCTGAAAAAAGTCAATCGAGCGGTCTAAAGCTATTAAGAAATTTCTTTCAAGACCAATGATTAAAAAAAGATTAATTTTTACATTGCTTTACAGCGATAATTTTTTTTTTCAAAGTAGAAACTTCAATATTCAAAAGGTAGGTGATATCAGTTGGTTAGAAAAAAATTATAATTTTAAAAATATTTCATATTATATAGATGAACTAATAATTTTAGATATATCGAGAAATGAGAAGAATAAAGAAAATTTCATTAAAAATATAAACAAGATTTCAGAGTTTTGCTTTGTTCCGATAACGGTTGGGGGTGGAATTAAATCCTTAGAAGATGCAAAATTCTTTCTGAAAAATGGTTCAGATAAAATACTAATAAATTCTTCTATATTTGAAAATTTCAAAATAATAAATCAAATAACAGAAATATACGGTGAACAATCTGTAGTTTTAGGTATTGATTTAAAAAAAATAGATAATGACTACTTTGTTTATTCAAATAATGGACAAAAAAAAATTAATCAAAACCCAAAAAAAATAATAAAAAACCTCCAAAAAAGTAATTTTGGCGAATTATTATTAAATTCTATTAACCAAGACGGAACAGGAATGGGAATAGATTATTCAATTCTAGATCTTTTACCTGCTAAATTTAATAAACCATTGATTTTATCAGGTGGTACGGGAAATTTTAAACACATCTTAGAAGGTTTAGAAAAAAAATTCGTAAGTGCTATCTCGACATCAAATCTTTTAAATTTTGTTGGGGACGGTCTAATTAAAACAAGAAATAAACTTTTGTCAGAAAAAATAGATTTTCCAAATTGGGATATTGAATTACTTCAAAATTTGAAGTCAATTTTTAATGATCAATCAAAATAATTTAATTTTAATCTTATGAATGAAAATATAAAAATCCTCTTTTTTTGTAGAAAAAACTGCAATTTTAGCAAAAAAATGTTTCAAGAATTAAAAAAAAATTTTAAAAAAATAACCAGGGTTATTTCTACTGAACCAAATAAAAAAATTCCAAAAAAAATCCTTAAATGGAATGGCCATTTCATCTTAAGTTTTAGATCTTTTTATATTTTGCCAATTAAACTAATTAAACA
>CACHHJ010000002.1 GCA_902579585.1 uncultured Pelagibacteraceae bacterium
GTAACTGATGGCACAATTTTAGAAAAGCCATTAATAGAGTTTTGTTACAAAAAGGACGAACTTGGTGACCCGCTTATCGCTAAAGAGCACATTTTTGCATTTAATTGGGCAACAGAGGAAGAAATCAGGTCAATTGAGGAAATGACTTTTAGAGTTAATGACTTTATGTCAGGAATGTTTAGAGGAATTGGAATAAAGCTAGTAGATTTTAAACTTGAATTTGGAAGACTATGGAACGGAGATAAGAAAGAAGTGATACTTGCAGATGAAATTAGTCCTGACACATGTCGACTTTGGGACATTAAAAGTGAAAGAAAATTAGACAAAGATAGATTTAGAAAAGATTTAGGAAATATAATTCAGGCATATCAAGAAGTAGCTCGAAGATTGGGAATAGTTCCAGAAACAACTAATGTAAGTGAAGTAAACTTTAAAAAACCTACATCAATAAGTATTAAGAAAAAATAAATTGAAATTTGCTGTTACGATCACGTTGAAAAATGATGTGCTTGACCCACAAGGTAAAGTTGTTGGGCAAACTTTAAAAAACATAGGAATTAAAAATCTTAATTCGATAAGACAGGGAAAGTTTTTTGAAATTGATTTAGATGAAAGCGACTCAAATAAAGGTGAAAAAAAAGTTAAAGAAATGTGCGAAAAATTATTAGCAAATCAGATTATTGAGGATTTTCAAATAAAAAAAATATGAAATCATCTGTTATAGTTTTTCCGGGTTCAAATTGCGATAGAGATATTGCTGTGGCTTTAAAAAAATTACAGTTTAAAACCTCAATGATTTGGCATAAAGAGACTGAACTTCCAAAATCAGATTTGATTGTTATTCCGGGTGGGTTTTCATATGGGGACTATTTAAGATCAGGTGCAATAGCAGCTAAGTCAAATATTTTGACTGAAGTCATCTCAGCTGGAAAAAAAGGCTCTCTCATACTGGGAATATGTAATGGTTTTCAAATTTTGATTGAGTGTGGATTGCTTAAAGGAGCATTGCTAAGAAATTCTGGGCTCAAATTTATATCAAAAGATATTCAAGTTAAAATTTTATCTAATAAAAGTAAATTTTTCAAAAAATATAAATCTGGTGAAATATTAAAATTAAATATCGCACACAATGAGGGAAATTATTTTACGAATAAAGAACACCTTGATGAGTTAGAGAATAATGAATTAATACCAATAAAATATTGTGACAGAAACGGAAGTATTGATTTAAAAAGTAATCCTAATGGTTCTATAAATAATATTGCAGGAATATTTAATAATAAAAAAAATATTTTAGGAATGATGCCCCACCCTGAAAGAATGTCAGATAAAGTTTTATCAAGTGAAGATGGTTTGGGTTTATTTTTAAGTTTAATGAATTAAAATGACAGTCAGCAAAGATCAAATAGAAGCTCATGGTTTAACATTCGATGAATATAAAAAAATTAAAGAATACTTGGGTAGAGACTCAAATTTATTGGAATTAGGGATTTTTTCAGCAATGTGGAATGAACATTGTTCGTATAAATCATCAAAGGTTCATTTAAGAAAACTTCCAACAAAAAATAATATTGTGATTCAAGGCCCAGGGGAAAATGCTGGTGTTATTGATATAGGGGATGATGATGCAGTTGTCTTTAAAATAGAAAGTCATAATCATCCCTCTTTTATTGAGCCATATCAGGGTGCAGCTACAGGTGTTGGTGGTATATTGCGCGATGTATTTACAATGGGTGCCAGACCAATCGCTTTGATGAATTCTATACACTTTGGATCACCTAAAAATCATAAAACCAAAAACTTATTAAGTGGCGTTGTTTCTGGAATTGGTGGTTATGGAAATTCTGTTGGAATACCAACAGTAGGAGGTGAAACTAAATTTAATGATACATACAATGAAAATATTTTGGTCAATGCTATGGCAGTTGGTTTGGCAAATAAAAATAAAATTTTCTATTCAAAAGCAAAAGGTTTAAATAAGGCTGTAGTATATGTGGGTTCAAAAACTGGGCGAGATGGTATCCATGGAGCTACGATGGCATCTGCGGAATTCGATGATAACTCAGAAGAAAAAAAACCTACTGTTCAAGTAGGAGACCCTTTTACAGAAAAATTGCTTTTGGAAGCATGTTTGGAGTTGATGAAAGATAACTCTATTATATCAATACAGGATATGGGAGCAGCAGGTCTTACTTCATCAAGTATAGAAATGGCTTCAAAAGGAAAACTTGGTATCGAATTAAACTTGAATAAAGTACCATGTCGTGAAAATAAAATGACGCCTTATGAGATGATGTTGTCGGAGAGCCAAGAAAGAATGCTATTAATACTAGATGATAACAAAGAAGAAGAGGCTAAAAAAATATTCGATAAATGGGATTTAGATTTTGTTGTCATTGGAAAAACTACAGATACAAATAGATTAATTCTTAATTTTGATAACAAAAAAGTTGCGGACATACCAATTGCAGCACTTGCTGATAAAGCGCCTTTATATGAAAGAAAATTTACTTTAAATAAATTAAAAAAAGAAAAAGTAGAAATAAATAATCTTAAAAAAATTAAAATTGAAGATGCTTTATTAAAAATTTTATCCTCCCCTAATCACTCAAATAAAAGTTGGATTACAGATCAATATGATCAATCAGTAATGTGTGATACTATCCAAAAATCTGGTGGTGACTCTGCGGTAGTTAGAATTCACAATAAAGAAAAAGCAATAGCAATATCTGTGGACTCATCCGCTTTATATTGTAAAGCTGACCCAAAAACTGGTGGAAAACAAATAGTTGCAGAAAACTGGAGAAATTTAATATCTGTTGGAGCAAAACCTCTGGCAATAACAAATTGTTTAAACTTTGGAAGTCCAGAAAAAACAGATGTTATGGGTGAATTTGTAGATTGTATAAATGGTATTAAGGAAGCTTGCGAATTTTTAAATTTTCCAGTCGTGTCAGGGAATGTTTCTTTTTATAACGAAACTAATTCAAAAAGTATTCATCCAACTCCTGTTATTGGAGGTGTTGGTATAATTAATGATTTAAAAAGAATTACAAATATAAAGACAAAAGAAAATGGTAATTTAATATTAGTAGTAGGTAAAACTATAGGTCATTTGGGTCAGAGTGCTTTCCTGTATGAAAATTTTGCCATGAATAGTGGACCCCCACCTGAGATAAATTTATTAAATGAGAAAAATAATGGTTTAGCTGTTCTTGAATTAATTAAAAAAGGTATCGCTTTATCTGTTCATGATATTTCTTCGGGAGGTATACTGGTTTCTTTAGCTGAAATGTCAATGTCTTCAGGTCTTGGATTGAAAATATTTAAACCAAAAAAACTTAAAAACCTTTATGAATATTTTTTTGGAGAAGATCAGGGAAGATATTTGATTGAGTTATCTAAAAATAATCTTAAAAATATAGAGGCATTATTTAAAAAAAATAATGTTTTTCATGAAATTGTTGCTGAAGTACAAAATGACACGTTCGAAATAGAGGGTTTGTTCTCTCTAAAAACAAAAGATCTTCAAATTTGTAATAATAAATGGTATGAAGATTTTAATGCCATTAACTAAAAATGAAATTTCAGAAATGATTTTGTCTGCCTTTCCAGATGCTACCTTGGAACTGAAGGATACTATGGGTGACAACAACCATTTTGAAGCAAAAATAATTTCTAAAAACTTTGTAGGAAAATCTAAGATAGAACAACATAAAATGGTTTATAAAGCATTAAAAGGGAAAATGGGAAATGAATTACACGCTCTTGCACTAACTACAGAGGAAAAAAATGGATGAAGTAATAAAAGGTAAAATCAAAACAATGATTGATACAAATAATGTGGTACTTTTTATGAAAGGTACACCTGACTCTCCTCAGTGCGGTTTTTCGATGGCTGTTACAAATATTTTAAAACATCTCCAGGTTAAATTTGAGGGAGTAAATGTTTTAGAAAGTAACGAAATGAGACAAGGAATAAAAGATTTTACTGATTGGCCAACAATACCTCAGCTTTATGTAAAAGGAGAATTTGTTGGAGGTTGTGATATCGTTAAAGAAATGTTTGAAAAAGGTGAGTTAAAAAAGCTTTTTGAAAGTAAATCTTTATTATCTTGAATAATATTCAATTACTAATTTTGGTTCCATAACCGTAGGATACGGAATGTCAGCAAATTTTGGAACTCTAACGAGTTTTGCAGTTTTATTTTTCGTATCTAATTGCACATATTCAGGAACATCTCTTTCTTTACTAGCTAAAGACGACTCAATAATAGTCAGTAATTTTGATTTATCTTTTACCTCTATTAAATCTTCTTCTTTAACTAGATAACTAGAAATATTAACCTTTTTTTTATTTACCCTAAAATGTCCGTGATTAATTAATTGTCTAGCAGAAAAAACAGTTGGTGCAAATTTTGCTCTATAAATTACAGTATCTAATCTTCTCTCTAAAATCCCTACCAGGTTCTCAGTTGTATTACCCTTCTTTTTAATAGCAGTCCTATAAACATTTCTAAATTGTCTCTCATTAATATTACCGTAGTATGATTTAAGTTTTTGTTTGGCATGTAACTGGACACCATAATCAGTAGGTTTTCCTTTTTTACTTTGGCCATGCTGACCAGGTGGATAATTTCGAGTATTAAATGGGCTCTTGGGTTTTCCCCATAAGTTAACTTTAAGTCTTCTATCTACTTTGTGTTTTGCTCTTATTCTTTTTGTCATAAAAAAATTGTTTATAGTCTTTATGTGCTATTTGTCAATTATTCTTAAAGTTTGCTGAAAATACTGGATAAAATCCTTAATTCTTTATAGCTCAATTCAGTTCTACCAAAAATATTACGAAGATTGATAAGCATAGTTTTTCTCTTTTCAGAGGGTTGAAAAAAACCTTTTTTTTCTAAACGATACTCCACAAAATGCATAAGGTTATTAAGTTTTTTTTTATTAATAATATTACTTAATTCTTTGCCTTTATTAAAGTAACTAGTTTTAAAACTTCGGAATATTTCGTAGCAGACTATAATCAAACTATGCGATAAATTAATTGATTCAAACTTTTTATTTACAGGAATTTTAAAAATATAGTTACAATTTACTATATCCTCATTTGATAAACCAGATGCTTCAGGCCCAAAAATGATGCCGATTTTTTTATTTTTGTTTTTTTTGATACTTTTTATAAATTCATTAAAGGAAAGATGTTTTTTATTAATATCTCTTTTTCTTGCAGAAGAAGCATAAACGACATCATATTTATTTATTGCTTTTTCAACGCTAGAAAATACTTTGGTTTTTTTAAGAATATCTTTAGCGCCAACAGATGTTGCGATTGCTCTTTTATTTGGCCAGCTTTCTTTTGGATTTACTAAATCTAAAGAGGAAAAACCAAAATTTTTCAAACATCTAGCTGAAAATCCAATATTTTCTGGTAACTGTGGCTTTACCAAAACAAAACCGGTTTTATTAATCATTCGCTGGTGCTTTTTCTTTATATAATTTGTAATCTAAACTATCAATTAAAGCTTTGAATGAGGCATCTATAATGTTTGGAGATACGCCTATTGTGAACCAATTCTTTCCATCTTTATCTGTGCTCTCTATTGAGACACGTGTTGTTGCGTTAGTACCTGTATTTAATATTCTAACTTTGTAATCTACCAGTTTTAAATCTTTTAAATATTTAGAATATTTTCCGACTTTGTCTACATTAGACCGTATTGCATTATCTAAAGCATTAACTGGTCCGTTACCCGAACCTTGGCAAATAATTTCTTTTCCATCGACCACAATATGAGCCTTAGCAAAAGAATTAATTTTATCTTTTGAGTCTCTCTTCACTGAAACATCGTATTTTGAAATAGTTAAATATTTGGGTATTTCGCCTAACAAACGTCTCGCTAATAACTCAAATGATGCATCAGCACCATCATATGAATAACCTGCAAATTCTCTGTCTTTAACCTCGTCTAATAAATTTTGTATCTTTGGGTCACTTTTGTCAATTTTGATCCCATACTTTGCTAATCTAGACATAATGTTTGATTTTCCAGATTGATCTGAAACAACAATATTTCTTAAGTTTCCTACTAAATTAGGATCTATATGTTCGTAAGTTTTGGGATCTTTTGTTACTGCAGAAACATGTAAACCTCCTTTGTGTGCAAAGGCTGATGCTCCTACATAAGCAGAGTGTCTATTAGATTTTCTATTTAGAATTTCATCTAACAATCTTGAGCATTCTGTTAATGTTTTCATTTTATCTTTAGAAATACCTATTTCAAAATTTTTTGCAAAACTTTCCTTTAAAACTAATGATGGAATTACAGAAATCAAATTTGCATTACCACATCTTTCGCCTAATCCATTAATTGTTCCCTGAATTTGACGAGCACCAGACAAAACTGCCATCAAAGAGTTGGCTACTGCATTTTCGGTATCATTATGAGCATGTATTCCTAAATTTTTTCCTGGAATACTTTTTGAAACTTTTAAAACTATTTCTCCAACTTCATGTGGAAGAGTTCCTCCATTTGTATCGCAAAGAACAATCCATCTTGCTCCTTCGTCAAATGCAGTTTTAACACAATTTAATGCATATTCAGGATTATTTTTATAACCATCAAAAAAATGTTCAGCGTCGAACATAAATTCTTTTTTATTTTTTACAAAAATTTTTGATGATTCTTTGATATTTTCTAGATTTTCTTCATTTGTTATTCCTAAAGCTTTTCCAACATGAAAATCCCATGACTTACCAACCAAACAAACAGCTGGTGTATTTGAATTTAAAATAGCAGATAATCCAGGGTCGTTTTGAGCACTCCTACCACTTTTCTTTGTCATACCAAAAGCTGTAAGAACAGTTTTTCCTAACTTAGGAGGTTTGTTAAAAAAAGTGGTATCAAGTGTATTAGCTCCAGGCCATCCACCCTCTAAGTAATCTACACCAAGTTCAGCAAGCGCTTTGGCTATTTTATTTTTATCATCAATAGAAAAATTTACGCCCTCGGTTTGAGCTCCATCTCTTAATGTAGTATCGAAAATATATATTTTTTCTTTGGTCATTTATATTTCCAAGTTGTTTTGTTATCCTTATCCTCAATAATAACCCCGCTACTTTCAAGTTCCTCTCTAATGCTATCTGCTAATTTATAATCACCTTTATTTCTAGCATGCTCTCTGTCATTAATTTTATTTCGTATAGTTTTTTCATCAATTTTTGATCTTGTTTTTTTAAATTTATTCCATATTTCTATGTCTTCTTCTAATAAGCCAATAAGTTTGCATCCAGCAAGGAAAAGTTTTTTTGCAGACATGTCCCCTTTTGATGCTTTATCATATAACGAATGTAATTTTGCTATGTAACCAGGGGTATTGATATCCTCTAAAAGTGGTTTTAGTAAATCTTGATTTAAAGCATCTTCATTAGTGTTTTCAAATTGTGTATACCACTTGTCTAGGGTATTCTGACTTTCCTTGATTAAATTTTCATTCCAATCTAAAGGTTGTTTGTAATGCGAACTCAACAAGGCAAACCGGATAACCTGCCCATTAATTGTTTTTCTCATTTTTTCAATTGTAACAATATTACCTAAAGATTTTGACATTTTTTCTTTGTTAAAGGTAACATAACCATTATGTAACCAATAGTTTGCGAATTTATCAACTTTATTAGCACAACATGATTGTGCAATTTCATTCTCATGATGAGGGAAAATAAGATCTAATCCTCCTCCATGTATATCAAAATTTTTACCAAGAAATTTTTCACTCATAACTGAACATTCAAGATGCCATCCAGGTCTTCCTCTGCCCCAAGGCGACTCCCAACCCGGATCTTCTTCAGATGAAGGTTTCCAAAGAACAAAATCAAGAGGATGTTTTTTTAATTTAGAAATCTCTACCCTTGCGCCCGCAACTAATTCTTGTGGATCTTTTTTCGATAACTTCCCATAATTTTTAAAAGAGTTTATTGAAAAATATACATGATTATCTTTCTCATAGGCATGATTATTTTTTAAGAGATTTTCAGTCATAGTTATCATGCCTTTAATATGTTCTGTAGCTTTTGGTTCTGAAGTTGGTTTTAAACAATTTAAATATTTACAATCATCATGAAAACTTTTTGTAATTGTTTTAGTAAGTTCTTCTATTGATATTTTTTTATTTTTTGAACTTTCTATAATTTTGTCGTCTATATCAGTTATATTTCTGACGTAAGTGACATTAGTTTTTCCAAAGATTTTAGATAAAACTCTATACAAAACATCGAATACGACTAAAGGTCTTGCATTACCTACATGTGGAAAATCATAAACAGTGGGGCCACAAACGTACATTCCAATTTTTTTTGGATTAATTGGTACAAACGTTTCTCTTTTGCCTGTTATAGTATTTGATAAGTTAAGCTGATTATTCGTCATTAAATGTACATACCGGTATTGGATTCATTTTGTGTAAATTTTTGTTTCTTATCTCTAAATATTTTTTGTAATTTTGGTCATTTTTATTGATCATTGCTTTTTCAAGTTGCTCATAAGTCATACCAAGCTGTTGTACATCATTTCTACCATCATTCCATAGTCCATCTGTGGGTTCTGAGTTAATAATTTTTTCAGATACACCTAGGAATTTTCCAAGTTCCCAAACTTGAGTTTTTGTACAATCAGCAATTGGAGAAATATCTACTCCTCCATCACCATATTTAGTATAGAAACCAACACCAAAATCTTCGACTTTATTTCCGGTACCCACAACTAATCCTGAATTAGCTGCAGCCACTTGATATAAAGTAGCCATTCTCAGCCTTGCTCTTGAATTTGCATAACCATGCTCATTATCGAAATTATTTAAAACCTGTGAGAAAGAGTTGAAAATTTTATCCATTTCGATCAAATGGTGTTCTACATTTTTGTATTTATCTTTCAACCATTTGGCATGTGTAAGGCTTAGGTCGTGCTGAGACTTTATTTGCTTAATTGGCATTGTTAACACAATCGTTTTGCGTCCAGTACTTGCACATAAAGCGCTAACTACAGAAGAATCGATACCTCCTGAAATGCCAATAACAAGTGCTTTTGGTTTATAAGACGACTCGTCACAATAGTTATTGATCCATTTCGTTATTATATCTGCTCTTTTTTTTACATCCATAATTAGTACCTACCTCTCTTTTAAGGTCAGGTCTTAATAATTACAATAATTATTAAGACGCGGCTTGAATAATTTTATTTGAAATTTTTGAATTTTTCTTAATTTCCTCTGAAATCAAGAAAGCTAGTTCTAAAGCCTGGTCAGCATTCAATCTTGGATCACAATGAGTTCTGTATCTGTTAGATAAATCTTTTTCAGATATTTTTTGAGCTCCACCAGTACATTCTGTCACATCTTGACCTGTCATTTCTACATGAAGGCCGCCTGCGTAACTACCCTCAGATTGACTAATGGCAAAGAAGTTTTTAACTTCTTTTACAACGCTGTCGAAAGTTCTTGTTTTAAAACCGGTTGCTGCTTTTATTGTATTGCCATGCATTGGATCGCAAGACCAAACAACATTCAATCCCTCTTTTTTTACTGACTTAATTAGTTTGGGTAAATATTTTTCAACGTTGTCAGCACCAAATCTTGATATTAATGTCATTCTACCAGGTTCGTTATTAGGATTTAAAATATTACAAAGTTTAATCAGTTCGTCTGCTTTCAAAGTTGGTCCACACTTTAAACCGATTGGGTTTTTAATGCCTTTACAAAATTCAACATGCGCACCATCTACTTGTCTTGTTCTGTCTCCAATCCATACAAAGTGAGCTGAGGTATCATGATATTCTCCAGTAGTTGAATCAACTCTTGTCATTGCTTGTTCGAATGGCAAATGTAATGCTTCATGTGAAGTATAAAAATTTACAGTTCTTAATCTTCTATTGTTATCCGAGTTAATACCACACGCTTCCATAAAAGCTAAAGCATCACTTATTTTGTCCTCTATTTCTTTGTATTTGCCTTTTGTTCTATCTTTAATAAACCCTAAATTCCATAAATGAACTTGTCTCAAATCAGCAAAACCTCCTTGGGAAAAGGCTCTCAATAAATTCAGTGTTGATGCTGATTGAGAATATGCTCTAAATAATCTTTTTGCATCAGGTTGTCTTGATTTTTCTGTAAATTCCATCCCATTTATATTGTCTCCTAAATAGCTAGGTAATTCTTTACCATCTCTTTTTTCTGTCGGTGCACTTCGTGGTTTAGAAAACTGTCCTGCAATTCTTCCAATTTTAACAACGGGTACAGATGCAGACGCTGTTAAAACTAAAGACATTTGTAAAATTATTTTAAATGTATCTCTTATATTGTCAGGATTGAACTCTGCAAAACTTTCGGCACAATCTCCTCCTTGTAATAAAAATGCTTTTCCATGAACAACGTCTCCTAGAGCCTTTTTAAGTGATCGAGACTCACCCGCAAAAACTAAAGGTGGATATTTTTTTACTTTGCTTAAAACCAAATCAAGTTCCTTTTGATCTTGGTACACCGGTATATGTTTTGCTGGAAATTTTTTCCAACTATTTAAAGTCCATTTTTTCATATTCAACTCTTGGTGGATATTTATATTATTATTACAATTTATTCAACTGTAACAGATTTGGCTAGGTTTCTTGGCTTATCTATATCGCATTTTTTGAATAAAGCTACGTGATATGAAAGAAGTTGAAGAGGTATAGTAAACATAAAAGGTGAAAGAGTTAAATCAGAGTCTGGTAAATTAATTTGAAACCTTATATTTTCACTAATAACCTTTCCGTCAGAATTAGTTAATAATAACACTTTGCCACCTCTAGCTATAACTTCTTGCATATTCGATAAAGTCTTTTCAAAATATTTATCTTTTGGTGCAATAACTACAACAGGTAAACCATCTTCTATTAATGCTAAAGGACCATGTTTCATTTCACCAGCAGGATAACCTTCGGCATGTAAATATGAAAGTTCTTTTAATTTTAGTGCACCTTCTAATGCAATTGGAAATGAAGAGCCTCTTCCTAAAAACATTGAGCCTTTTGACTCATAAATATCTTTTGCAATCAATTGAATTTTTTCTTCTTCTTTTAACGCTTCACTGATTAGTCTGGGTAATTTTTTTAATTCAGAAATTTTCTTTTTATATTCAACATTATGCATGTCATCTCTGACCTCAGAAATTTTTAAAGAGAGTAAATATAAAACTAACATTTGACCAACAAAAGCTTTTGTGGAAGCCACTCCTATTTCTGGTCCAGCATGAATTGGTAAAACACAGTCTGAGTTTCTGGCTATTGAACTTTCAACAACATTTATAACTGAACAAGTTTTAACATTTTGCCTTCTACAAAGATCTAAAGCTGCATATGTATCAGCAGTTTCGCCGGATTGTGATACAAAAATATAAAGGGCTTTTTTATCAAATCTAACTTTTCTGTATCTAAATTCTGAGGCTATGTCGACTTCAATATTTAAAGATGTAAACTCCTCAAACCAATATTTTGCTACTAAACAAGAATGGTAGGCAGTTCCACATCCAATCAATACTACCCTATTTATTTCTTTTGGATCTAGTGGAAGGTTGTAAAAATTTATTTCCTCTCTGATTTTATCGATATACTCTTTTAAACAAGTTTTGACAGTAACAGGTTGTTCAAAAATCTCTTTTATCATGAAATTCTTATAATTCCCCTTACTAACTGACTCTTTATCCTCAGAAAGTGTAAAAATTTCTTTATTAATTTTATCTTTATTATGATTATAAAATTTAACTTCATCTTTAGATAAAACACATACATCTCCATCATCTAAATATGAAATTTTGTTTGTCATTGACTTTAAAGCATATGAATCAGAACCTAAATAATTTTCATTATTTGAATAACCAACAGCTAAGGGACTACCTCTTCTGGCACCGATGACAAAGTTTTTGTGATTTTTAAATATTATACCCAAAGCAAAACTACCTTTAAGTAAATCTATAGTTTCAAATACCGCTTTTAAGGGATCCAATTTTTTTAATTTTTCTGTAAGAAGAACTGTTATTACTTCAGTATCTGTTTGAGATTTAAAAGTCGTACCAGATTTTTCAAATTCTTTTTTAAGTTGATCAGAATTTTCTATTATTCCGTTATGTACTACTGATACTATGTCACTTGAGTGAGGATGAGCATTAATTTCGTTTGGAACTCCATGTGTTGCCCACCTTACATGTCCTATACCTAAATTTCCTTCGTTTGGACTTTGAAATAAAATTTTTTCGAGTTTTTCTACTCTACCAGAACATTTTTTTTCATTGATTTCACCATTTGCAATTGTAGCAAGACCTGCGGAGTCATAACCGCGGTATTCCAATTTTTTCAAGGCATTTACAATGTTAGTAGAAACTTTTTTATTGCTTGCTATACCTATTATCCCACACATTATTTTTTACTCCTATAATTTTCTATTTCTTCTTGTTCAGACCTTTCCAAAGCCAAAGAGTTTTCTTTCACATCTCTTGTGATTACAGAGCCAGCGCCAATAATTGATTTTTTTTTAATTTTAACTGGAGCGACTAAAGATGTATTTGATCCAACAAAAACATCATCAGAAATAATGGTTTTGTTTTTTTTAATTCCATCATAATTACAGGTAATCGTTCCAGCTCCAATATTAGTATTTTTTCCAATCTCACTATCGCCAATATAAGATAAATGATTGACCTTTGATTTCGAATTAATTTTAGATTTTTTTGTCTCTACGAAATTTCCAATTTTTACACCTGGCATTAAGTGTGTTCCTTCTCTAATTCTTGCGTAAGGTCCTATTGTTACTTTGTTTTCAATTTTTGCACCCTCAATATGACTGAATGATAAAATTTCAACGTTGTTACCTATTCTTACTTTTTTACCAATAACTACATAAGGGTTAATAGTCACATTTTTTCCAAACTTAGTGTCTTTAGATAAAAAGATTGTTTCTGGAGCAATTAAATTTACACCAGACTTTAAAGCTTTTTTTCTCAATCTTTCTTGAATTGCTTTGTATGTAACAGCTTTTTTAAATTTTGAATTTGTGTTCATTAAAATTTCTCTTTACATTAGAATTATGATTGTAATAAGTCACAAAATATTTCTTATTACAACTTGAACAAAATGACTCAAAAATTAACAATTTTATTCGATCTAGATGGTACACTAGTTAATACGGCTCCTGATCTAATGGCTGCACACAATCACGTTATGAAAAAATTTGGTTACCAACAAAAAAATCTTAGTGATATTAAACATATTGCTGGCAAAGGTGCATGGATCATGATGCAAAGATCTTTCAAAGAGGAAATTAAAGATGAAAAATTAAAAAAAGAAATGGTAAGAGAATTTTTAGATTATTATGCTAAAAACATTGATAAAAATAGTACGCCTATAAATGGCGTGACTAGTTTTTTAAAATGGGCACAGTCGAAGAAAATCCCTATGGGTGTGTGCACAAATAAACAAGAGAGACTTGCAGTTGATTTGTTAAAAAAAATAAAGTTAGAGGAATATTTTCATTACATTGCTGGTTGTGATACATTTGATTTTAATAAACCCGATCCTAGACATCTTACAAATGTGATTGAAATAATTGGCGGAGATATAAATAAAGCTTTAATGATCGGTGATAGTGAAGTGGATTCTCAATCAGCAATTAACGCTAAAATTCCTTTTATATTAGTTGAAGATGGATATACAGAAAAGAAAATTGACCAAATTCCACATGATATTGTCGTCAAAAATTTTTTAAATTTTGAAAAAATAATCGAAAAATTTTTATGATAGATTTTCAACTACTATCTGCATTGGTCACTTATTATTTTATCATGTTTGCAACACCTGGACCTAATAATGCAATGTTAACAGCTTCTGGATTGAAATTTGGTTTTGTAAAAACTTTACCACACTTGATAGGAATACCTTTGGGTCATATTTTTCAAATAGGACTTGTGTGTTTCGGCTTTGGAAATCTTTTTATATTATTTCCAGAATTACAATTTTATATGAAGATATTATGTTTTGTTTATTTAATATACTTGGGCTGGAAAATTATTGGCTCTTTTAGTTTGGTTGAAAAAGATACAGGTGGTCGACCTTTAAAATTTTATGAGGCATCTTTATTTCAGTTTATAAATCCAAAAGCCTGGGCAGTTGCTATTACTGTTGCGTCTGGTTTTTTCCCCACTGAGGAAAACTTTATTATTGCTACAATGTTCTTAGTGATTACTGCTGCGATAGTTTGTTTTCCATCTATATGTATTTGGGCAATTTTTGGTAATAGTCTAAGAATCTTTATCAAAAACACTAAAGCTAAAAAAATAACTGAATATATTTTGGCGGTTTTGTTAGTTTTAACTGCTATAGTTGTATTATTAAAATAGTCTTTGATTTTATATTTTTGTTTTAATATAAAAACTTGATGCATTTTACAAAAAAAGATGCCAAAACAAAAAGGAAAGATTTTTTAAATAATCTTAAAGAAAAAAAATTACTTAGATTTCCAGGTGCTTACAATCCTTTGTGTGCAAAATTAATTGCAGAGATAGGCTTTGATGGCGTGTATATATCTGGTGGAGTTATGTCAAATGATCTTGGAATTCCAGATATAGGTTTAACCACTTTAAAGCATGTCAGTTATAGGGCAAATCAAATTGCTAAAGTCACTGATTTACCAACAATAGTTGATGCAGATACTGGTTTTTCAGATTGTAGTAAGACGATAGAAACTTTTGAAGAAATGGGTCTCTCTGGATGTCATATAGAAGATCAAATTGCGGAAAAAAGATGTGGTCATTTAGATAACAAAGAGCTTATTTCAAAAGATCAAATGGTAAAAAAAATTAAAGAAGCTGTTGCATCAAGAAAAGATCGAAATTTTTCAGTTATAGTGAGAACTGATGCAAATCTAGTAGAAGGACTTGAAAAAACAATTGAGAGAGTAAAGGCTTATGAGGCTGCAGGTGCAGATATAATATTCCCTGAGTCGATGAAAGATGAAAAAGAATTTGAAAGTATAAGAAAAAACTCAAAAGTATTCTTATTAGCTAATATGACAGAATTTGGGAAATCGAAACTATTATCCACAAAAGAACTAAAAGATTTAGGTTATAATATTGTAATATATCCAGTAACAACACAAAGATTAGCAATGAAAAGTGTGGAGGATGGCTTGAAGTCTATTTTTAAGGATGGACATCAAAATAATATTATAGATAAAATGCAAACTCGAAAAAGATTGTATGAATTGGTAGAGTATGAAAAGTATAATACTCCAGATAAAAAAATTACTGATTTTAAAACAGAGGGACATGAATAAATATGGCTGAAGAAATTAAAAAAGGTTTGATGGGAATAGTTGTTGATGAAACTACAATCTCGCAAGTGATGCCTGAAATAAATTCTCTAACTTACAGGGGTTATAAAGTCCAAGATCTTTGTGAAAAATGTAGTTTCGAAGAGGTAGCTTATTTAGTTTTGAATGGCGAACTTCCAAAATCTAAAGAGCTTAAAAAGTTTATTAAAGAAGAAAGGAATAATCGAAAATTATCAAAACAAATTTTAAGTGATATTAAAAATATGCCGAAAAAGGCACATCCTATGGATGCCATTAGATCTGCAGTTAGTTTGATGGGTCTTGAAGATAAAGATACAAGGGATAACTCGCCAAAAGCAAATATGAGAAAAGCTATGAGAATTTTTGCTCAAACTCCTACTGCTGTAGCAGCATATTTTAGAGCTCGAAAAGGTAAGAAATTTATTCCTCCAAATAAAAAATTGTCTTATTCAGAAAATTTTTTTAGCATGATGTTTGGAAAAGTTCCTAATAAAGAAATTGTAAAAGCTTTTGATGTTTCAATGATACTTTACGCTGAACATAGTTTTAATGTTTCTACTTTTACTGCGAGAACTATCACAAGCAGTCTTTCTGACATGCATGGAGCTATCACTGGTGCAATAGCAAGTTTAAAAGGCCCATTACATGGCGGTGCAAACGAAGCAGTGATGCATATGTTTAAAGAAATTAATAAACCGGAAAAAGCTGAAACATGGATAAATAACGCTCTAGACAAAAAGAAAGTTGTTATGGGTTTTGGACACAGGGTTTACAGAAGTGGAGATTCTAGAGTCCCAACAATGAAAAAATACTTTTTAAAAGTCGCAGAACTGAAAAAAAATACAAAATATCCCAAAATGTATGAAACTCTTGAAAAAATTATGCTTGAAAGAAAAAATATTCACCCAAATGTAGATTATCCTTGTGGTCCCACGTATCATTTAATGGGTATAGATACAGATTTTTTTACACCAGTTTTTGTTATGGCAAGAATAACTGGCTGGTCAGCTCATATAATTGAGCAACATGCGGCTAACAAGCTTATAAGACCTTTGTCTAAGTACAAAGGTAGCGAACACAGAGAAGTTTTATCCTTAAATATTAGATAATCTTACGAGAATGCCTCTGCCCAAGAACCTTTTGTAGATGCTTTAGAATACTCTGTAGCTCTACCTTCAAAAAAGTTCATATGTTCAACAGCATTGAGCATAGTATCTAACCAGGTAAGAGGGTTTTTGTCGATTTTGTAAATTGGCTGTAAACCAAGCTGGATTAACCTTCTGTCGCCTATCCACCTAATATATTTCTTAACCTGATCAGCAGTCAAACCTTCTATTGGTCCCATTTGAAAAGCTAAATCAATAAATGAATCTTCGTGTGATATAATTGTTTTACAAGCATCATAAAGTTCGTTTTTTAATTTATCATTCCAGATTTCAGGGTTTTCCTTTATAAAAGCTTTAAACAACCTAATCATAGAATTGCAATGAAGGGTTTCGTCTCTTACAGACCAAGTAACTATTTGGCCCATTCCTTTCATCTTGTTATGTCTTGGAAAATTCAGAAGAATTGCAAAACTTGCAAAAAGCTGAAGTCCCTCAGTGAAAGCACTAAATACGGCAACTGTTTTTGCAATGTCGGCTTTTGAATTAACATTAAAGCCTTGCATATAGTCGTATTTGTCTTTCATTTCTTTGTATTTCATAAATGCAGAATACTCTGACTCTGGCATTCCTATTGTATCGAGTAAATGTGAGTATGCTGCTATATGTACTGTCTCCATGGCAGCAAATGCTGTCATCATCATTAAAACTTCTGTTGGCTTAAAAACAGTTGTGTAATGTCTTAAGTAACAGTTGTTAACTTCAACATCAGCTTGAGTAAAAAATCTAAAAATTTGAGTTAAGAGGTTTTTTTCACCTTGTGATAAATTCTTTTGCCAATCTCTCACATCATCGCCGAGCGGTACTTCTTCTGGTAACCAATGTATTCGTTGTTGAGTTAGCCATGCGTCGTAGCACCATGGATATCTAAAGGGTTTGTATACTGGATTTTCTACTAATAACCCACCTTTGAAAACTTCTTTTTCTTTTTTTAAGTTAATTACTGACATGATAAACACTCCTCATATTTGTTATCCTCATTACTTGATTCTTTTTTATTTGAATAAACATTCTTTGTCACATCTGTGGATGAACCTGCATTAATATTTTCTGCTCTTTGAATAGATTTAGATCTGCAGTAGTAAAGGCTTTTTAGACCTTTTTTCCAAGCCTGGAAATGTAACTGATGAAGGTCTTTTTTGTGGACATCAGCAGGTACAAAAACGTTGACTGATTGTGCTTGGGAAATGTGGGGAGTTCTATCTGCACCTAATTCAACAATCCATCTTTGATCTATTTCGAAAGCTGTTTTGAATGTTTCTTTTTCTTCTTTGGTTAAAAATTCAAGGTGAGAAACCGAACCCTGATTTGTTGTTATAGTAGACCAAACTTCATCTGTGTTCTTTCCATGTTTTTCTAAAATTTTTGTTAGATACTTATTTCTAACATTGTATGAACCGGAAAGAGTTTTGTGAGTATAACTATTGGCAGCGATAGGTTCAATCCCAGGTGAAGCTCCACCACAAATAATTGAAATTGAAGCTGTAGGGGCAATTGCAGTTTTATTTGAAAATCTTTCTTTTATTCCAAACTCTTCGGCATCTGGGCACGCCCCTCTTTCCTCGGCAAGATCTTTTGACGCTTGGTCAACCTTTTTTTGTATTAATGCAAATATTTTTTTATTCCACACTTTGCTCATTACAGATCCGAAGGGAATTCCTTTTTGTTGAAAATAAGAATGTAATCCCATAACGCCTAAACCAACACTTCTTTCCCTTGCTGCAGCATATTTTGCATTTGCAAAACTATCAGGAGCTTTATTTATAAAATCTGTAAGAACGTTATCTAAAAATCTCATTATATCTTCAATAAAATTTTTATCGTCTTTCCATTCGTCATATTTTTCTATATTTAAAGAAGATAAACAACACACTGCTGTTCTCTCATTTCCTTCTCTGTCTTTTCCAGTAGGCAATGTAATCTCACTACAAAGATTTGATGTTTTAACTGTCAGCCCTGCTAATTTGTGATGCTGCGGTATTTGTCGGTTTACAGTATCGATATAAATTATATAAGGTTCGCCTGTTTCCACTCTTGCAGTTAAAAGTCTTATCCATAAATTTCTTGCAGATAAAGTTGCTTGAACTGATCCGTCTTTTGGACTTTTTAGAGCCCACTGACTATCTGTTTCAACTGCTCTCATAAAAGCATCAGAAACTAAAATACCATGATGCAAGTTCAAAGATCTCCTGTTGGTATCCCCACCCGTGGGTCTTCTCATTTCTATAAATTCTTCTATCTCGGGATGATCAATTGGGAGATAACACGCTGCAGATCCTCTTCTTAGAGAGCCTTGACTAATAGCCAAAGTTAGTGAGTCCATCACTTTGATGAAAGGTATTATCCCTGACGTTTTGCCAACTTTACCAATCTTTTCTCCGATAGATCTTAGGTTACCCCAATAACTTCCTATTCCTCCACCTCTTGCAGCTAGCCAAACATTTTCGCTCCATAAATCTAAAATGCCATTCAAACTATCTCCCGCTTCGTTTAAAAAACATGAAATAGGCAAACCTCTTTCTGTGCCGCCGTTAGATAGAACTGGTGTAGCAGGCATAAACCATAAATTACTAATATAATTATAAAGCCTTTGGGCGTGAAGATTATTGTCAGCATAAGTGCTTGCTACCCGAGCGAACAAGTCTTGGAAAGATTCATTCTGTCCTAAATATCTATCAGATAAAGTTGCTTTACCAAAATCAGTGAGATTTTTATCTCTTGATCTATCGATTTTGATTATAATCCCTTTATCATTTTGAAAAAGTTCTGTTTCTTGGTTTAACGAGAATAAATCTGGTTTTTTGTTATCAATATCTTTTAAAAGATCGTTATTTTCAATCTTATCTAGATTTGAGACAGCCTTTTCTATTGCCAAAGTTACATTTTTATTCATAATTTCCCTATTTTACTGACTTATTTGAGCAAAACAACTATATGTTGTGTTACAGTTTTATTAATACACTAAATAACATACATAGCAAGAGAACATTATATGAACATAAATGTTTTTTCAAGTTTAAAATAATTCTGTTAAATCTATTGTTAATAAATCAATTGAAATAATGAAAATCAATGAAAGTGGATTTAGAGAATATGATGCTAGATGGCTATATCCTAAAGATATTGATTTAGAGGGTATTGAAGAACTTGGCAAAGGATTAGGCACACAGGTTATAAATAAAACAAAAAAAAACAACCCAAAAATAATTGTTGGTCACGATTACAGATCATACAGCGAAGAAGTAAAATCATATTTCAAAAAAGGCTTGATTTCTACAGGATGTAATATTGAGGATATTGGTCTTTCACTAACTCCCACTGTTTATTACGCACAATTCAAATTAGATTCTGATGCAATAGCTATGATAACAGCTAGCCACAATGAAAATGGTTGGACAGGTGTGAAAATGGGAATTGAAAAAGGGCTAACCCATACACCTAAAGAAATGAATGAATTGAAAGAAATTACATTGAAGAAAAAATTTATAACTGGAAATGGGAGTGACAAAAGAATTAATGATTTTCAAAAAATATATATTAAAGATTTAATAAATAAAAATAAAATTAAAAAAAAAATAAAGGTTGTAGTAGCATGTGGAAATGGGACAGCTGGAGTATTTGCGCCTGAAATTCTAAAAGGAATTGGTTGTGATGTAATTGAATTAGATTGTAAATTAGACTTTACTTTTCCTAAATATAATCCTAATCCAGAAGATTTAAAAATGTTAGAAGCAATATCTAAATGTGTAAAGGAAAATAGTGCCGATATAGGTTTTGGATTTGATGGTGATGGTGATCGTGTAGGAGTAATAGATGAAAAAGGCGAAGAAATATATTCAGATAAGATTGGTTTGGTAATTGCAAGAAATTTATCCAATACTTACAAAAATTCGAAGTTTATTGTAGATGTAAAGTCTACTGGTTTATATATTGATGACGAAGTTCTTTTAAAGAATAACTGTAAAACAATTTATTGGAAAACTGGTCACTCTCATATTAAAAGAAAGGTCAATAAAGAGAAAGCCTTAGCCGGTTTTGAAAAAAGTGGGCATTTTTTCTTTAATGATCCAATAGGCTTTGGTTATGATGATGGAATAAGTTCGGCAATTCAAGTCTGTAAATTATTAGACAATGAAAATAAAAAAATGAATTCTATAATTAATTCTCTTCCTAAAACATTTCAGTCACCTACTATGGCCCCGTTCTGTAAAGATGAAGAAAAATATAAAGTTGTTGAAAATTTAGTGGAAAAGGTAAAAGAAATAAAGAATAAGAAAATTAAAATAGACGATAAATTTATAAAAGAAATTTTAACTGTAAATGGTGTGAGATTTGTTTTAGAAGATGGTTCTTGGGGATTAATTAGAGCCTCCTCAAATAAGCCTTCGTTAGTAGTGGTAGTCGAAAGCACCTCATCAGATAAAAGTACAAAAAGAATATTTAGTTTTATAGACAATTTATTGAAAAAAACTGGCAAAGTTGGTGAATATGACCAAAAAATTTAATAGTTAATAAAGTCGTATAGAAATCTACTAGCAATAAGAATAAGAAATAAACCGAACATTTTTGTAATAATCTCTCTTTTAATTTTGTGAACAGAGTTGGCGCCAACCTTGGCCATTATTATTGTTATTGGTATAAAAATAAGAAAAGCAGGTATATTTATAAAACCATAGCTTAAAGGAATGTTTGTTTTAATTATAATTCCAGAAATTAAAAAACCCAAACAACCAAATATAGCTATTAAAAAACCAATAGATGCTGCACTACCTATAGATTTATTAATGGTATAACCAACAAATTTCAAAATTGGGACATTCATTATAGCGCCACCAATACCCATAAGTGAAGAGACAAATCCAACAATTAAGCCAAAAAAAGTTCTTTGAAATAAACTAAATTTTAATTTTATTTTCGTTTTTTCTTTTAAAAAAATCAAGTTAAGTGCAAGTAAATACATAACAATACTAAAAAAAAGAATTAAAGATTTTGTGTGTAAGGATGCTGCGAAAAAACTACCTATAATGACACCAAATACTACAAATATCCCGTAAGATTTTAATACACCAAAATCTACTGCATTATGTTTGTAGTGTGTATAAACTGACATCATAGCTGTAGGAACAATGATCGCGAAAGACGTTCCTACTGCAAGATGCATTAAATAAGATTTGTCCACTCCTACAGCACCGAATATATAAAAAAGACACGGAACTGTAATTATTCCTCCTCCAATTCCAAAAAAACCTGCAAAAAAACCTGCTATAACTGCTGTTAATGTCATAACTAAAAGAAAAAATAAAATTTGATCTGTAGAAAAATTTTCAATCATGAAGTTACTTGGTTAGCTTTTTCATTGTTTTGAACTATCTCCATAATATGGTTTACTTTTTGAAAATCTGAATTTCTGGCCATCATGTTATCACTTAAATATCTTTTCCACTTATTTGCACCATTTTGACCATGGTACAAACCAACAGTGTGTCTCATAATTTGGTTTATCCTTGTTCCTTTCTTTACTTCATCTTTTACATATTCAACTAATTTTTCTGCAATCTCAGATCTTGTTGGAATATTTGTATTATTAAAAAAAGTTTTTTCAATTTCAGCTAAAAAATATGGATTTTGATAAATTGCCCTTCCTATCATAACTCCATCACAATTGTTTAAATGT
This sequence comes from uncultured Pelagibacteraceae bacterium, assembly GCA_902579585.1. Classification (GTDB taxonomy): domain Bacteria; phylum Pseudomonadota; class Alphaproteobacteria; order Pelagibacterales; family Pelagibacteraceae; genus Anoxypelagibacter. The sequence goes on from CACHHJ010000002.1 coordinate 22,210, forward strand.
TCTTTTATTTGTGAACAATTAACTATTCCACCGTTTATAATAATTTCCAAATTTTTGTTATGTTTTTTTATTTCATATACCATTGGGTAGTTTAATTTTGGAATTTTTAGATTTTCTTTGGGAGTAAGACCTTTTAAAATTGCTTTTCTTGCATGTAAAATAATTGTTTTGGCTCCAGCATTTGATATTTTACTTACAAATGAGTTTAAATAATCAAAATCTTCTGTTTGATCAAAACCTATCCTCGTTTTTGCAGTAACTGGAATTTTACAAGAGTTAACCATTTTGTTTATGCATTCAGCAACTAAGTCAGGCTCTTTAATAAGACATGCTCCAAACTTATTTTTTTGTACTTTTTTGCTCGGACATCCAAGATTTATATTGATTTCATCATAGCCCATTTCTTCAGCTATTTTACATACTTCTGAAAGCTCGTTTTTGTCTGAACCACCAACTTGAAGAGCAACTGGTTTTTCTGCTTCGCTAAACCCTAATATCTTTTTTCTATTTCCATGTATTGCGGATTTAGTCGCAACCATTTCAGTATATAACATTACGTTTTTACTTAATAATCTGAGAAAATATCTTTCATGTCGATCCGTACAATCCATCATTGGAGCAACACAAACTTTTCTATTGATATTCAATTATTTTTTTTCTTCTACTTCTTCGGTTAGTTTTAGGGGTGAACTTTCTTCTTCTGGAGCTTTTTTTTCATCTTCCTCTAAACTTGAAGATGATGCAGAAGGAGTTGGTATTTTTCTCATTCTTTTTGAAGGTAAAATAGCTACACCAGACTTAGATACCTCGCCTTTGTATTGTTTCTCGAAATCATCTGAGGAGATTTCTTCAGTGTCTTGCTCTTCTAAATTTTCATCAGGCTCTTTTCTTAATCTTAAAACAGTACTTTTTTTAAGCTCTTCAACATCTACTTTTCCCTCGGCTATCTCTCTTAATGCAATTACCGTTCTTTTATCGTTATCTTCCTCTACAAGCATTTCAGAACCTGAATTTAATTGAGAAGTTCTTTCCTTCGCCAACAAAACTAAATCATATTGATTTTCAACTTTTTCGAGACAATCTTCCACTGTTATTCGGGCCATAAGATTAGCAATAAATAGTTAAAAGCATTGGAAAAATCAAGTTTTTTTTGAATAAATAATTGGCTCAATTGAGCTTTTTATTATTAACAATGCCAATAGTGATAGACTTATATATATAACGCTCACTAAGGCTATATACTCAATTGTAAATCCTCGGTCAATTAAAAGACCAAAAATAGCAGTTCCAAACGCAGTTGAAAAAACCATTAAGGCTGTTGTAAGTGCCTTTATGCTACCCAAATATCTAACACCATAAATCTCTGCCCATGTTGAGGATCCTAAGACATTTGCTAAACCATTTGAAATCCCAACCAGCCCAAAGAAAAAATAAGCTGAATAAGAAAAATTAAAAAAGTATAATATTAACATTCCAATTAACAATGGAACATTCATAAAAGGTATTAATTTTCTACTTGAAAATTTATCAACTAGAAAACCAGAAGATATTAATGTCAAAATTGATGTTACTGAATAAACCATAAAAGATTTAGGAATAATATAAATATCCCAAAGTTTGGAGTCTGCTATAAAAGATTGATAGATAAAGACACCTGTAGCAATCCATGGCATAGCCAACATATTTAATGATATTATATAAAATTTAAAATCCCTTAAAACTTCTGATCTTTTCCAACTTTTAATATTCTTAAATTTTTTTTTGCTTTCATCCAAATTGGAAGTCTCTCTTGAGTCTATTGTAATAGTTTTTATTGTATAAAAAATTACCAAAGGCAAAGTTATCAATATGATAACTGATATGAACTGCCATATAGTCCTCCATGAAAAAATGGAAAGTAAAAATATAATTAAAATGGGTAGAATAAATTCTGCAGAAGATAGCCCAAACCATATACCGCTTAAAGCACGTCCTCTCCTTTTATTAAAATACCTCGATATTGTAGTTGATGAAGTATGAGACATTAATCCTTGTCCAGAAAATCTCATAAGAAATATATCTATCATTAAAAAATAAATGTTATTTATTAAAGAAAATAAAAATGAAGATGAAAATAGGATTATTATTACGATCAAAGAATAATTAAATAATTTGAATTCATCAATCTTTTTCCCAAACCAAATTAGAACTACACTCGAGCAAATAGTTGCTGCTGCATAAATTGTGCCAAATTGTCCATGTGTAATATCGAGTTCAACTCTTATGCTAGGATTAAATAATCCAAGAAAAAAACTCTGTCCAAAACTTGAAAAAAATGTAAATATGAAACCGAAAATTAAAACTTTTTTATTAGTACTGAGGTTTATCATATGTCTAAAGTGTCTTTTATTGGTTTAGGTGTAATGGGATATCCCATGGCTGGACATATATCAAAAGCTGGACACGATGTAACTGTTTTTAATAGAACCACAGCTAAAGCAGAGAAATGGACTAAAGAATATAAAGGTAAATTTGCCAAATCGCCAATGGAAGCGGCAAAAGACTCTGACTTTATATTTTCTTGTGTTGGTAATGATAATGATCTTAAAGAGGTAACTCTTGGAGACAATGGTTTATTTAAATCCGCAAAAAAAAATTCTGTTTATATTGATAACACCACCGCTTCTGCAGAAATAGCTAGAGAACTTTATAAAAAAGCAAATGACTCTGGTTTTCAATTTTTAGATGCGCCTGTTTCCGGAGGTCAAGCTGGAGCTGAAAATGGAGCTCTGACCGTGATGATTGGTGGAGACGAAGATGCTTTTAAAAAAGCTTCACCAGTAATTGATAGCTATAGTAAAAAAATGAAATTGTTGGGGCCTGCTGGGAATGGTCAATTAGCAAAGATGGTAAATCAAATTTGTATAGCTGGAGTTGTTCAAGGCTTATCCGAGGCTATTAATTTTGGACTTAATGCAAAATTAAAAATGGAAGATGTTATCGAGACAATTTCAAAAGGTGCTGCTCAATCATGGCAAATGGAAAATAGATATAAAACTATGATTGATGATAAATTTGATTATGGTTTTGCAGTTGATTGGATGAGAAAAGATTTAAAAATTGCAATGGATGAAGCTAAAAGAAATAATTCACCACTTCCTATAACAAAATTAATCGATGAGTATTATGGTGAAGTTCAAAAGATGGGTGGAAACAGATGGGATACCTCAAGTTTAATTAAAAGATTTAGAAAATAAATTGTGCCAGAAGAAGTAAGCTACTACGAAGATTTTACAGAAATACAAAAAAAAATTTGGAGTCTTTTAACAGACGCTGTGAAAAATCGTAATTCAGAATTTAGAACCCCGGTTTTTATTTGTGGAGATAATAAAAATTTGGACGGCAGAGTTGTAGTCTTAAGAAAAGCTGACCCCAATAATAATTTTATTCAATTTCATAGCGATATTAGATCTTCTAAAATAAGTAAAATAAAAAAAAATCCGTCTTGTTCTATATTATTTTATGGTAAAGAAGAAAAAATTCAGTTACGTCTTAAAATTGATTGTGAAATTAATTATAAAAATGATATCACAAAAGAGTCCTGGGAAAAAACAGGTCATGTAAGTAGGAAATGTTATCTGGTCACAGATAGCCCCGGAACTATATCTCAAAAACCTACTTCCGGTTTAAATGGGAAATTTAATGATTTTGATTTTACTAAAGAAGAAAGTGAGGAAGGCTATAAAAATTTTTGTGTTATCAAATGTAAAATTCAAAGCATTGAGTGGCTTTATTTAGCTGCCAAAGGTCATCGTAGAGCTTTACTTAAACTGGGCGACTCTATTGAGTTTAAGTGGCTTATTCCCTAAAATTATTTTTTATACTTTTTATAGTTACTAACATAATGTTCTGCGTTTTCTTTAATATGTTTTATTTCCTCATCTGTAACTTTTCTGATAACTCTTCCTGGACTACCTACAACTAAGGATCTTTCTGGTATAACTTTGTTTTCAGTAATTAAAGAATTTGCTCCAATAATTGAGTACTTCCCAATCTTTGCTTTATTTAAAATAGTACTACCAATTCCAATTAAACAATCATCCTCGATTATACACCCATGCAACATAACTAAATGCCCAACCGTTACATTCTTGCCAATAGTTGCTGGACAACCAGGATCGGTATGAACCACGCTCCCATCTTGAATATTAGAACCTTCTCCAATAATTATAGGTTCTACATCTCCTCTTAGAGTTGCATTAAACCAAATGTTTGCATCTTTTTTAAGAGTAACATTGCCTATTAAAACTGAATTTGGTGCAAACCAACTATCTTTGTCTAACTTTGGACTAATATTGTTGAAATCATAAATCATTATTATAATTATAATATATTATGGTTTTAACAAAAACTCCAATTTGTAATTTTGGTGAAAAACCTCATTCCTTTGAATTAAAAGATGTTAGTGAAAAAACTTATAATTTTACAGATTTGGTTGGAGAAAAAGGAACATTGATCATGTTTATCTGTAATCACTGTCCATACGTAAAAGCAGTTATCAAAGATATCGTACATGATGCCGATAAACTAAAAAATTTAAATATCAATACCGTTGCTGTAATGTCTAATGATACTAAAAATTATCCGGATGATTCATTTGAAAACATGATTGAATTCTCAAAAATAAATAAATTTAATTTTCCTTACTTGTTTGATGAGACTCAAGAAATAGCAAAAAAATATGGGGCTGTATGTACGCCAGATTTTTTTGGATACAATGGCAATCTCGAATTACAATACAGGGGTCGAATTAGAGAGCTTAAAGATTTAAAACCTGTTTCAACGGGCGAAAGTGACTTATTTAATGCGATGAAGATGATTGCTGAAACAGGCAAAGGTCCTCAAAAACAAATTCCAAGTATGGGCTGTAATATCAAGTGGTTTAAATAATGTTTGTAATATCAACAAGAAGCTTTCCACCTGAAACTGGAGGAATGCAAAACTTAATGGGTGGTCTAGCTAACGCTCTTTTAAATCATGGTCCAGTTAAAGTGTTTGCAGATAAATTTGAAGGATCTGAGGTGTATGATCAATCTTTAAAATTAGAAATTGAAAGATTTGGAGGTATAAAGTTATTTAGGAAATATAGAAAAGCAAATAGGCTTAATGATTTTATAAAATCAAATCAAAATATAAGGTCTATTTTTTTTGATCATTGGAAAAGTATAGAAAAAATTAACGATAAAGTTATTGAGAAAGTACCAACATTTTGTTTGATACATTCCAAAGAAATTAATCACCCTTTGGGTTCCTCGTTAAATAAAAGGGTAATAAATTCTTTTAAAAAAACAAAATTTATAATTGCCAATTCAAATTTTACCAAAAAATTAGGAATTGAAATTGGGCTTCCAAAGGAAAAAATATATGTGATACATCCTGGATGTGAAGAACCTATTAAAATTGAAAAAGAATATGAATTGAAGGCTGACAAAATTTATCAAGACTCTTTTCCTAAAATTATTACCGTCGCAAGACTTGATAGAAGGAAAAATCACCAAAATATTCTTATGTGTGTAAGAAATTTAAAGGAAATATTTCCAAAAATTAAATATGTTAGTGTTGGGGATGGTGAAGAGAGAAATAATTTAATCAAGCTTGTGAAGGAGTTGAAAATAGATAATGAGGTTACTTTACTGTCTAAACTAGATGGTAAACTTAAAAATGCTTTATTAAAAAAATCAAATTTGTTTTTAATGCCTTCAATATTACATAAAAAATCGGTTGAAGGTTTTGGAATATCATTTATTGAAGCTGCTTGTTATGGAGTAGGTTCCATTGGAGGTAAAATAGGCGGTGCCAGCGATGCAATCAAAGAGAATACTACAGGACTAATATGTGATGGGGACAACATCGAGTCAATTTACGAAAATGTAATTAAATTCTTTAAAAATGATGACTATAAAAAATATGGAAATAATGCTGAAAAGTTTTCTGAGAACTTTTATTGGAAGATTATAATTAAAAAATATTTAAAATTAATTTAAATTTTCTTTTATTTTTTCATACACATCAGCCACATTAAGGTTTTTTAGATTATCTGCTCTTAAAGATTTAAAATTCTGACTTTCCATGCTCACTTTTTCTGGTGTTGTATGACTTCCGAACAAAACGACCCCTTTTTTATTTAAGTGGGCACATATGTGTGCTGGTCCTGTATCATTTGATACGATGTAGCTAGAATTATCTATTAAACTAATTAATTCATTAATATTAAGAGGTAATCCCTTATTTAAAATAACATTTACATCAAACCTTTTAGCTTCATCAATCTCGTTAGGACCTGGCGCTATGGCTATATTAAATTCTTTACCAAAGTCCCGTTTTAAAAGACTGATCAAGTCTTTATAGTATGGCCATTTTTTTTTGTGTAATTTTGGAGAACAAAAAGGAAAAATTAAAATATATTTTCCCTCAAAATTTTGATTAACAATACTTTTTATATTTGTTAAAGCCCAAGTAAGATCTGGTTTTTTTGTAAATTTTCTATCTGAAATTCCTGATCTCTCAAGCTGTTGTTCCATTCTAGTTAAAACAGGCAAATTTTTTTGGGAAATTGACTCTTCCTTAGATAAAAATGAATTACTACCTGACCAAAAAATATCATTTTTAAAAATAAATTTTCTATAAAAATTTGTTCTAGATGAATTTTGTAAATCAAATACTTTTGAGAAAGAAAATCTATCAAGCATTCTTTTTAATCTGAGTAAGTAAAAAAGATTCCATCTAGGTAGTCTTTTGTCAATTAATACTCCATCAATATATGGGCACGAATACATAAACTTAGAGTAATGTGGAGTTGTAAGTAATAAAACTTTATCTTCGGGGAATTTATTTTTAATATCTTTAATAGCACCGTTTGCTTGAATCAAATCTCCTAGCGATCCATGTTTTATTATCAGAATATTTGACATAGGTTATAATTAAATAATAGAACTAAAAAACATCTTTTAAGCTAAAGTGCAATTGTGACTATTTGTTGGAAGAGGAGATAAAATTCCATCTACAATCAAAACTTGGAATGAAAATTCCAGATAAATTTGTATTACCAAAGCTAGTTTCTAAAACTTTTGTCCAATTTTTAATTTGCTTTGGTTTTTTGTCCTGACATCCGACTTGAGCGGTTAGAGCTCCACCTTTTTTTAAAATTCTTTTTAAGCCTTTCATATTACGCTTTGCTAAATCTATGCAATATTGATCATCATTAAGATCTACAAATATATGATCATATTTAGAGTCCTCGATAGATTTGATGCTTTTAAATGCATCACCCCAATATGATTTTACTTTATTACTTTTTTTAATTCTTGATGTGATTTTAGGCAAATGCTTATAACTAAGTTCAACAACTTGTGGATCGAGTTCAAACCAATCAACAAAATTAAAATTATTTTGTAAACATTCTCTAACTACCCCACCGTCACCACCACCTATTACTGCTGCAATACCTTTTTTTTCACAAATACTGGTTCCAGATTTAACAAAAGTAGAACTATAAAGTTTTTCATCTTTTTCTGAAACTTGAAGCTCATCATCAATGAATAAAGCATTGCCAAACTCCTCGAGATTCAAAATCTCTAATTTTTGACCAACTTTTGAAACTAGTTTTTCCAAAATATCATTTACAACATAATATTTTTTTTGTCCTGGAGTGCTATAGATATCATCCTTTAAAGCAACACTACTTCTATCAAAATTATTAACAATTATTCTCTTATGATCTATTTCTTTTTTTAAAATATTTAAAGCTACTCGTGGTGAAATTTTACCACATGTAAAAAAGTCGAAGCTTACAACTCCTCTTTCTGGAAAAGTATGAAAACTCATATGACTTTCTGCTAATAAAGCTACAGATGTGAAGCCTTGTGGTTCAAATTTGTGACTAGAAATTTTTAGCAATTCAACATTTGCTTTTTTTGAAATTTTGTAAAAAATCTTTTCGTAGAAATCGGGTGGATAATCTTTTTTTACCCCAAGAAAGTCTAGTGTGATATGCTCACCAACTTTTATCATTATAAAATTAATCCTTTTTATAATTTTTCATCTTATCCAAAACAATTTTCATTTCTCTTTTTGAAAGCAGTTTAGGTATTCCAATTCTTATTGCATTTATATATTGATGGCAAATATTTTCGACCTCTTGCGCAAGCTCAAAAGCATTATCTAAATTTTTTCCAAAAGTTATTTGACCGTGATTAGACATTAGACATGCTGATCTATTTTTAAGTGCTGATAAAATATTCTTTGATAAATTTCTTGTTCCAAAAGTAGCGTATTTAGCGCATTTTATGTCTTCTCCTCCGGCTACACCGACCATGTAATGAAAGGCAGGAATGTTTTTTTTATGTGTGGAAACAGCCGTAGCACACGTAGAATGTGCATGCACTATAGCTTTAGCGTCAACTTTATTAACATAAATATCTTGGTGAAATCGCCATTCTGAAGACGGTTTTTGCTTTTTTTTGTCGAATCGACCTTTTAAGGAAACAAAAACAATATCTCTCGGTTTTAATACAGAATATTTAACTCCAGAAGGAGTAATATAAAAACCATTAATATTTCCTTCATTTGCTCTTACGGAAATATTTCCTGATCTTAATGCAGACAAATTTGTTGTGTTCAATTTTTTTGCATATTTAATGACCTGTGCTCTAAGTTTTTTCATTTAAATAAACCTTTTAAACCTTCTGAAGATGCTTCGCAGATGCCTTTTTCCGTTATCAGTCCCGTGACATACTTAGCAGGAGTAATATCAAATGCTAAATTCATAGCTTTACTTTTTTGGGGATAAATCAAAATTTTTGTTAATTTATTATTTTTATCTAAACCTTCTATAAAGGATAGTTCTTCTGAATTTCTCTCCTCTATAGGAATATCTTTGAAATTTTTTAAATTCCAATCAATTGTTGAACTCGGTAGAGCAACATAAAAAGGAACTTTGTTATCATAAGCAGCTAAAGCTTTAAGATAAGTTCCAACCTTATTAGCTACATCTCCAGAGGCAAGAGTTCTATCTGTTCCTGTGATACACATGTCCACCTCTCCTCTTTGCATTAGAATTCCTCCAGTATTATCAGCAATAATAGTATTTGGTATTCCTTCTTCGTTAAGTTCGTAAGATGTTAAATTAGCTCCTTGATTTCTTGGCCTGGTTTCATCCACCCAAACATGGAGTTTAATTCCATTTTGGTGGGCATGATAAATTGGTGAAGTAGCAGTACCCCAATCAATAGTTGCAAGCCATCCTGCATTACAATGTGTTAAAATGTTTATTGTATCTTTTTTCTTTTTATAAATTTTCTCAATTATTTTTAATCCGTTTAATCCAATATTTTTACAAAAACTTATATCTTCTTCACAGATAGCATGAGCTTCATTGATTGCAATTTTTAAAATTTCCTTACTATTAACCCCTGATAATTTTTTCATCATTCTATCAACTGCCCATTTTAAATTTATTGCAGTTGGTCTCGATTTGATTAAGTCTTCACTAGCTTTTTTAAGAAATGACTGATCATTATTTTCAATTATGGATAACACTAAACCATAGGCGGCAGTAGCCCCAATTAATGGTGCACCTCTTACTTCCATTGTCTTAATTGCATTAATAGAGTCTTTAATATTTTTTAAATCTTTAATTATAAATTGATGAGGAAGTTTTGTTTGATCTATAATTTTAACAATATTATTCTCAAACCAAATTGTTCTAAATTCTTTTCCGTTTATGTGCATTATTTTTTTAAAACTCTTCCAGCAATATACTCTAATTTCTTTATTGTTTTTTTTGTTCTTAATTTTGGATCCGTGATTATAGCGGTATCTAAACAATTGTTTGCAGGATCCTTATCAACTGCAAAATCTTTGAAAGTTTTAATAACTTCTTTAACCATATTTTGTGCATTCTCTGCATTCTTTTGAAGAGTTTTAATCACCATTGAAACATCAACTTCATCATGTTCGGAATGCCAACAATCGTAATCGGTGACCATTGCAACTGTACAATATCTTATCTCGGCTTCTCTTGCTAATTTGGCTTCTGGCATATTTGTCATACCTATTACATCTGCACTCCATGATCTATATAAATTCGACTCTGCTAAAGTTGAAAACTGTGGTCCTTCCATAACAACATAAGTTCCTCCCATTTGATAATCAATATTTAATTTTTTTAAAGCAGCTTCACAACACTCCCCCAAACCTTCGCTTGTAGGTTTTGCCATTGAAACATGAGCTACTATCTCTTCATCAAAAAATGTTTTGTCTCTGGAGAAAGTTCTATCAATAAACTGATCAACAATTACAAAAGTTCCAGGGCTCAGGTTTTCTTTTAAAGAACCAACTGCTGATACTGATATTATGTCAGTGACACCTTGTTGTTTCATTGCATCAATATTTGCTCTAAAATTTATATTGGTTGGGCTTATTTTGTGACCTCTAGAATGTCGTGGAACAAAACTTATATCATTTCCTTTAAACTTTGCTGTCATAATATCATCTGAGGGTTGTCCCCAGGAAGTTTTAACTTTTTTCCACTTAGTTTTTTGAAAACCTTCCATGTTGTAAAGACCGCTTCCACCAATTATCCCAAGCTTTCTATTTTTCATGATTTAATTATTAATCTTTTTTTGTTAGATAATGAAGTAAAATATGGATTTAAAAAAATATATTAGATCAATACCTGACTATCCCAAAAAAGGCATTTTATTTAGGGATATAACAACTTTAATAAAAAACCCTGAGGCCTTTAACTTTAGTGTTGATAAAATTATAGAAATATCAAAAAAAATAAAATTTGATAAAGTTGCGGCCATAGAATCTAGAGGTTTTATTTTTGCTGCTGTTGTCTCTTATAGGTTGAAAAAACCTCTTATAATGATGAGAAAAAAAAATAAATTACCTGCTGAGAGATACTCTGTCGATTTTGAATTAGAATATGGGAAGGCCACAATAGAGATACACAAAGATTCAATTAGTAAAGGTGATAATGTTTTAATTATAGATGATTTGATTGCCACTGGTGGTACAGCTGAAGCTGGTGCAAAATTAGTTGAGATCTCACAGGGAAAAGTTGCTGGTTTTATTTTTATTATAAATTTATTTGATCTAGGTGGTAACCAAAAATTAAAAGATAATTCTTATTTTACTGAAAGTTTAATAGACTTCCCTGGTCACTAATTATATTTCTTTTTTTATCCAAGTTGATGGTGTTAATTCATTTTGAATTTCAACATTGATATAATAATCAAAAGGTTTTACTCCTCTTTTTTTAATATAATCGAATGTTTTTGTTATACCTGTTTTAAGATCAACGGTTGTCTTATAATTAAGTAACTTTCTTGCTTTGTTAGCTGAACAAGTGGCATGTTTGACTTCTTTTGGTCTATCAGGTTTATAAATTGGTTTTAAATTGCTCCCTGTCACATTTGAGCACAATTCAGCAACTTTGTTTATTGTCACGAACTCCTCATCAGGTCCGATATTTATTATTTGTTTATTTAAATTTACTTGATCTTTCATTGGTATAAGACAGCTTAAACAATCATCAATGTATGAAAAGCATCGTTTTTGCTCTCCATCACCATAAATAATTGGAGCTTTATTTTGCAACATTCTGTTGAGCATAATTGATACAACGTTTCTAAAAGGGTCGTCATACTTTTGCTTTGGCCCTATTATATTGTGTGGCACAGCAATCACCCACTCTATTTTATTCAACTCACATAAATTTATTAAAGTTTGCTCTGCTGCAACCTTTGCAATTGCATATGGATCAGCTGGACTTGACTTCATATCTTCGGTGAAAGGATATTTTTGTGAACCATATCTAGCCATTGATGAACAAAAAATTATTCTTTTTACTTTATTCGATACAGCAGCAGAGAATACCGATACAGAAGCTAAATAATTATTTTTACCTATCTCATATGGAGAAAAAACTGATAGGCCTTCATGTGCTGTTGCCGCACAATGATAAACGATGTCTACCCCTCTCATAAGTTCTTTTATTTTTTTTAGATCGCAACAATCTATTTTATGAAATTTAATATTTTTTGGAACATTATCTTCATAACCTCCCATCATATTATCTATTCCAACTACTTCATCACCCATTTTAGATAATTTTTCTGCAAGGTGAGATCCTAAAAAGCCTGCAGCTCCGGTGATAAATACTTTATTTTTTTTCATTGGTATTAATTTTTATATTTAAAAATGTCTCAAATCAATAAATAATCAAACTTTAGGTCTGTACCATGATTTTTTTCCAGCTATTGAGTTGGCTAGACCTGAAAATCTTTGGTAATAAATTTCTTTTTTCTCTTTGTTCATAATCAAAAGAAAAAAGAAATATTTAAAAATCGACGATATAAGTTTTGGAAATACTTTAATTAGTGAATTTACGAAACCCTTATATTTTTTGTTAAAATAAAAAGTAGACCACATCCAGTGCCAATTTCTAGACAGTTCCATTTGATGATTGATTTTATTTTCATGGGACCTGCCTCCCTCATGAAAAATTATTATTGGAGCACAATAATAAATTTTTTTTTTACTTTTTAAAATTCTCATTGCTAAGTCTGTTTCCTCTAAGAAAAAGAAAATATTTTCGTCAAAAAAACCGATATTCTCAAATTTTTGAAGATTGAGAAATAAAGCATGACCTCTTACAGTTTTAATTGCTTTTTGATCTAACTCAATACAATGATCCCACACTCTATTTTTTGAGGCCAAATTAGAGTTTCTAAAGTTATTTTTATCCTCAAGAGTACTAGGCTGTATCATTGCAAAGTCAGAATTTTCTTCAGCCAATTTTAAAAAATTAGTTATTGAGTCAGGAAAAAGTTCTGCATCAGGATTAAGTATTAAAGCATATTTAGTTTTAACTTCTTTTAATCCTATATTGTTTCCCTTTCCATAACCGATGTTCTCCCCAGAAAGAATACATTTAACATTTTCAAATTCTCTTTCTATTTTTGTTTTATAATCTTGATCGTTTGAATTTTCTACGTTAATTACATTGTATCGCTTATCAATAGAATTTAAGCAATTTCTGATTTTGTTTTCACTTTTAAAGGATGTTATTACTATAGTTATATCTTTAATTGACATTATTTAAACATAATTGATTTTATACTCTAATTATTTTAATACTTTAACTTAATTGATCATGTCTTATTTGTAAAATTAATATGAAAAAAATTATTGTAACTGGAGGTTCTGGTTTTATAGGAAGTAATTTAATAAGACTATTATTAAAAAAAAAATACTTCGTGATTAATGTTGATAAGTTAAGTTATTCTGCGAATTCATACAATGTAAAATATTTTAAAAGAAGTAAAAATTATTTATTTTACAAAACCGATATTAATAAAACATCTAAAATCCTTCAGATTTTAAAAAAACATAAACCAATTGGAATTTTTAATTTAGCAGCGGAGACACATGTGGATAGATCTATAGATAAAGCACATCATTTTATCAGATCAAATATTGTAGGTGTTTACAGTTTATTAGAAGCAATAAGGAAGTTTGAAAATAAAAAAGTAAAAAAAATTAAACTTTTACAGATTTCTACTGATGAAGTTTATGGTGATATACCAAATAATAAAAAAGCAGATGAAAATCATAATTATAATCCCAGTTCTCCATACTCAGCCTCGAAAGCTGCAGCAGATCAATTCATAAAATCCTATAGTAGAACTTATGGAATAAAAATAATGATTGCTCATCCTTGTAACAATTATGGACCAAATCAGCATCCAGAAAAATTTATACCAAAAATGATATTTAATATCCTCAATAATAAACCTTTGCCAATTTATGGTGACGGTAAAAATGTTAGAGAGTGGATTTACGTTAAAGACAATTGTGAGGCACTTTTAAAAATTTTTTTAAAGGGAAAAAATAATCAAAATTACAATATAGGTTCAGGAATAAGATTAAAAAATACAGATATAGCAAAAAAACTTTTAGATATCGCAAAAAATAGAGTAACTGGCAAATCTAGTAAAACTAAAATAATATTTGTAAAAGATAGACCCGGCCATGATGAAAGGTATGCGTTAAATTCTAAACTTATTAAAAAAGAGATTAAGTGGAAACACAAAATATCTATATCAAATGGTTTACTAAAAACATTGGCATGGTACTCAAAAAATTACAATTATTTCAAGCAGATTTCAAAAAAAAATATAACTAAAAGATTAGGTTTGAAACTATGAAAAAAATAGTTGTCACAGGAGGATCAGGAAGATTTGCAAACGAATTAAAAAAAATTAAAACAAAATATAATGTCATTTACCCCTCAAAAAAATTTTTAGATATCACCAATTTTGAAAAGATTAAAAATTACTTAAAAAAAATTAAAGCTGATTATGTTATTCACTTAGCTGGTATGTCTAGACCAATGAAATCTCACGAAAAGAATTTGGCTCAAAGTATAAACTTAAATATAATCGGAACTTCTAATTTGGTAAGAGCATGTTCAGACTTAAATATTAAAATTATTTATTTTTCCACAAGTTATGTTTATCCTGGAAAAAAAGGTAATTATAAAGAAACAGATCCAGTTTTACCTTGGAATAATTACGCATGGTCTAAATTGGGTGGGGAATGTGCTGTGCAAATGTATAAAAATTCATTAATTTTGAGAGCGTGCATGACTGAAAAACCTTTCGTTCATAAAAAAGCTTTCAATAATATTAAATTAAATTTCATTTACCACGAAGATATAGCAAAAATATTGTTTAAGATTATTAACAAAAAAGGAATTTTAAATATTGGAGGTAAAACAAGAACTGTTTACGAATTTGCAAAAAAATATAATCCTGATGTTATTAAAGTTAAGTCAAAAAAGGAATTTCCGCCAAAACCGTATATGAATTTGTCAAAACTTTATAAAATTAAAAAAATATGAAATTACTTAAAACCAAATTTAAAGATTTGAAAATTATTAAGTTAAAAAAAAATAAAGACTCTAGGGGGTATTTGGCTGAAACTTATAATAAAAAATTGATAGGAGGAAAAGAATTAGTTTTTGATTATAAAGTCATCTCCAAAAAAAATATTTTTAGAGGATTTCATTTCCAATATAAATTTCAACAGGTAAAACTCATCAGTGTTCTTAAAGGTAAAATACTTGATTGTGTAATTGATCTTAGAAAGAATTCTAAAACATTTGGAAAGACATACAAAATAATTTTGTCTGAAAAAAATAGTTTGTCACTGTATGTTCCAAATGGTTTCGCACACTCCTATTTAACACTTGATAAAGAAAATATTGTTTATTACAAACTATCAAATTATTATGCACCAAAATTTGAAAGTGGCATATTTTGGAATGACAAAGATTTAAATATCAAGTTACCAGTCAAAAACCCATCAATTTCAAATAAAGATAAAAATTTGCCTTCTTTTAAAAATTTTTTAAAAAGATTTAAATATCTTTAAGAAATATCATTTCTTATATCATAAAAGGAAATATTCATTGTTTTGTATTTGGCATTTTTTGTAAACCAGTAAGATGTAAAACGTTCAGCTAAAAAAGCATAAATCCTTTCTAAATCATATCCTTTTAAATCTTTATTTGAAAAAAAAAACTCACAATTCTCTAACCAAGTAAAAAGTGTTTGGTAATATTCATTAAGCATTTTTTTGGATTTGCATATATACATATTGAATGGATGAAAATATACTTTTCTATTTACATAATCATAAAAATCTTTTCTGTTCTCTTTATCCAAAAATTCAATAGCTTTTTCTAAATTATTTTTTCCATGCATTATATCGAAATGAAATTTAATAGTTCTCTCATCAGAATTAAGCAATCTACTAGGTTTTTCTAAAATTGTTCTTAATCCTTTTTTTAAAAACTTCATTATTTTTCTTTGATTTACATAAAACGGTTCTCCTAAAATTACATCATACTTTTCAAATTCTTCTGGGATTTCTTTTAATAAAATAGACGGTAGATTATCTATATTAATTTCTGAATTTTTATGAACTCCTTTTGTCCAGAATTTTCTGTAGTGGCAAAAACCAACCCATTTACTTTCACAATTTTTCAAATAATTTTTCCAAAACCAATAATGAAACGTAAGTTCTGCGTAGTTTTTATTTTTTTTAGAAATATTTATATTGGTATTATCTCTTAGCCAACCGTCTTGAAAATCCTTTTCTCCCAAAGCAGATGGTATATATCCTGCTTCTTTAATAAATTCATAATGATTTGGCTCCATAGATGTACAAAACATTTCAAGGTTTTTCATTATGTTAATTTATAGTCTTTTTTAACTCCTTAATAGAAACATTTATATGTCCAAATTGATTTTCATGTGTATCTGATGAGTCAAATTTTAGATATTTATATGAAAGGTTGTTTGATTTTGCTAAGTTTTCAATTTCTTTACCTTGGTGAGATCTTTTCTTTAGTTCTATTATCTTAACATTTGGTTTAGAAAAAACTATATTGGCAAATCCTGCCCCATGCAAACCAACAATTACCTCTGCATTCTCAAAAATAGATATTTGGTCCTTAAAACTATACTCACCTAACCTCACATTCTCAAAGCCAATTCCTGACAAATAATTTTTTACTTCATCTTCATTTTTAATTGTTCTTAAATGTTTTACGTTTGAGGTTGAGTCTGATCTATCAATATAAATTTTCTTTGCAAATTTTTTACTATTCCCCTTCATAAAGGTACTTCTTAACCATTGAGATATCCACAAAGGTATATTTTGCACGTCTTTGGTTATATCATTCGACTTTGCAACGGGATGTGAAGTTACAAAAAGTTTGTCACATAAAATATGTCTGTAATTTTCGCTAGATATTTGTTTGTTTTCACTAATTTTCAATATTTCCAAAGTTTCTTTTTGAAATTTTTTCTTATTATTAGGTAACAAAAAATAATTTATTTTTTCTAAATTAATTATTTCTTGGCATAAAGCTAATCTCGGAAGTACATCAAATAACCAATGCCAATAATTATCATTGCCCCCACCTCCTGTAAGAAGTGATAAAACATTACCATTAATTTTCTTTTTAAGACGCGGTGTGCCTTTAGAAAACACAATATTTTTTTTTATATCTGCATTATATACTTTTGAGTTTTCAACTCTAAACTGAAAAGAGGCTTTTTCTACTATTTCATTTTTGGTAATTACTGCAGTATCATTTACCCTATCAGTATAAAGTCTGCCCTTATTTATGGTGTAGATTTGATATTCAAAATTTCCATTTTTTTTAATATTGCTTATTTGAATTTCATTATTATTTTTTTGGCTAGCTATTTTTTCAATTTTTTTATAAATAATTCTAAATAGACTATATGAAATAATTTTAAATATATTTTGAAAAATTTTTTTATTTATTTGCATTTTATGGTAGCGGGGAGTGGATTCGAACCACCGACCCCAGGCTTATGAGTCCTGTGCTCTAACCAACTGAGCTACCCCGCCTAATAATATTTTATATCTTATAGCACGAATAAATCTAATTTTACATTAGACATCAAAAGATTTGAGATATTTATTTATAAAATATTTATTTTATCAGTTGACTTTAAAATACAAAATTGTTTTTATCAACCCAAAATGAACAATATTTATATTTTTTAACAATATGGATCGAACTAAAGACCTTGAAAATAAAATAATTCAAAAAAATTTTACTGAAAATTTTCTTAGTCTTATGCCAACTTTTTATGAAATGGAAAGTTCATTTCTTTCTGGAGTCTATAAACGCTATGGAGATCTTGAGGGAGGTAATATTGTAATTTTTTTTGCAAGAGATTGCCATCTTGAGATAATGAGAAAAAGAGAGAAAGATCTAAGTTTTGATCTTTCACTAGATAACTTTTGGGAAAATCATAGAAATATTTTTCAATCTAAGAAGAAAATAATTTTAGTATCGCAACAAACAGGTTTACCAAAAGAAACAACTAGAAGAAAAATTATATCTCTCATTAAGAAAAAACATCTAAAAAAAGGTGAAAAAAATAAACTTTTTTGGGAACCGGATACTGATTTAAAAGAAAGTTACGTAAAAATTATAGACGAAGAAATATCATCTTTGTCAAAATTTATCTTTGAACAAACAAGATTACTTTCTTTAGGTTTGTCAATCTCAAAAATTGAAAGAGAAATAAAAAATAACTACTCATTTTATTGGTATCATTTTTTAAATGTTCAACTTGAATATATTAAATTTTGGCAAGATAAACTTAAAGACCTTGAAATGCTTTTAATTGGAGTACAAGTTTTAATTTTAACTTTGAATTCTTTGAGAAGAAATTATAGTGATTTGACTCAATTTTTTAATAATCAAAAAAATATAAAAAACTTATCTCAAACGAATCCAGATATCAGTGCTACATCAATATCAGATATCACGGGAATACCTCGAGCTACTTGTATCCGAAAATTAGATAAATTTGTTAGGATGAAAGTTTTGCAAAAAAATAGTAAAACAAAAAGATATTCATTGATTCTTGATCAAACAACTTTCAACCCAATGTTACAACCAGAATGGATGAAACATAAAATTTCAATATTAAGTGATTTTTCTTTCATTGTAATCAAAGGTTTAGTTAAAAAAGTTTTATAATGTAAGAATTATCCCAAAAACTGCAAATGCAGAAATAGCTGCTGCTGACAAATAAACACTTGTTCTTTTAGATTTTTTTTCTTGATCCCTGACTCTTTTCATTAAATCATTAAGGTCGACTTTGTTATTTGAGTGTACAGCTTCCTCATTTAACTGTTCTTCTCTTCCGTATCTCATAAACCAATTACATCACTTAAAAGATAAAAAATAAAGTTAAACTAATAATTAGACCATTAGATTATGTTCAATTTGGGCTCTAAAAACTCTTTTAAATTTAATCGAATTATATTGATTTTGAGTAAGCTACAATTCCTTTTCTTAATTTTTCAACCATTTCATCAATATGTTTTTTTTCTGAGATAAATGGTGGAGCTATAATTAGACAATCTCCAGTTGCTTTAAAATTTACGCCAGCCTCATAACATTTTTTGTATGTTAAGAAACCTGCCTTTCCTGGTCTGTCAGATTTTTTGATATCAATACCGCCCATTAGTCCGTATCCTCTTATATTTTCAATATGCTCAATATCTTTTAAAGAAAACAATCCGTCTAAAAAATATGAAGAAAGGTTTTTTGCTCTATTAAAAATATCTTCTTTTTCAAAAATATCTTGGACTGCCAGTGCAGCTGCAACTGCAACAGGAATTCCAGAATATGTATATCCATGAAAAAGTTCTATCACTCCATCAGGGGATGCATTAATTATTGTATCATAAATTTCTTCTTTGACTGCAACAACACCCATTGGAACTATTCCATTTGTAGTAGCTTTTGCCATAGTCATTAAGTCAGGTGTCACACCGTATTCTTTTGAGGCAAATGATGAACCTGTTCTTCCCCAGCCAGTTATTACTTCATCAAAAATTAAAAGTATGTCATGTTTATCACAAATTTCTCTGAGTCTATTTAAATAACCTTTTGGAGGTACCAGCGTACCTGTAGAGCCAGAAATTGGCTCAACGATGCATGCAGCTATATTTTCAGAACCAAAATTTAATGCAATTCTTTCTAAATCATCTGCTAGATCTTTTCCTGTTTCTGGTTGGCCTTTTATGAATTTGTGGTCTGGGAGGTGAGTATGTCTCATATGAACTACACCAGGCATTAAAATACTTGCAAATGTTTTAACGTTATTAATCATTCCACCTACAGAAGTAGCTCCAATATTCATTCCGTGATAAGCTCTTTCTCTTCCAACAAATCTAAATCTTTGTCCATGTCCTCTTGCTTTATGGTATGCGATACAAATCTTAAGTGCAGTTTCAACTGCGGTTGATCCGCAAATGGTATAGAATATTTGATTTAAGTTACCAGGTGTGTGTTTTGCAATTTTTGTAGCTAATTCAAATGAACCTCCAAAACCTTGTTGAAATGGTTGAACATAATCGAGAGTCTCAAGTTGTTTTGTAATAGCTTCTATAATTTCTTTTCTTCCATGTCCCAGTGGATTACAAAATAGTCCTGAACTGGCATCGATTAGGGTTCTACCTTTGTGGTCTTTTAAGTAAACACCTTTAGCTTCTGTTATTAATCTTGGATCTTTTTTAAAATCTTTATTTGAAGTGAAAGGCATCCAATGTTCTTGTAATGAATTTGGCATACCTACTGTGTTTTCACTTTTCATATTTTTTATTATTACAAATTTTTTTTCTAATAACCAGACTTAATTATTGATTGGATATCGGTTTCAACCATATCTTTAACAAGATTTTTAAATGAAATTTTAGGTTTCCATTTTAAAATTCTTCTTGCTTTAGAATAATTTCCTAAAAGTGTATTTACTTCTGCTGGCCTAAAGAGATTTTTATCTATTATTACATGTTTTTTATAATCTAATCCCGCAACCGCAAAAGCTTGTTTTGCAAATTCTCTTACAGAGTGCTGTTTACCGGTAGCAACCACAAAGTCATCTGGTCTTTTTTTTTGTAACATCATCCACATTGCCTCAACATAATCCTTTGCGTGTCCCCAGTCTCTTTTTGCATCTAAATTTCCTAACATTAATTTTTTTTCCATTCCAAGTTTTATTTTTGCTACTCCATGTGAAATTTTTCTTGTAACAAATTCAAAGCCTCTTCTTGGCGACTCATGATTAAATAATATTCCTGTGCAACAAAAAAGGTTATATGCCTCTCTATAATTTCTAGTCAAATCATGGCCTGTTACTTTTGATATTCCATATGCGGATCTAGGATAGAATGGGGTTTTTTCATTTTGAGGTATCTCCTGAACTTTACCAAACATTTCTGATGATCCAGCAAAGTATAATTTTGTTTTAGGTGAAAAATCTTTTACTGCAGATAATAAATAATGCGTTCCATTTATATTTATATTTAGGGTAGAAAATTCATCTCTAAATGAATAATCAACATAACTCTGGGCTGCTAAATGATATATCTCAGTAGGTTTTATTTTTTGAATTATTTTGACAATACTCGCGTAACTTTCAAGAGAAGCAGCATGAATATGAATTTTTTTAAGAATGTGTTTAATCCTCCACAACCTGTGACTCCTGTCCTCTAATGCAACTCTTCTGACTATCCCATGTACTTTATATTTTTTATTAATAAGATATTCAGCAAGATATGAACCGTCTTGTCCAGTTATTCCAGTGATTAATGCAACTTTCCTCATTGAATTTTTTTGTTTTTTATTATTCTGGACTATAGTACGAAGTTTATACTATTCAAATTAAATGTTTAAAATGAACCTTAAAAATATTGTTTTTTTAACAACTCTACTTGTATCTTCCAATGTTTTAGCATTAGAATTTCAGGGTAAATTTATTCAGGGTCATTTTATCTTAGGAAAAACAGACCCTCAGTCGAAAATTTGGGTTGATGAAAAAAAAGTAAAAGTAAGTGATGACGGGTACTTTGCATTTGGCATAGGTAGAGATAGAAAGTATGATATTTCTATCACAAAAGAGTTAGATGGTAATAAAGAAAGAATAGTCAAAAAAGTTTTCAAAAGAGAGTATAAGATACAAAGGATTGATGGTTTATCTGAAAAAAAAGTTACCCCACCAAAAGAGGTATACGAGAGAATAAAAAGAGAAAATAAAATTATTGGTGAAGCTAGAGCCATTGATAGTAATTTAACATTTTTTAAAAAAAAATTTATTAGCCCATTAGATGATGCAATAGTAACGGGTGTTTATGGAAGTCAAAGAATATTAAATGGTAAACCTAAATGGCCACATTATGGAATAGATTTCGCGGCTAAAGAGGGAACAAAAATTAAAGCGATGTTAGATGGTAAAGCAACTATGGTTCAATCTGATTTGTTTTATACAGGCGGAACTTTAATTTTTGACCACGGTCATGGTATTTCAACATTGTATATGCACATGAAAGATATATACGTCAAAAAAGGCCAAGAAGTTAAGCAAGGTGAAATAATTGGAACTGTTGGTTCTACTGGTAGATCAACTGGTCCTCATCTAGATATTAGACTTAATTGGTTTGGAACTAGATTGGACCCAGCAACTGTCTTAGATTTAAACTAATCTTTTCCAATAATTAGTTTATATCTTATTTGTGCCTTTGCGAGTTTTTTTAAGCAGCTGCTTTTAAGCTATGCTTCTCAACCATACCACTTAAAAAATTCCATAAGAACTTAGCTGTAGACAAAGCAGCTTTTTCGGCTTTCTTTTGTTCTTTCTTAGAAAGACCGTCTAATAACTTTTCGCATGCTTTTCTATGAAGAACATCTGCAGCTTTGTGAGCTTCAAAGAACTCAAGACCTTTTTTTGAACTTACGCCGTAATGTTTTTTGAGCCCTTTGATTTTTGTGTCAGCAATTTCTGGTATTTGTCTTTCGTACGTATACAAAGAGGCGAGACCTTCGGCATATGATTTTCTACCTTGTTTAAAAAAATTATCTATCATTCTTTTTGTAAAAGACTCCTGTTTAGCCTTCTCAATTTTATTTTTATCTGCACCAACGCTTAATGCAAAATTTTTCCATAACTTTGGATGATCTCCATTTGGGTTTTCTTCGTCTTGCAAATTTTCTAATAAAATTTTCCTTTTTTCAATATCTTCACAAATAGAATGTGTAGCGGAGATATATCTTGGGAAAGCTTTAACGTGTTGATAATACTGTTCGGCATAATCCTTAATAATTTCTCTCGTTAGCTTTCCATCATTCCATGATTTATAAAAAGGATGATTTAGTAAGTGATACTTGTCTAATTTTTTATTTAATTGTTTTGAAAACATATTGTTCCTCCTAAGTCACCACTTTAATTTAATTTAAAAAATTAACAATTAAAAAAATAATCCACAACTTTAGATTGTTACTTCTTTTCTTAGTGGTTTTTCGTCAATTGGAAGGTGAAGCAGTGTTGCAACAAACGATAAAATTATAGCTAAATACCATGCATAGTCATAATTGCCGAAGATATCATAAAAAACTCCTCCTAAATATGCTCCTAAAAAAGATCCTATTTGGTGATTTAAAAAAACTATACCAAAAAGCATTGAAAGATTTTTGGCGCCAAAAACTTGAGCAACAATACCGTTTGTTGCTGGCACTGTTGCTAACCATAACAGTCCAAAAGTAATTCCGAAAGCTATAGCTGAAATATTTGATGGAGGTAAAAATATGAATAGCATTATAGAAATTGCCCTAAAAAAATATAGTCCAGCCAATAACATTTTTTTACTGTACTTATCGCTTAAATAACCCATTATCAAAACACCTATTATGTTAAATAATCCTATTAATGATAAGATTGCAAAACCTGTCCAATCATCGAGTCCTTTATCTTGAACATATCTTGGAACGTGAGTTGCGACCAAAGTGATTTGAAATCCACAAACAAAAAAACCTAAAACTAATAATCTAAAACCTTTGTGTGCAAAAGAATCTTTGAGAACTTTTACAACGCTTTCACTTTTTTCAGTCTCTTTATTTAAACTATATTCTTCCTTTTGACTTTCGGGTTTTTTTAAGAAAAAGCCCGGAATACACATTACAAATAAAATTATTGCAAATACTGTAAAAGTGCTCTGCCAACCTACTTCAACCATTAAATATTTTGTAAGGACAGGAAAAATAAACATTCCTAGTCCACCAAAAGCAGTTACATATCCAGCTGCTTTACCTCTATTTTGATTTGGAAAATGTTTTGTTACTACTGGAGCTAAAATTGTTCCTGCAGCTCCCCCTAAACCGATACCAACTAAGAGACCTAGATTTATTTGAAACCATGTTCCAGTGTTAAAATTATTTCCTAATGCCAAAACACCAACGCCGTAAACAATTAGAGTAAATATTACCATTTTACTTCCGCCATGCTTATCAGCAAATCTTCCAAAAATAGGTGTAACAATTCCCCATATCAAAGCATGCAAGGCTATAGCAAGACCAAACTCTGTGTTAGAAATTCCACAATCAATCTCAAAGTCGCTAGAAAATAACCCAAAGGTTTGTCTAACACCCATTGTGACATTAACCACCAAACAAGCTGCAATTAAAGTTATGAACGCTGTCTTATTAGGAAAAAATTTTGATGTCATTTAATCTTTTTAATAGCTTTTGCTAAATCTTCAATCAAATCTTTCGGATCTTCTAATCCAACATGGAATCTCACAATGTGATGATTGGCCTTTAAGTATTTCCTGTAAACTCTTTGAATTACATGACTTTGATATAAGGCTAAACTCTCAAAACCACCCCAGCTTTGACCTATTCCAAATAATTTCAATGAATTGATAAAATTATAAATTGAATTTTTTTTCTTACTTTCAATTATAACAGAAAATAACCCTGTGGAACCAGAATAGTATTTTTTCCAATTTTCATAATTAGAAGAACCCCTTTTAAAGGGATAAAGAATTTCTTTAATCTTTTTCTGTTTACTTAAAAAACTTATTACTTTTTTGGTATTTTCTTCATGTTTTTTAAGCCTCACGTCTAAAGTTCTTAACCCTCTTAAAACTAAGTAGGCATCATCTGGGGATGCTCTATAACCTAAAAGCTTATTACAAAATTTTACTTTTTCATAAACTTTTTTATTTACACATAAAGTACCAAGCATAACATCTGAATGGCCAGAAAGGTATTTGGTTCCTGAAGAAATTGACATATCAAAACCTAATTTCAATGGTTTTAAAAATAAAGGAGTTCCCCAAGTGTTATCAATGGCTGTAATAATTTTCCTTTTTTTTGCTAATTTTATAATTTTACCAATGTCTTGAAATTCAAAAGTATTACTTCCTGGATTTTCTACAAATATCATTTTTGTTTTTTTATTTATTCTTTTTTCAAGAGTTGTTAAATCTTCTGGATTATAAAAATGAGTTTTTACATTAAAATCTTTTAGTAATTTTGAGGTAATAATTCTAGTTGGTGAGTATACAGCATCTGTTACTATTATTTCGTCACCTGGTCTACAAATACTCATTATAGCTAATGAAACCGATCCAAAACCTGTGGGGGTTAAAAAGGTTCTATAACCTGATTCTAGTTCAGTAATAAAATTTTGTAATGCAATTGTGGTTTGGCTCCCTGCCCTTCCGTATTCATAGAAATTGACTTCGGTTCCTTTCTTAACCAAATTTTCATGATTTATTAATTCCTGCATACTTTTAAAGAAAACTGTTGAGTTTCTAACTACGGCTGGATTAGCTGATCTTGAATTTTTATCTTGAGCTAAAAATTTTAGTTTTGTTATGTCGGAGTATTTCATTTAAATATTTTCACATCCTATTAGCCATAAATCATAAACTGGATGATCAAATGGTCTTAGAGTTGGGCTAGAAGAGAAAGTCCATCCATTAAAAACAAATATTTTTTCATCTCTTTTGTCGGATAAATCTTTTACTTGTAAGTATGCAACTACCCCGGGGTCACTTGTATCCACAGATCGTTTACAATTTTTTGGTAATATTTCTAAATATCCAAATCTTTTTTTTTCGCCTAGAATAATGTCGATATCTAATGTTTTTGCTGTAATTTTATCTAACGCCCTTAGGTTAACAATTTTTTGTGTTGTCTGATTTTTTGTTTTCTTTTTTAATCTAATATAGTTTGTGTCTTCAGTTTCAGTATCGCCCAAATTTTCTTGCTCTTCTTCAAATGTAGGTCGAATATCTTCTAGGTTTACCCTCTCTTCTGCAAAAAGCGCTGAAAAATAAAAAAAAGTCAAAATTAAAAATACTTTGCTACTTAGGTTTCCATGTCTCATATTTTTGAAATTCCTTAGTCTTCTTTACAATTTTATTTGGTTTGTAAGCTTTTTTAGTGCCAGTTTGATTATCTTGGTGTGGTTTTTGCCATGAATATTTTTTTTCAATTTTATTAAATGGAGTCCTATCTGTTGTGTGATGGATCCAGGAAAACCAATCAGATGTGATTTTTGATGCATTTATTTCATCTTTATAAATAACCCATCTTTTATTTTTTTTGTTTTGATAATATTTGTTTCCAAATTCATCTTTGCCAACAAACTTGCCAAAAAAAATGGTATACAGAAAAGTTCCAAAAGTTTGAGAGTTCCACCAAGTAAAAATTTGCTTTATCATTTTTCTATAAATTATTAAATCCACACAATTTTAAATTGTATAACAATAACATAGACACAATTTAAATATCGTATATATCTTAAAAACAATTACTTTCAACAAACATTGAGGAAAAATTATGTCAAAATTTTTAGTAGAAACCCACTATACATGCACATTTAAAATCATTCATGAGTTAAATGAACTTAACGAGAAAGAGCTGTCAAACATTGATAACCGTAAAGATGGAAAAGTTGAGGTTATAGATGTTACAGTTAACAATAGAAAAACAAAAAAAGCAGGAACTGCTAAAAAATTAGAAAAGTATGAAGTCAAAAATAATTTAAACATTAATCATAAATCTAAAGATAAGAATAATGACGCAGTTAAGACTGCAGTAATTAATGAGACCTTAAAAGTAAAAACGGCTGTTGGAATAAAAAATTCTGGAAAAAGATTCCAAATGCCCGATAGACGAAAAGGTTATATTCAAAAAGCTACTGTCGGTGATCATAAAGTTTATTTACACACTGGAGAATATGACGATGGAAAGATTGGAGAGATTTTTATAGATACCAACAAAGAGGGGGAATTAGTTAAAGCATTAATGAATAATTTTGCTATAGCTATTTCTTTGGGTTTACAATATGGAGTCCCGTTAGAAGAATACGTTGACGCATTTTTAGATACAAAATTTGAACCCTCTGGAAATGTTCATGGAAATGATAGGATATTGAGCGCTACATCAATTCTAGATTATATTTTTAGAGAGCTTGCTATTTCTTATTTAGGAAAAGAGGAACTAGCACACACTCCAAGTATAAGAAACAATTCAACAGAAAAAGAATTTAATGGGAATGATCAGATTCTTAAAGTAGTTAAGAATATTACTAGTAAAGGATTTATAAGAAGTAACTACGAGGATAAATTAGTTGATCTTAGTGACGTTAGAATAAATCTTAAAAGTAAAAGTTAATTATTTTTTTATATTTTTAATACTTAATTCTTTTAATTGTTTATCGGAAATATCTGATGGTGCATCCATTAAAAGATCTTGCGCATTTTGATTTAGAGGAAATAAAGTAACTTCTCTAATATTTTTTTGGTTTGCTAGTAACATTACTATTCTATCTATTCCTGGGGCCATACCGCCATGCGGAGGTGCACCGTAAGAAAGAGCTTTTATCATACCAGAAAAATTTTTTTCAACCATATCTTTTGAATATCCGACTTTATTAAAAACTTTAAACAAATATTCAGTTATATGATTTCTGATTGCTCCCGATGATAATTCATAACCGTTACAAACTAAATCATATTGATAAGCTAAAATTTTTAATGGATCTGTTTTGTCAAAATCTCCAATTTCAGTTTGTGGCATTGAAAAAGGATTATGACTAAAATCAATTTTTTTTTCTTTTTCATCATAATGAAACATTGGAAAATCAATTATCCAACAAAAGTTAAAGGAAGAATTATCAATGAGATTTAATTCTTCAGCAATTTTCTGCCGAGCTATTCCAGCGAATTTATTTGCCTCATGCTCTTTATTGCAAACAAAAAAAACAGAGTCTTTTTCATTAATTTCACAAATCTTTAAAAGCTTTGAAATACTTTTGTCGGAAAAAAACTTAGATATAGGCCCCTTTCCAATTACTTTTTCATTATTTTTTTCAAATGTTATATAAGCTAAACCGCTTGCTCCCTCAGAAATGGCCCAATTATTTAAATTGTCGAAGAAACTTCTAGGTTTTGATTGTGTATTTTTTACAGGAATGGCTTTTACGATTCCCCCTTTTTTGATTATTTCTTTGAAGATTTTTAACTTAACTTCATCTGAATTAAAAATATTTGTAACATTCAAAAGTTCAATTGGATTTCTTAAATCCGGCTTATCAGTGCCGTATTTATCTATTGATGTTTTGTATGAAATTCTTGGAAAAGGAAATTTGTTTATTTTTTTTCCCTTTCCAAATTTTAAAAAGAGGTCATAAAATATTGGTTCAACAACCTTAAAAACATCTTCTTGCTCAACAAAAGACATCTCCATATCTAATTGATAGTGTTCTCCAGGACTTCTGTCGGCTCTTCCGTCCTCATCTCTAAAACATGGAGCTATCTGAAAATACTTATCAAAACCTGAGATCATAACCATTTGCTTAAATTGTTGTGGTGCCTGTGGTAAAGCATAAAACTTACCAGGATGAAGTCTGCTAGGAACTAAAAAATCTCTAGCTCCTTCTGGACTAGAAGCGGTGAGTATTGGTGTCTGAAATTCTAAAAATTTATTTTCAATCATTTTAGATCTTATAAAAGAAATTACGTCAGATCTTAGTTTAATATTATCATGCATTTCTTTTCTTCTAAGATCGATAAATCTATATTTTAATCTTATTTCCTCTGGGTAATCTTGTTCGCCAAATACTGGGAGAGGAAGCTCTTTTGCTTCGGATAAAATTTGAATATTCAAAATCTTAACTTCAATCAAGCCTGTTTGTAACTCTGTATTTTGGGTTTCCTTTGATCTTTTGACAACTAAACCATTAACTAAAATTACAGACTCTGGTCTTAGCTTCTCTAAGGTTTTAAAGTTTTTATCATGGTTTTCTATAACACATTGAGTAATTCCAAAATGATCTCTTAGATCAAGAAAGAGTAAATTACCGTGATCCCTTTTTCTATGTATCCATCCTGATAATTTAACTTTCAGACCTACATTTTTTTCATTTAGCTCTGAACAATTATGAGTTCGAAATTTATTCATAAAAATACTATTTTATTTTTTTTAAAACATCTTTTATTAATTGTAAATTTATTGGTTTTGCTTTTTCTAGAGATAAATTATCAATTAAATTTGAAAATAGATTTATTTTTTCAAAGGATCTATCAATATTGTTAAGAATGTAATCAATATTTTTCTTATTTATTGAAATTTGTTTATCTGAAAAGTTTTTTGTCAATATCACCTTTATTAAATCATCAGTTGGTAAATCAATACCAACTTCGATAAAGCTTGTAAATCTTGAATTTAAATCTTTTAATTTTATTTTAAACTTTTTTAGTGAAATAGGCGAACTTATAATTAAATATTTGTTATCTTGCAAAGCTAAGTTTATTATTGAGTAAAGTAAATTTTCTTCAATATCGTTGTTAAAATCATCAATTATCAAACATTCTTTAGTTTTGTATTTGACAATAATATCATTATTAATTTTTTTTCCAGAAATTATTAAGCTTCCAATCTTGCTAGATAAAATATTTGCTAAATGAGTTTTTCCACAACCTTTTGGTCCAAAAATATTAATAAATCTGCTTGGCCACTGAGGCCAACTTTCAATAAGCTTGAATGCATTAAAATTATTTTTTGATACATAAAAATCCTGACTTAAATAAGTTTTTTTAAAAGGAAAATTAAATATTAGTTGTTGTGACATTTAACTGATTATTTTTAAATTCCATTGGCCATCTATAAACTGAACCTCAAAACCATTTTCTATAAGACTATTTTGTAAATTTTTTATTTTTCCAAAAAACTTAATTTTAATTTTAATTAATTTATTATCAAAATTTTCAATTGAGAAAGAATCAACTGAATTAATTTTATTAATATTATCAAGAATTTTTTTAAAAGACTCAGGATTCTTTGAGCTTACACTTACTGTAATAAAAGATGGAGTTGAAATATCAATTAAATTCTCTTCTTTCCATAACTCAATTGTATAAGATTTTAAGTTTGATATAATATCATTTCTTACATCCTCATTTTCAAGATTATCAACTTCAAAATCTATTTTTTTAAACTTTTCGACACCCGATAGATTAGATTTTAAGAAAACATCTAATTTTTTTTTGTTATATCTTAAAATTATAATAGTGCTATTTTTAATTTCATAATTATTTACAAGCCTAGATAGATCGGTTTCCTCCAGTTTTGAAATGTTTTCTTTTATAAAGTTAATATCATCAAGATTTTGAAGAGGAAGAATAAAATTTGCATTATCATATTCAGTAGTTCTATTCCATTCCTCAAAAAATTTATTTTTTGATATTACTTGCAACTCTGATCCTACGATATAAATTGGATAAATAAGCATATCGAACTTTTTCATATCAGAATATGAAATATTTTTATTAATTAAAAATTGTTCTATTTGCCTTCTATTGAAAAAAAGGTTTATCCTTAAGTTGTAATTATTTTTATAATTTTTTTCTTCTACAATTTTATAGCTCGAAATAAAATTTTTAATATTTGTAAGCTCAAGACTCAGTAGTTCTTTTTGATCTTCTTTCTTAATAATCGCAGTGATTAATTTACTGAAACCCTTTTTAAAAGCTAAATTTAAATATTTTTCTCTGTTATTTGTCGTTTTGGTTGACCCACCAACCTCGATATTATCAACAATAAATACACCGGATGATGCAAAAACATTTTGAGTTTTGTTAAAAAATAATATTATTAAAAATAAAATAACAAGTTTTTTCATTAAGTATTTAATTAACATTTTATTCATGAAAAAAACAAAAAATAGTTACAAAAAAAGTGGCGTAAATATTGAAACTGCAGATAAATTAACTAAATATATTAAAAGAATAACTCAAACAGCCTTCAAAAAAAAAACAAACAATAATAACATTGGGAATTTTGCATCTACTTTTGATTTAAACTCTCAAAAAATAAAAGACCCTTTAATAGTCAGTAGTACTGACGGTGTAGGCACTAAAATTGAAATCGCAAATAAATTTAAAAAATTTGATACAATTGGAATTGATCTTGTAGCAATGTGTGTTAACGACTTAATTGTTCAAGGCGCAAAACCATTATTTTTTTTAGACTATATAGCAACAGGAAAATTAAAACTAAATCAAATGAAAACTATAATAAAAAGTATAGTGAGGGGTTGTAAGATATCAGATTGTGTTCTTGTTGGTGGAGAAACTGCAGAAATGCCTGGAACTTATTCAAATAATAAATTTGATTTAGCAGGATTTTCTGTTGGTGTGGTTTCAAAAAAAAAATTATTAATAAAAAATAAAGTTAAAAATAATGATGTAATCTTAGCTGTCCCCTCGAGCGGTTTACATTCAAATGGTTTTTCACTTGTAAGAAAAGTTTTGACAAAAGGTAGCTTAAATAATTTTTTACGAAAAGAATTGCTTATACCTACTAAAATTTATGTTAAAGAAGTTCTTAAACTTGTTAAAAAAGATTTAATACATTCTTCAGTAAATATTACTGGCGGTGGACTTACAGAGAATATACCAAGATCAATACCTAATGGTTTTACTGCAAATGTAGATCTATCTAAAATTCGAGTTTTAAAAATTTTTAAATGGCTTAAAAGTAAAAATATAAGTGATAATGAAATGTTAAGAACTTTTAATTGTGGTGTAGGTTTTTGTATAATAACTGATAAAAAAAAAGCAAAAAAAATAAAGAAATTTTTTAACAAAGAATTTAAACCATATCAAATTGGTTTTATAAGCAAGTCTTCAAAAAAAATTAATTTTATAAACGATTTAAAATGGTAAAAAAAAGAGCTTGTATTTTTATATCAGGTTCAGGAACAAATTTAAGATCAATTATAAAAAGTACCAGAGACTACAATTTTCCAATTAATATTGAACTTGTAATATCTAATAAAAAAACTGCTAAAGGTATACATTATGCAAAAAAATTTTCAATTCCATATCAAACAATTACAAATAAAACCAAATTTGAACATTTTGCGCTTAGATTTATTCGTTTAAAAAAGATTCAAATTATTTGTTTGGCTGGTTTCATGAAAATATTATCTAAAGACTTTGTAAGAAAATTTAGGGGAAAAATTGTAAATATTCATCCATCTCTTTTGCCTAAATTTAAAGGTTTAGATACTTTCAATAGAGTTTTAAGAGCAAAGGAAAAATTTACTGGTTGTACAGTTCATTTTGTTGATGAAAAACTAGATAATGGAAAAATTATCATAAAAAAAAGGATACCTATTAACAAAGATTTAAGTAATAAAATGCTGAAAAATAGTGTTCAGGTTTTAGAACATAAAGCTTATTCTGAAGCAATAAGAAAAATACACAATCTTAGTTGAAGAAAAATTCAATTTCTTTTTTCGCATTATCCTGAGAGTCAGACCCATGTACAGAATTTTTGTCAATGGAAATTCCAAATTCCTTTCTTATGGTCCCCTTGTCTGCTTTTTGTGGGTCTGTAGCCCCCATAATTTTTCTATTAACCGAAATAGCATTTTCACCTTCTAAAATCATTACAACAATAGGTCCTGAAGATAAATAATTGCACAATCTATCGTAAAAAGGCTTTGTTTGATGGACTTTGTAAAATTCAGCAGCTTCTTCCCTTGAAATTTGAATTTTTTTTTGATTTTTAATAATTAACTTATTTGCTAAAAACTTTTCTTTTATTTTATCAGATAAATTTCTTTCTACAGCATCTGGTTTTATAATTGAAAGAGTTTGTTCTATGCTACTCATAATTTTCTTCAACAAGTTGATTAAGCAACCTGACTCCAAATCCTGTAGCCCCACCTGAGTTTAAAGCGCCACCGTATTTAGAAAAAGCCATACCAGCAATATCTAGGTGAGCCCATGGAGTCTTGTTTAAAATAAATCTCTGCAAAAATTGGGCTGCTGTTGTAGATCCAGCTCCACCAACATAATTTATGTTTTGAACATCTGCATTTTTAGAATTCATAAGTTTATCGTAATTTTTATGAAGTGGCATTCTCCAAACTTTTTCCTCGACCTTTTCACCTGCATTAAAGATTTGTCGAGATAATTTATCATCATTTGAAAACAATCCTGCATACTCTGACCCTAGACAAACGATTATTGCTCCTGTTAGGGTAGCTAAATCAACAATGAATTTCGGTTTAAATTTTCTTTCAGTAAATGTTAATGCATCTGCTAAAACTAATCGCCCTTCTGCATCTGTGTTTAAGATTTCTATAGTTTTTCCGCTATAAGATTTTACAATATCCCCGGGTCTTTGAGCATTTCCACTAACCATATTTTCTACAAGCCCCACAACACCGACAGCATTAATTTTCGCTTTTCGTAATGCAAAGCTTTTCATTAAACCAACTACTGTAGCTGATCCTGCCATGTCATATGTCATATCCTCCATAAATTTTGCCGGTTTTAATGAGTATCCCCCTGTATCAAAGCAAACCCCCTTGCCAACAAATGCTAATGGTTTGCTATTATTATTTGCTCCATTCCATTCCATTGTTACAAGGTATGATCCTCTTACACTTCCTTGTCCAACACCAAGCAAAGCGTGCATGCCAAGTTTCTTTAATTTTTTTTCATCATATATGTTTACTTTCAATCCATCTTTTTTGAGAAGACTTAATCTTTTTGCATATTCATCAGGATGCAAAATATTTCCAGGTTCGGATACCAAATCTCTTGCATAAAAAGTTCCTTCTTCTATAGCTTCGAATTTTAATTGATTTTGCTTTGAAGGTTTATTTTTATTACCTACAACGTTTATTGAAATTACTCTTTTATCTTTTTTTGTTTTATATTTTTTAAATTCATATGATTTTAATTTTAAACCATGCAAAAAATATCCTAAAAAGTTATTCTCTTTTCCTATTACGCTGTCAGAGATTACAAAGTACTCGGTATTCTTACCTTGATTAATTTTCTTATAAAATTCTGCTCCTAAGTTTTCTATTTCATAAGTCTTCAAATTTTTTTTAATTGATACCAATACTATCTTTTTTTTTGAATTAACTTCAAAAACCAATAAATTCTTTTTTAGTTCATTTGTTTTTAGCAAATCAGATATGTAAGAATACTCATTATTAGAAAGATATTTTTTTAAGCCTTGAACACTATATTTTTCATCACAAAATAAGACCAGGTTCGATGAAATTTGAGTGCTTGGTTTGTTTGAATAATTTAATTTTATAGACATAGTTTTTTAAAAAAATTTATTAAAGCTCAAAATAAGTAAAGAAAAATGTATTTTTTCCCTTTTATCATCAAATTTTTTTGTTAAATTTATCATTTGGTCAACTCAAGATTGAAATTTATCAAAACTTGCTTTAATTATATACAAAAACATTAATAATGTTGAGTAATAAAATTTATAAACACTTTCTTTTTGAACTAAGTAGATACTTTTTCTTAGTATTGTTTACTTTTACCATAATTGTTTGGGCAGTACAAGCGGTCAACTTTTTAGATTTGATAGTTGAAGATGGACATGGTGTCTCTGTATATCTTTACTATTCACTTTTAAATATTCCAAAAATTTTGACAAAATTTATTCCTCTTTCATTTTTAATAGCTCTATTTTTAACAATTCTTAAGTTCGAGAGTGAAAATGAGTTTTTAATACTTTGGACTTCAGGATTAAACAAGATGAAAGTTGTAAACTTTTTTTTTAAAGTTTCTATAATAATTACAATTTTACAGCTTTTATTTGCTTCATTAATAAACCCAAAATTTTTAAATCACTCAAGATCTTTGATTAAGTCCTCAAATTTGGATTATGTTTCTACCATGGTAAAATCCAAACAGTTTAACGATACAATTGAAGGATTAACAATATACGTTGAAGAAAAAAAACAAAACGGAGTTCTTAAAAATATTTTTATAAGGGATGACGGACATGTCTTAAAAAGTTTAGAAAATTCAAAAGGTTCAAATAATGTTACAATTTTTGCAAAAGAAGGTAAAATTGAACAAGGATCAGAAGGAAACTATTTAGTGTTAAGAAACGGAACAATTCAGAAGGAAAATAAAAAAAACGAGATTGTTTCTATAAATTTTATTAAAACAAATATGCAAATAGAAGGTTTGCAAACTAAATCAATTATAATGCCTAAAATTCAGGAAACATCTTCCAAAATTTTAATTGATTGTATGACTCTGGGGGAGAAAAATGTTGAACTTTTAAATTGCCCTCAAACGGATTCAAAGATAGATACACTAGCAGAATTAAATAGAAGATTTGGTATGCCATTATACATACCTTGTATAAGTCTAATTTTATCATTCTTACTGATTTCAAGAAAAGATCAAAAAAGAAATAATATATATAAATATTTTTATTTTGGATTATCTTTTGTAATTTTAATTACTGCTGAAATTTTAGTAAGATATTCTGGTAAGTCATATTTTTATTCATACTTCTATTATTTGCTTCCTTTAATATGTGTTCCTTTTTTTTATTATTTACTATTTAAGAAATTTTACAACGAGAATTTGAAAATATAATCATGAATAACACAATAATAAATACTTATTTGATCAAAGAATTCTTAAAAACATTTATTAATATAGTTTTAATTTTTTGTTGTCTTGGTTTAATTATGAATTTATTTGAGGAAATAAATTTTTTCAAAAATTATAATGTTGGAATATTAATTCCAATAAGTTTATCATTAATGGTAATACCAAGTATTTTGATTAACTTACTTCCATTTATTCTTTTTCTTTCCTCAATGGTAGTGTTCATAAAACTTAAAGATAATAAAGATATAATTGCCCTAAAAACTTTTGGTTTCTCAAACTTGAACTTTTTAATTTTATTCTCTTTGTCTTCAATATTTATTTCTATTGTTATTTTATTTGTTCTTAACCCTCTTACATCTGCAACGGTGAAATACTATGAAGATTTCAAGGGTAGATATGACTTGGATAAATCTCATTTAGCGTCAATCAATTCTAATGGAATTTGGATAAGAGAGAAAGATGGATATAATATAAATATAATTAAATCTGAGAGACTTGAAGGTGACCAATTAATAAATGTTTCAATTTATAAATTTGATGAAAGCTATGTTTTATCCTCAAGAATAGATGCAAAAGAGGCGAAGATATCTGAAAATCCATGGATTTTACAGAACGGAAGAAAAATTGATTTTAAAAAAGAAGACAAAATTGATGAATTTTTAACTTTTAAATTTGAGTCCACTTTTAACGACGAAAAACTAAATTCAATTTATTCAAATTTGGATACTGTTTCATTTTTTAACCTAATCACTAATATGGAAAGCCTTACAAACAAAGGTTATAACCCAATGTTATTAACTGAAAAAAAACATTTTTATTTATCATTGCCTTTTTTTCTAGTTTTGATGGTGTGCTTGGCTTCTATGTTTACCTTAAATAACAACGATAGAAAACAAAATACATATTATATTCTTTTATCTATAATAGTTTGCGTAATAATATTTTATTTTAAAAATTTTTCTACAGCTTTGGGGACAACCGAAAAAATACCAATAATACTTTCAGTATGGTCACCAATTATAATTCTTTCTTTGTTTTGTAGTGTAGGAGTAATGCAAATAAATGAAAAATAAATTAATTAAATATTTTATTATATTATCAATTTCACTAAATTTTCAGTTTAGTTACGCTGATGAATTATTTATAAATGCTTCTACAGTTGAATTAGATAAAAATGGTAAAATTGTTTATGCAAAAGGTGATGTAGAAATTTATGATGAGAATAAAAATATAATATTTTCAGAAACTGCCGAATATGACAAAAGTAAAGGCATTGTAAAGACTATTGGTCCTACTAAAATTATTACATCTGAAAAATATGAGGTTATCGGAGAAGATATTTTTTATGACGATAATAAAAAATTAATTTATTCGCAAAATAATACAATTATTACAGATACTAACAAAAACAAAATAACTGTTGATATGTTTAATTATCTTACTGTAAAAAAAATGTTTTTTTCAAAAGGAGATATTGAGGTTTTAGATAATAGGGAAAACAAATATCTTTTTAGTGAAATCTATATTGATGAATCTAAAAATAAAATAGTGGGAAGCGATATAAAATCTTATTTAAATCATATTACATTTAAGGAGGATAAAAGAAATGATCCAAGATTTTTTGCTAATAGTGCTTCGATAACAAAAGATAACACAATCTTTGAAAAAGGTGTTTTTACATCTTGTAAAATTAGAGAGAATAATAAATGTCCGCCATGGGCGATTAGAGCAAAAACCATTGAGCATAATGCTGCAAAAAAAACTATTTATTATGAAGATGCAGTAATGAAAATATATGATTTTCCTGTATTTTATTTTCCTAAGTTTTTTCACCCTGATCCAACAGTAAAAAGACAATCGGGTTTTTTAGTTCCTAGATTTACTGATAGCACAACGGTAGGATTTGGTTCTACAGTTCCTTATTTTTGGGCAATGTCTAAAGATAAAGATATGACGATATCTCCTAAACTTTATGCAAACGAAAATTTAATCTTATTTAATGAATATAGACAAGCATTTAGTAAATCTAACTTAATAGTAGATACAAGTTATACTAAAGGTTACAAGCAAACATCTAATATAAAACTACCTGGTTCAAGGTCACATTTTTTTGCAAAGTACAGTGCAGATTTTTCAAAAGATGATTACTTTAGTGACTTTGAAATTAATATTCAAAAGGTATCGAATCCAACTTATTTAGAAGTCCACGATATAAATACTGAACTTGTCGATTCCTCTAATAATATTTTAAATTCAAATGTAAATTTTGAATTCCAAGATGAAACAAATTATTTAGGTCTTTCAGCAAGTGTTTATGAGGATTTAAAAAA
Source organism: uncultured Pelagibacteraceae bacterium (assembly GCA_902579585.1). Classification (GTDB taxonomy): domain Bacteria; phylum Pseudomonadota; class Alphaproteobacteria; order Pelagibacterales; family Pelagibacteraceae; genus Anoxypelagibacter. Next base: position 59,952 of record CACHHJ010000002.1, read on the forward strand.
AACAGATAGATCTAGATACGAATATTTTTTACCTAGTGTTTTATTTGAAAGAAATATTTATAATGACAATAAACTTGGTCTAATTAATCTCCTGAGCAGTGCATATGTAAAAAATGTAGAGGTAGACCAAACTACTAAAATGTGGGTTAATGATTTTAATTGGAAATCAAGAAGTCTCTCTAATATAGTTGGAATTAAGAGTGAATTCGAGGGATTGCTCAAAGTTGTTAATTATGAGGCTGATGCAGATACCCATAAAACTGAAGGTTTTAATTCAGAAGTATCAAGCGCATTGGCTTACAATACTAGTCTTCCACTAAGTAAAAAAATTAAAGATAACAGTATGGTTAATTTTCTAATTCCAAAAATGTCTTTCAGATATGCACCAGGTCATATGAGAAATATAAAGGATGACGAAACTAAACTTTCATATGCAAATTTATTTTCACTGAATAAAAATTCACAAATAGATGTAATTGAAAAAGGTACAAGTATAGCATTAGGAATTGAATTTTCAGGTAATAAATTAAATGAAGATAATTTGCCAGGTGAAGAAAAATATTCGTTTGCTGTGGGCCAAATTTACAATATGAATGAAAACAATGATGTACCGATCAGAAGTTCGTTAAATGATCAGACGTCGGATATCGTGGGTAAAGGTTTTGTGAAATTAAATGACAATTTGAGTATTAATAACCAATTTTCCCTTGATCAAAATCTAAATGAAATAAATTATAACGAACTTGGTGCTAGTTTAATTAGTAAAAATTTAAATTTTAATTTAAAATATTTAGAAGAAAATAACCACATAGGAAGTACAAATTATATTAAATCTGATTTAAAAGTCGAACTTAATGAGTCTAGTGAAATGAATTTTGATTTTAGAAGAAATCTTGAAACTGAGTCTACAGAATTTTACAGTTTAGCCTACAATTATTTAAATGATTGTTTGAGAGCCGGGGTTGTATTTAGACGAAAATTCTATGAGGATAGAGATATTGAACATTCAGACTCATTAATGTTTAAAATTTCATTAATACCACTTGGTGATGCATTTGCTCCTACGATTAAACAATAAAAAAATTTTACTTTTTTTTTTATTAGTCTTTTTATTTAATTTTACTAAAGTTAATTCTAATATAAAAAATTCAGTAGTTGTATCTGTTGGAAATTTACCAATTACTTATTTGGACTTAATAAAAGAAATGAAATTAATTTCTCTATTAAACAACATTGCAGTAGACAGTTCAAACAGAGAAACAATTAAATCTGTAGCTGTTCAAGGATTAATAACAAGAAAAATTAAAGAAATTGAAATTAAGAAATTTAAAGTAAAAAACTTTAATAAAAAAGATTTAGAAAATCTTATTGTAAGAACATCTAAAAATCTTGGCACTAATGAAAGTGGATTAGAAAAACTTCTTGTTCAACAAAATCTAAAACTAGAAAGCCTAGAAGAAAGATTTAAAACTGATCTTAAATGGAATACTTTAATTTTTCAATTATATAATAATAAAGTAGTTCTTAATACTAATGAATTGGAAAATAAAATAAGAGCTGAAATTGAAAAAACAAATGAGAAAAGAATGTTTTTGCTGTCAGAAATAGAAATAAATAAAGCAAATGAAAATAATAAAAGTATTTTAGACAAAATTTTCAATAATATAAAAGATGAAGGTTTTGAAAAGACAGCTAAAAAATTTAGTATATCCAATTCCTCTGAATATGGGGGAAATATAGGGTGGATAAACCAAAATAATTTATCAAAAGAAATTTATGAAAGTATAAAACTTTTAAAAACAGAAGAAATTAGTAGGCCAATTTTTTTAGATGAAACTATTGTAATTATAAAAAAAATTGGAGAAAAAAAATATGGAAAAGATATTGAAAAAATCAAAGATAGAGTCGTAAGACAAGAGAAAGAAAAAAAATTACAGATGTTTTCTAAGGCTCATTATTCCAAATTAGAAAAAACGATACAAATTAGTTTTTTATGAAAAAATTAGTTGCTATAATTGCTGGGGATCCAGAAAGTATTAGCTCTGAGTTGATTGCAAAGGCTTGGAAAAAAAAGAATCAATTTAAAAATGTTAATATATTTTTAATTGGAAACTATAATTTAATAAAAAAACAATTTAAGTTATTAGATTTAAAAATAAATATTAGAAAAATTAATAGTTTGAGGAATAAAGATTTTAAGAAAACTTTATTAGTTTATGATGTGCCTCTAGATTTTATAAATCCATTTAAAATAAATAAAAATTATAAAAAGAAATATGTTTTAAAAAGTTTTGACATAGCTATAAATTTTTCAAAAAGTAAAAAAATTATTGGTTTTATAAATTGTCCAGTTAATAAAAAAGATGTTTTTCAATCCAATTTTGGTGTGACTGAATTTTTAGCAAAAAAATCAAATGTATTGAATAAAGAGGCTATGATTATTTACAATAAAAGGTTGTCTGTTTGCCCTATTACAACGCACATTAAAATTAAAAATGTTTCAAAAAATTTATCAATAAAAAAAATCTATGAAAAAGTAGTTGTAATAAATAAATTTTATTTAGATAAATTTAGGTTTAAACCAAGAATTTGTGTTTTGGGTTTAAACCCACATAATTATGAGCTATTTGATGACTCTGAGGAAAAGAAAATTATACTTCCAGCTATAAAAAAACTTAAAAAAAAAGGTATTAATGTGGAAGGTCCTATACCAGCTGACACGGCTTTTCTTAATAATAAAAAATTTAATATTTTAATAGGAATGTATCATGATCAAGTTTTAGGACCTTATAAGACAATGTTTAATTTTAGTGCAATTAATGTAACAGCAGGTTTACCATACTTAAGAGTATCTCCTGATCATGGAACTGGTTTAGATATTATAAAAAAAAAATTAGCTAACCCACAGAGTTTAATTGAATCAATTAAATTTTTTAAACAAATTAATGTTTAAATTAAAAAAATCACTTGGACAAAATTTTTTAATCGATCGAAATGTAATAAATAAAATTTTGTCAGTAGAAACTTTAAAAAATCAAAATGTTATGGAAATTGGTTCTGGTTCAGGGAATCTTTCTAAATTGATAATTGCAAAAGGAATAAAGAATTTCTTGGCCATTGAGAAAGATGTGAGGTTTTGTACTCTTTTAGGTAAAAGGTATGTTCAAAATAAAAATATCTATTTCGAGAATAAAGATATTTTAAAGAAAGATTTAAATAAAATAGATTTAAGAAATGTCATAGTTTTTGGTAATTTGCCATATAATATCTCAACACAAATTTTAGTAAACTTTATTAACTTAAATAAATGGCCCCCTTTTTATAAAAAAATTATTTTTATGTTTCAAAAAGAGGTTGCCGAAAGAATATTAGCAAAATCTAAAACAAAACAATATGGAAGGTTAGCAATTTTAACCAACTACCGTCTAAATGTTGTTAAAAGTTTTAGTATTTCAAAAAATTGTTTTTTTCCAGTACCGGCTGTTGACTCTAAAGTAATTGCTTTTGAGCCCAAATTTAATATAAAGCATAAAATTAAAAATATTAAAAATTTAGAGCATATTACAAATATTTTTTTTAGTGGTAAAAGAAAAATGATAAATAAGGCTTTTGCAAAAATATTTAATAACCACTTATCTGTTTCAAAAAAGCTCAAAATTGATCTAAATTTAAGACCTTCTGATTTATCATTAGATGATTATTATAAACTAACAGAATATTATGAAGGTAATTAATTAAAATTTTAATTATTTAGATGCTTTTCAATTATTCTTAAAATTTTGTTAAAACAATTTTCTACATTATCATTTGTAATAACATGATCGTACTCATTTGCATGCTTTATATCTTGTGAATATGCCAAAACTCTTTTTTTAATTGATTCTTTTCCATCTTGATTTCTTGATATAAGTCTTTTTTCTAGTTCTTCTTTACTTGGAGGTAATATAAATATCTTTAATAAATTTAATTCTTTGAAAGCACTAAGCTGTTTTGCACCCTTCCAGTCAATATCAAATAATACATTAAAATTTTTTTTTATAATATCGTCAACGGATGTTTTTGATGTTCCATAATAATTCCCAAATATGACCGAATGTTCGTAAAATGCGTCTTTTTTTAATAAAATTTTAAATTCTTCTTCAGTTACAAAATGATAATCAACTCCATCAACCTCG
>CACHHJ010000003.1 GCA_902579585.1 uncultured Pelagibacteraceae bacterium
TAAATGATCTTCGTTAAAATAGTTATATGCAAGCTTTAAGATATTTTCTGGCGTTCTATATGATGGGATAATAATTAATTTATATTTAGTTGAAATAAACATATTTTTAATTTTCGCAAACATTTTGTCCATTTGCTTTTCTGAGAAACTATAATATTTATTTGGACCACCAATTATAAAAGCAACAACTTTTTTATCGCCTTGATTAGGTTTTAAATAATTTGTATTTTTTTGTATTTCTTTGTTTGTTAGATAGTGTATAGCACCTTTAGTTTTTATTACATTATCACCTAATAAGTCATCATGTTCAGGGCAAATAATTGAATCAAAATTATTTAAGTTTACTTTTGGATCTTGAATGTGGATATTAAATACTTCATTTTTAAATCTTCTTTTTAATAAAATTGACGGAATTACACTTTTTCTGCCACAAGAAATTATAACTTTAGAATCACAAACAAATTTTTTTTCAAGTATCCCGTCAAAAACAGGGGTGAACTTAGGTGGGATTAAATTCCAAATATTTTTAAGTTGTATTTTTTCGTGCTTAAAACTTAAGCCTAAAGCATTTGCAAGGCCTTCGACCTGACTAATCATGCCATGCATACCTTGGGTCAAAAGAAGTGCTTTTAATTTTAACATTTATAACTATATATAAATATAATGAACAATAAGTCTACTAAACATACAAAAGTGTTAATTCTTGGATCTGGACCGGCAGGCTATACTGCGGCCATTTATGCGGCAAGAGCTATGCTAAAACCAATTTTAGTTTTTGGATCTGAACCGGGGGGCCAATTAACCACAACAACTGATGTTGAAAACTTTCCGGGATATTCAAAAGTAATTCAAGGACCATGGTTAATGGAAGAAATGAAAGGTCAGGCAAAAGCGGTTGGAACTGAAATGATTCAAGACCATATAACTAAAGTAGATCTTTCAAAGAAACCTTTTGAGGCAACTGGTAATAGTGGTCAAGTTTATACTGCTGATAGCTTCATTGTTTCAACCGGCGCACAAGCAAGATGGTTAAATTTAAAATCTGAGACAGAATTTAGAGGTTTTGGAGTATCAGCTTGTGCAACTTGTGACGGTTTCTTCTTTAAAGAAAAAGAAGTCGCAGTTGTTGGTGGAGGTAATGCTGCAGTTGAAGAAGCGATGTTTTTAACTAAATTTGCATCAAAGGTAAAACTAATTCATAGAAGAAATGAGTTAAGAGCAGAAAAAATGCTTCAAGCAAAATTAAAAGCAAATAAGAAAATTGAAATTATATGGGACAGTGTTGTAGAAGATGTTATAGGAGAAAAAAATCCAAAATCAGTTAAAGGTATAAAAATTAAAAATGTTAAAACAAACAAAGTGAGTGAGTTAAAGATAGATGGGCTTTTCATTGCCATTGGGCATGATCCCGCTACGTCACTTTTTAAAGGTCAACTAAATATGGATAAAGAGGGTTATATAGTTACCAAGCCTGATTCTACAGTTACTAATGTACCTGGGGTTTTCGCAGCCGGGGATGTAAAAGATAAAATATTTAGACAAGCGGTAACAGCAGCAGGAATGGGCTGTATGGCTGCGCTTGAAGCTGAAAAACATTTATCATCAAAATGAGCAATAAAGTTTTGTTAACAGGAATAAGTGGATGGATTGCAAAACATACAGCAATAGAATTATTAAATTCTAATTATGAAGTTTTAGGAACGGTTAGAAATAAAAATTTAATTGATCAAACAAAAGAAACTATAGGTAAATACGCTTCAACTGATAAATTGTCATTTGTTGAGCTAGATCTTGTAAAAGATGATGGATGGAATGATGCAGCGAAGGGATGTAAATATATATTTCATATTGCCTCTCCTTTTCCGATGAAAGTTTCAAACAATAGAGAAATTTTATTACCTCCTGCTGTAGATGGAACATTAAGAGTTTTAAAAGCCGGAGTAAGTGCAGGTGTGGAACAAATAATTAAAACATCCTCAATTGTTGCAATGTTTAGAAAACCCAACAGAAGCAATCCTTATACTTTTGGAGAAAAAGATTGGACAGATGAAAATTGGGTAGAAGGTGTAAATGATTATTTTTTATCAAAAACGAAAGCAGAAAGAATGGCTTGGGAATTTATGGAAAGTAAGGGATTAAAAAATAAATTAACAACAATTAATCCTGGTGGAGTGTTTGGTGATGCGTTAGATAAAAAAGGGGGCACATCAATAGAATATGTTAGACAATTTATGGCGGGTAAATTTCCAGGTGCACCTAAATTTGCAGTTTTAATTTCTGATGTTAAAGATATAGCAAAAGCTCATGTTGCATGTATTGGAAATAAAAAAGTCGGTGGAAGAAGATTGATTGTTGGAAAAGAAGTGAAAAGACTAGTTGAGTTATCTCAATTGATTGCTGAAGCGATGCCTGAATATGCGAAAAAACTTCCTAAAAAGGAGCTTCCAAATTTCATGGTTAAATTAATAAGCTATATAGATTCAAGCGCTAAAATGATGATACCTGATCTAGGTATTTTAATGCAAACTGACACTTCATACGCTGAAGAACTGCTAGGTTTTAAATTTAAACCTGCAAAAGATTGTATGGCTGAGAATGCTAGATCAGTCGTTAGACTTGGATTAGTTTAAACTTTCACAAAAAGATTTTATTCTATCTAAAGCTTTTTTTAAATTATCCATAGAAGTCGCATAAGAAATTCTAAAATATCCATCCAAACCAAATGCAGATCCTTGGACTACCGCTACTTCAGCTTTTTCAAGTAGCTTTTCAACAAATTCTTTATCTGTTTTTAATTTTGTTTTCTCTCCCAGTAATTTTTTACAATTAGGAAATACATAAAAAGCACCATTTGGCTTTAAACAGCTCAAACCTTTAATGCTATTTAAAGTATCAACAACGTAATCCCTTCTCTCTTTAAAAGAAGCTGCTCTAGTTTTAATAAAATCTTGAGTTCCATTTAAAGCTTCTACAGCTGCTGCCTGACTTATTGAAGATGGATTTGTTGTAGACTGGGATTGAATTTTTGCGACAGCTTTAATTATATCTTTTGGCCCTGCACCATAACCTATTCTCCATCCTGTCATAGAATAAGATTTGCTTACACCATTCATTGTTAGGGTTCTGTCCTTTAAAGAATTTATCTGTGCAATTGTAAAAAATTTAAAATCATCATAAGTAATATGCTCATAAATATCATCACTCAAAATAAAAACATTTTTGTTGTCTTCTAACACTTTTGATAATTCCTCTATCTCTTTTTTTGTATAACAAGATCCAGTTGGATTTGATGGTGAATTTATAATCAGCCACTTAGTTTTTTTTCCAATTGCTTTTTTTAATTCTCCTGGGGTTATTTTAAATTCATTCTCTTCAGAGCATTTGATTGTTTTAGGTGTTCCGCCAGCTAATAAAACCATGTCAGGATAAGATACCCAGTATGGCGCTGGAATAATAACTTCGTCTCCAGGATTTAATGTGGCCATGAAAACGTTATAAAGAACTTGTTTGCCACCTGTTCCCACAGAAATTTCATCAAGTTCATAAGATAAATTATTTTCTCTTTTAAATTTTCCTTGAATAGCTTTTTTTAATATTGGGGTTCCATCAACAGCTGTATATTTGGTATCTCCTCTTTTTATAGCCTCTATAGCTGCCTCTTTAATGTTGTCAGGAGTATCAAAATCGGGTTCTCCTGCACCAAGTCCAATAACATCTTTACCAGCTGCCCTCATTTCTCTAGCTTTTGAGGTAACCGCTATGGTTGGGGAGGGTTTAATTCGCTTTAAACTATTGGAAACTATGCTCATTGAAATTTATAATATTTTGTTATTATTAACACAAAATGCAAAATACATACCAAGAAAAAATAGATAATTTAGAAGCAAATAATGCACCTGTTAGGAAAAAACTCGAAGGTGGAATTAACTTTAAAATAAAGAGTAATTTTCAACCTGCCGGGGATCAACCTGAGGCAATTAAAAAGATACTTAAAAATTTAAAAAGTAAACAGAGCGAACAAGTTTTGCTGGGTGTCACTGGATCTGGAAAAACATTTACTATGGCAAAAGTAATAGAGTCTGCAAATCGACCTGCTTTAGTTTTAGCCCCAAATAAAACTTTGGCGGCACAGTTGTACGGTGAAATGAAAAGTTTTTTTCCTGATAATGCTGTTGAGTATTTCGTATCTTATTACGATTATTATACACCTGAGGCATATGTTCCAAGATCAGATACTTATATTGAAAAAGAAGCATCCATAAATGAGCAGATAGATAGAATGAGACATTCAGCAACTAGATCTTTGCTTGAACGTGACGATGTAATTATTGTGGCCAGTGTCTCTTGTATTTACGGTTTAGGCTCTGTCGAAGCTTATAGTAAAATGACTCTGGCTTTGAAAAAAAATTACGAGTATGAAAGAGATGAAATCATAAGAACATTTGTAAATTTGCAATATAAAAGAAATGATCAAAACTTTTTTAGAGGGACTTTTAGAGTAAGGGGAGAAAATTTAGAAATATTTCCATCGCATTTAGAGGACAGGGCTTGGAGATTAAGTTTAAATGGAAACAAACTTGAAAAGATCGAGGAGTTTGATCCTCTTACAGGAGACAAAACAAACGATTTTGCGGTAATAAAGTTATACGCTAACAGTCATTATATAACTCCAAAACCAACTATTGATCAAGCTATCAAAGAAATCAAAAAAGAGTTGGAAGTAACTCTAGAAGATCATAAGGCAAATAATAAACTTCTTGAGGCTCAAAGATTACGAGAGAGAACAAAGTTTGATCTCGAAATGATTGAGGCAACAGGAACTTGCGCTGGAATTGAAAATTATTCAAGGTTTTTATCTGGTAGAAAAAAAGGTGAACCGCCTCCTACACTGTTTGAGTATTTCCCTGATAATACAATTATCTTTGTAGATGAAAGTCATGTTACCGTACCTCAATTAAATGGTATGTACAAAGGTGATCATACAAGAAAAAGAACTTTGGCCGAATATGGTTTTAGGTTGCCTTCGTGTATGGATAATAGGCCGCTTAAATTTGAAGAATGGGATGCTATGAGAACTCAAACTGTTTTTGTGTCAGCAACACCTGGTCCTTGGGAATTAAAACAAACTCAAAATAAATATATTGATCAAGTTATACGACCAACAGGTTTAATCGATCCACCCGTTGAGATACGCCCAGCAAAAACTCAAGTGGATGATTTATTTCATGAATCTAAAAAAGTTATTGATAAAGGATATAGGATTTTAGTTACAACTCTTACAAAAAAAATGGCAGAAGATTTAACAGAATATCTTCACGAAAACGGTTTGAAAGTAAGATATATGCATTCAGATATAGATACACTTGAGAGGATTGAAATTATCAGAGATTTACGAATGGGTGTTTTTAATATTTTGGTTGGTATCAATCTATTAAGAGAAGGATTAGATATACCGGAATGTGCTTTAGTTGCAATTTTGGACGCAGACAAAGAAGGTTTTTTAAGATCGGAAACCTCATTAATTCAAACAATTGGTAGAGCTGCAAGAAATGTGGATGGTAAAGTAATTCTTTATGCAGACAAAGTAACAAAAAGTATTGATAAAGCTATTAAGGAGACAGATAGGAGAAGAAGCAGACAGGTCGAATATAATAAAAAAAATAATATAAGCGCCGAGTCTGTTAAAAAAGAGATCACTGATATTTTAGAATCTGTTTATGAAAAAGATTATGTCAAAATTAGTGAGGGCTCAAATGTTGGGGGAAACTTAAAAAAACATTTAAAAGCACTTAATAAAAAGATGAAAGAATCTGCATCAAATTTAGAATTTGAAGAAGCAGCAAAAATTAGAGACGAAATAAGAAAATTGGAGACAAATGAACTTGAAATTAACTTGAATCCAAAAATTTCACAGTACAATTTAAACAAAAAGGTATACCCTCAAGGAAGATCAAAAATGGGGATGCCAGGTACCAAACCGAGAAAATCTATAAAAAAATGGAAGCCAAAAAAATAATTATTACTGGTGGTGCTACAAGAATTGGCTCAGCTATTGCAAAAAGTTTAGCTGGATATGATATCGATATAATAATTCATTTTAATAAATCGAAAAAATTAGCACAAAAATTAAAGATAGAGCTAGAAGAAATGGGTAGTAAAGTTTATTTAATTAAAGCAGATCTTAATAATATTAATCAATTAAAAAAGATAGTGCCATTTGCTCATAAAAAAATGAAAGGTTTAGACTGTCTTATTAACAATGCATCTTTATTCGAAAAAGATAATTTAGAAAATTTTAACGAAAAAAGTTTTTCAAGACATATAAATATAAATTTAAAGGCTCCAGCGTTTTTGATCAAAGACTTTAAAAGATACGTAAAAAATAAAGAGGCAAACGTTATAAATATTATTGATCAAAGAGTTAAAAAACTAACTCCTTTCTTTTTTTCCTACACCTTGAGTAAAGCTGCACTTGCAACACTTACAACTACTGCTGCTATGAAGCTTGCTCCCAATATTAGAGTAAATGGAATTTCGCCAGGTCCAACTTTAAAAAATAAAAGACAATCAGAAAAACATTTTAAAGCTCAATGGAAATCTACTATTCTTCAAAAACAAGTTGATCTAAATAATATATGTGAATCAGTTAAATATTTTCTAGAAAATAATAGCATCACTGGTCAAATAATCAGTGTAGATAGTGGCCAGAGTTTAGCATGGAAAACACCTGATATAATAAGCTCAAAAGAATGAAAATAATTAAATTTAAACAAAAAAAAATTTATAATTACAAAAGAAAAGTTTTAATAAAAGATCTTGAATTAAAAATGCTAATTGGCATTCATAAATTTGAAAAAAAGAAAAAACAAAGGGTCAGGTTTAATTTGGTTATAAATATTGATCAAAATCTTTTTCCAAACGATAATGATTTGAAAAGTATAGTAAATTATGAACAAGTTATTAAGACTATAAAAAGAATTACTGCCAAAAAGCACTATCCGCTTCTTGAGACTTTAGCCGAAAAAATTTTCTCTAAACTTTTTGAAAATTTAAGAATTAAAAAAATCCTTTTGAGAATTGAAAAATTAGATGTAATTAAGAATACTACATCGGTTGGAGTAGAAATAGAAAAAACTAGATCAAATGAGCATTGAAAAGGGTAAGGATATAATTCGAAAAAAATTAATAAATCTCACAAATAATCCTGGGGTTTATAAAATGTTAAGTGATAAAAACGAAATCCTTTATGTTGGAAAAGCCAAAAATATTCCTAATCGCCTAAAAAGTTATGTATCGGATAGTCACCTTCCAATACGAACAGAAAGAATGCTTTCCCTAACAAGAAAACTTGAAACCACAACAACAACCAATGAGAGTGAGGCTCTTTTATTAGAAGCAAACCTTATAAAAAAGCATAAACCAAGATTCAATATTTTGTTGAGAGACGACAAGTCATTCCCCTACATATTTATAGGTCAAAAAGATAAATGGCCACAGTTAACCAAATTAAGAGGAAAAAAAAATAGAGATGGCTATTATTTTGGACCTTTTGCATCCGTAGGATCAGCGAACTGGACAATTAAAATACTTCAAAAAATATTTTTGTTAAGAGTTTGTGATGATACGGTTTTTAAAAATAGGGATAGAGCATGTATTTTGTACCAAATCAGAAGGTGTTCTGCTCCGTGTGTTGGTAAAATTGAGGAGAAAAACTATAAAAATTTAGTGGGTGATGCAGTTGATTTTATCTCTGGTAAATCACAAAGAATTCAAAAAAATTTATCCTCAGAAATGGAGAAAGCGAGTGAAGATTTAGATTACGAAAAAGCTGCTATTCTCAGAGACAGAATAAAGGCATTAACTCAAATTCAATCTTCTCAAAAAATTAATCAAACCAACCTCAAAGAAGCAGATGTTATATCAGTTTTTAAAGAGTCTGGTAAAACTTGTGTTCAAGTTTTCTTTTTTCGATCAAAACAAAATTGGGGCAACCAAGGTTATTTTCCGAAACATGATCCTGATGAAAAGGAAGAAAAAATTTTATCTTCTTTTTTAAGTCAATTTTATGAAAACAAGACGGTGCCGAAACTTGTACTTTTAAATATTGAAATTAATGAAAAAACTTTATTAGAAAAAACATTTTCGAATAGAGAAAAAAAAGAGATAGTAATTAAAAAAGCTGCTACTAGAGATGAAAAAATTGTCTCTGAAATGGCTCAAAAAAATGCTAAACAGGCATTAACTCAAAAAATTTTAGAAACCGAAAGTAATTCAAAACTGATAGACAACCTAGCTGATAAATTTAATTTAAATTTCAATGTTAATTTGATTGAGGTCTATGATAACAGTCATGTACAAGGATCGGACGCAGTCGGTGCGCTTATTACTTTTGGTAAAGAAGGATTTATCAAAAAAAGATATAGGAAATTTAATATTAAATCAGACGCAGTAAAGGGAGATGACTATGGAATGATGAAAGAAGTTTTAAATAGGAGATTTGTAAGAGCACTTAAAGATGAAAATACAAATATGAGTTTACCAGATTTAATTCTTATAGATGGCGGTAAAGGTCAATATTCCGTTAGCAGAGAAACATTAAATGACCTTGGTCTTCACGAATTACCTATAATTGCAATTGCAAAAGGTAAAAATAGAAATGCAGGCGAAGAAACTTTTTTTTATAAAGATAAAATTATTAAATTCAAAAAAAATGACCCTACCCTTTTTTTTCTTCAAAGACTAAGAGATGAGGCGCATAGGTTTGCAATAAGTACCCATAGAGCAAAAAGGAGAAAAAATTTAAGCAAATCATTGTTAGATCAAATTTCAGGTATAGGGCGAGGTAGAAAAAGAGCCTTGCTAAATCACTTTGGTTCTGCAAGATCTGTGGAGTCTGCAAGTTTTGAAGATTTAAAAGCTGTTGATGGAATTGAGGAAAAAGTAGCAAAAAAAATTCATGATTTTTTTCATGATGATTAATATATGATGAAAATACCAAACATCCTTACAATCGGTAGAATTATAATTGTACCTATTTTTGTTTTGTCTTTTTTTATACCAGGAGTGTTTGGAGACCTAGTTCCTTTCTTTCTTTTTGTAATAGCAAGTTTTACTGACTATTTAGATGGACTTTTAGCAAGACTATACAAAGAGGAGTCAAAACTGGGGGAACTACTAGATCCAATTGCAGATAAAATTTTAGTAGCTGCCGCATTAGTACTATTAATAATGAATGGAATTATTAAAAATTATGAAGTGATCGCAGCAATAGTAATATTAACAAGAGAAATTTTAATATCTGGATTAAGAGAATATTTAGCAAAAAGAAGTAAAGATACGGTTCCAGTTTCAAGTATGTCAAAGTTTAAAACATTTATACAAATGTTTTCTATTGCTTTGTTACTAACAGGAGAGACAGGCAATAAAATTATTAATTTTCAAGATTATAACGCTCAAACTATTGGAATTATTTTGCTTTGGGTTGCAGCCTTTTTAACGCTTTATACCGGGTACGATTATTTAAGAAAAGGTATAGACAGTGCAATTAAGGATGACGAGAGTCCTTCATAATTTTTTTATCTTTCAGGTGGCTCAAGGATACAATTACTGAAATTATTATGAAAATATAAGTAGAATTCATGGTAGAAAAAAAACTGCCAGAATGTCTGATGGGAAAAATTTCAGAAATTAAAATGAAAATGAAGGGAATTAAAAGCTTGCTAGCGTAAATATTCGGAATACCTGACTTGAAAAAATATTTTTTAATTAAAGACTTATAGAGAACCATAAAAAAAATAAAACTACTAATCATTAATCCTAATAAACCTAAATCAGTTAAAATTTCTAAATAATAATTATGCGGATGTGTGCTACATGTGCCTCTTTCATTTGTTTGAATAACTTTTCGTTTCCAACAATTAATTCTAAAGGATCTAACTCCGCCACCTATATATTTGTTCATTAACCAAGTTCCATAAGAAGTTTTAAACTCTTGATAATAATCAGGTATTAAATATCCAGGAATTTTCCATGATTTAGTTATATTTTCATTAACAAAAATTTGAACCATAAATGTTCCTTTTTTTACTAAACCATTAAAATGATTTTTAAAAGTTGGATTAAATGAAAAAAACAAATAAAAAATGACAATTGTTGAAATCAATGAAACTGGAACATATTTTCTTGTTTTTTTTTCAAAAGCTAATATTAAAAATATTGACATTAAGTATAAAATTAAAATCATTCTGTTCCCGCTCAAAATAATTGCTAAAATAAAAATAATAAATAAAGCTGCTGAAATTAATGATAAATAAAATTTTTTAAATTTAAAGAAAAATGGAAAAATAAAAAAACTAAATATCGAGAATTTATGAAGATAACCTCCTGCGATCCTCTCATCTCCGAATGGACCCGATAGTCCGTTGGGATCGGGAGACACTATTCCAAATATATCTTTGGAAAATACCAGCTGATAAAAAATATCAACACTAACGAATAAACAAAAAATAGAGCAGGAAATAAAGAACCATTTGAAATTTATTTTATCTTCATTTATCAAAAATCTTATTACCAAATACAAAAAAAAGTATCTTAAATAAAATATTGTTTTTCCATAAATTGGATCCTGAAAGCTTATCGTGATAGATTCTATAGTTTCTAATGACTTATTATTATTTAAATTTTCTTTGTTTAAAATATAAAAGTATTCGATTGTATTTATAAGTCCTGTAAAAATTATAAAAATAAAAAAACATATAATTAATTTATCAACTAATTCATACTTAATTTTGAATATTTTGCTCTTAAAAAAAAATAAAGAAATAGTGATTAGTAAAAAAACGTTAAGATTTATCGCAAAATTACCAATTATGAAACTTAAAGGAATTAGACAAAATAATAAATTTAGGATTATATATTCATTAATTTTAAATAATTTAAAATTTGCCATTACTTTTTTTAAGCCAAGAAGCGCTTTTCATCAATAATAATTTAATCTATATTCATTATTACACAACAATATGCTGAGTATTATAATACCCCTTAGAAACGAAATAGAGAATATAGATAATATTAAAGAGAGTTTTTACAAAAACTTAGTTGATATCAAATATGAGGTTATATTTATAAATGATTTTAGCACAGATGGTACCCTCCAAAAAGCAAATGAAATTGCTAAAGAAAATCAAAACTTTAAAGTCTTTAATAACAGGATAAGAGGTCTGGGCGGTGCTATTAATTTAGGCATAGAGAAATGTAGTGGAAAATACATTTGCATTACTATGGCTGATCTTTCAGATGATTTTGAGGATTTAAAAAGATATTATTTTAAAATTAGTAAAGAAAATTTAGACGCAGTATTTGGATCGAGATTTACAAAAACATCAAAAGTTTTGGATTATCCCTTAAAAAAATTAATTTTAAATAGAATTTTTAATTTCTTTGTCCAAATTTTATTTTTAAATAAGTTCAATGATTATACTAATGCATTCAAAATTTATGATACCAAGGTATTAAAAAATATGCTTCCATTTGTATCTGAAAGTTTTAATATATTCTTGGAAATACCTCTTAAAATAATATCAAGAAAATACTCCTATAAGGTAATACCTATAAATTGGTATGGAAGAAAAGTTGGAAAAGCAAAGTTTAATATAAAAGAACTTAGATCAAAGTACTTATTTACTTTAATTTATTGCTTTATTGAAAAAGTATTATTAAATAAAAAATAAAATAAATTAGGCTGCAAATTTTTTACGAACAAGTTTTTGATAATTTTCAGACAAATCCCTAATCAAATCACATACCTTAAATTTAAATTTATCTATTTGTGAAACCGGAGTTACTTCTGCAGCGGTCCCGGTCAAAAAACAGCCAACAAAATTTGATATTTCTTCAGGTTTAATTTTCCTTTCAATTATTTTAATACCTTTTGCTTTAGCTATTTCAATAACACATCTTCTTGTAATTCCATCGAGAAAGGAGTCTGGGATAGGAGTGTGTAACGTTCCAGAATTATCTTTAAAAAAAATATTTGCACCAGTTGCCTCTGCAATATTTCCTTCGTGATCTAACATTAAAGAGTCGGTAAAGCCTTTGCTTTCAGCTTCATGCTTCGAAAGTGTACAAATCATATATAAACCTGCCGCTTTGGTATCCCATGGGACAGAATTAGGGTGAGGCCTTCTCCAAGAAGATATATTTAACTTTATTCCATTCAGTTTAAGTTTTGGGTCAAAATATGAACCCCATTCCCATGCTGCAACAGCAACATGTATTTTATTTTTTTGGGCTGAGATTGCCATCATTTCGCTTCCTCGCCACACAACTGGTCTTACGTATCCATCACTTACTTTTTGAACTAGAATAACCTCTTTGCAGGCATGGTTAATATCTTTTTCGGAATAAGGAATTTTAATTCCCATTCTTTTTGCAGAATAAAATAGTCTTTGAGTGTGTTCCTCGAGTTTAAAAATTTCGCCGTTATAGACTCTTTCACCTTCAAAAACACAACTGGCATAATGTAAACCGTGATTTAATAAATGGACTCTTGCATCTTTCCAATTGACCATTTCAGAATTATACCAAATTTTTCCAGTTCTTTTGTCGTAGGGAATGTTTTCCATTAATTTAAATTAAATAATTTTTTGCTAACAAAAAAGTATATTTGTTGATAAAATAAGTCAATATATCTGACCAAAAAATGAAAGAACTTCTGTATTTAAAGGACGATCAAATTAAAGATTGCATACAATTGCTTCTTTATGCGTATAGAGAAACATTCTCTGATCCCAAAGATATTTTAAAAAAAAACTCTATGGGTGCCGCACACCATAGAACGCTTCATTTAATAGAGAGAAATGAGGGTATAAGTGTAAATGAGCTTATAATAAAATTAAAAATAAGAAAACAAAGTCTTAATAGAGTTTTGCAAGATTTAAAAAGACTAAAAATTATTAAACAAATAAAAGATAATAACGACTCAAGGAGAAAGCTGCTATATTTAGATCAAGTAGGAAAAAAATTTTATAATGAAATATTTCAATCGCAAAAAAAACGTATTTTTAATGCACTTAAAAGTTCAGATTCAGACTCTGTGCTAAAATTTAAGGAAGTTTTAAAAAAAATTATCAATGGAAAAAAATAAATACCACATATTAGTAGTTGACGATGATACTAAAATTAAAGAATTAATAAAACAGTTCTTGGTGGAAAATGGCTTAATTGTTTCAACTGCTTCCGATGCCAGAGAAGCAAAGGAAAAAATTGAAATATTTAACTTCAGTCTAGTTGTTCTAGATGTAATGATGCCGGGGCAAAGCGGTTACGAACTCACTAAGGAACTAAAATCTTCGAAAAATATTCCTATTCTACTTTTAACAGCCAAAGGAGAATCTGAAAATAGAATTCATGGTCTTGAAATTGGGGCAGATGATTACTTGGGCAAACCATTTGAACCTAGAGAACTTTTATTAAGAATAAAAAATATTATTAAATCAAACTCTACTCAAAACTTATTAGAAGATAGTAAAATTGGAGATGCTGAGCTTAATTTAAATAAAATGACAATTAAATTAAATAGAAAAATTAAAAAAATTAATACTGCCGAAAAAAACGTTCTTTTAAAAATGCTATCTTCCCCTGGTAAAATTTTTTCAAGAAATGAAATTGGAAAAATATCAAAAATATCACAAGAGAGATCTATAGATGTAATGATAACAAGACTGAGAAAAAAAATTGAACTCGATCCTAAAAATCCAAAATTTTTACAAACAATTAGAGGTTCCGGATATGTCCTTTGGATTAAATAGTCTATTAAAAAAGTTTTTACCAAAAAGATTATTTTATAGAGCTCTAATTATAGTTGCTGCTCCAATTGTTCTTTTACAATTAATAATTTCAGTAGTTTTTTTTGACAGCATATGGATAAAGGCAAATAAAGGAATGACGAAGTCCCTGGTTAGCGAAGTAAAGACTTTGTTTGAGACGTATAGATCTGGAGATACAAAAAATGTAATTTTTTTGACAAATTTGTATAAAAAGAATTTTGACTTCGTAATTAATATAAAGAAAGATGAAAATTTACCTACAACTAAATCAGATAGACGCTTTAGTCCGATGGATAGGTCTTTGAGGAGAGAATTAAAACCAGTATTTGGAAATAATTACTGGTTTGATACTGTAACTTATCTAGATTTAGTTGACCTAAGAATACGAACCAACAATGAAATTATACAAATTTTCTTTCCAAAAAGTAAAATTGCGCCCTCTTCAGTAAGAGTGTTTGTTTTATGGATAACACTTCCATCTTTTTTTCTGATATTAATAGCTATTCTCTTTTTAAGAAATCAAACGAGGCCTATTTTAAAACTTTCAAAAGCAGCTGAACGGTTTGGGAGAGGTGAAAGAGTTGACGATCTTAGACCATCGGGTGCGTCTGAAATAAGAAAAGCAACAATAGAGTTTGACAAAATGATGAAAAGAATAAACAGGCATCTAAATCAAAGATCAGAAATGTTGTCAGGTATAAGTCATGATTTAAGAACACCATTAACAAGATTGAAATTGCAGTTAGCCATGACAGATAAAAAAGATAATGCGAATAAAATGGCCGCAGATATAGATGAAATGGAAAAAATGTTGAACGATTATCTGCAGTATGCAAAATCACAATCTGAAGAAGATTATGTTGAAATAAATATAAATAATTTATTAGAAGATATTTTGAGAAATTTTGATCGCTCTAAGTTTGAATTTAAAAAAAATGGAAATGTTAAAATTTTTGGAAGAAAAAATTTATTAAGAAGAGGTCTATCAAATATAGTTGAAAATGGGCTTTCTTACGGTGATAAAATTTTTGTTGAAATAAAGAAGTCAGTTGGAAATGCAATTATTACAATTGAAGACAATGGTCCAGGCCTTCCTAAAAAAGAATATGAAAACGTTTTTAAGCCTTTTTATAGGGTCGATAAAAGTAGAAGTTTAAATAGATCTGGAGTTGGTTTAGGTCTTTCTATCTCTTTAGATATAGTAAAATCGCATGGTGGGAATATCGTGTTATCAGAAAGTGAACATAAAGGTTTAGCAGTTAAAGTCTCTTTGCCTTTTTAGTTTTTTTGCGCATTTTTTTTAAATCTAAAATTTCTTTTTGTTGTTTATCAACAATTTTTTTTAAAACTGCAAATTCCTCTTTTGTGACTAAATCTAATTTACTTGCTAAATCCTCTTTTTTAAATTTAAGAGATGTTAGAAGCTCTTTCCTAAGATCTTTGGATGTAATTAGACCTGCTTCAATAAAACCTGATATCATTTTAAGAATTTTTTGAGAATTATTCATAGTTTTACTCTAAATTATAAGTAATTTAATTTCAATTGTGATAAATTCAAAGATGATGGTTCACAATTTTGATCCAGTGCTAATTGATTTTGGAATGATAAAAATTCACTGGTATTCTTTAGCATATGTGTTTGGTATTTTAATTGGTTGGTGGTATGGAAGATTTATAATTACAAAAAAAATACATGTCTCGGAGCAAGAAAATTATTTAAAAAATTTTGATGATTTAATTTCTTACGTCATTATTGGAGTGATTGTTGGAGGAAGATTAGGTTATGTAATATTTTATAACCCGAAGTTTTTTCTTAACCAACCAATTGAAATTTTTAAATTGTGGGAAGGAGGAATGTCTTTTCATGGGGGCTTGCTAGGAGTGATTTTGAGTACTTATATTTTTTCAAAAGTTAAAGAATTAAATTACAAAATATATTTTGATATCATTTGTTGTACGGCTCCTATAGGAATTTTTTTAGGCAGAATTGCAAATTTTATTAATAGTGAACTTTATGGGATACCAACTAACAAACCATGGGGAATTATCTTCCCAAAAATTGATAATTTAAGTAGACATCCATCTCAGCTATACGAGGCCTTTTTAGAGGGAATAGTTTTGTTTATTTTAATAAATTTTTTATTTTTGAAAAAAAATTTTAATTACGGTTTAATTTCATTTGTTTTTTTAATTTTTTACGGAATTTTTAGAATTATTTCTGAGCTTTTTAGAGAACCAGACAAACATATTGGATATGTATTTGACTTTATCAGCCTTGGTTCATTGTTAAGTATTGGTATGATAATATTTGCAATTGTATTTGTATTAAAAATTAATTTTAATGAACAAAATAAATAAATATTTTCGAGAAAATAAAATTATACCATTAGATTCTTTCTTGGATAAAATTCTTTACGACAAAGACATTGGCTATTATCAAAATAAGAATCCTTTCGGTAAAAAAGGAGACTTTGTAACCGCCCCAAACATTTCAAACCTTTTTGGAGAAATGATAACTATATGGTTCGTAAGCTTTTGGAAAAAATTAAATAAGCCAAAAAAAATTAATTTTATTGAGATGGGGCCTGGAAATGGTGATCTTTGTTTAACATTTTTGAAGACATTAAAAAATTTTCCTGAGGTTTATAATTCAACAAATATAATACTTTACGAAAAAAGTAAAAATCTTAAGAAAATACAAAAAAATAGAATTTTATCAAAAAAGGTTTCTTGGTTTCAAAAGTTAAGTAAGATAAAGAATGGTCCTGTCGTATTTTTTGGAAATGAATTTTTAGATGCTTTGCCCATTAAGCAGTTCAAAAAAATAAACGGAACAATATTTGAAAAATACGTAAAAATTAGAAAAAAAAATGTGAATTTTTTTTTTAAAAAATCTTTTAAAAAAGAAATTAGAAAGCTAAAAAATTATCGAACTATTAAAAATGAAGGAATAATTGAATATCCGGAATACGGTTTTAAGGAATTGGAGGTTGTTTGTAACAAAATTAAAAAATTAAATGGAGGGGCTCTTTTTATAGATTATGGATATATAAATGAACACAATATCGATACGTTACAATCAGTTTTTAAACACAAATATAATGATATTGGAAAAAATATTGGTAAAGCAGATATAACTTATTTGGTAAATTTTAATTTATATAAAGAGTATTTTAATATGAAAAATTTAAAAGTAGACAAAATTATTTCACAAAGTGAATTTTTACAAAAAATGGGTATTAGGGAAAGGTTTAAAATCTTAAGTAATAAATTAAATGATAAGGAAAAATCTAACTTATACACTAGGATAAAAAGGTTACTTCACCCCCAAATGATGGGTCAAAAGTTCAAAGTGATTTTTATTAAGAACAAAAAATGTAATTTTAATTTGGAACTGAAATAATGTTTTATTCAAAAAATTTGTTAAATATTAATGATTTAAAACATTGTTTTTTTTCAAGGAAAAATGGGGTATCCAAAGGTATATATAAAAGTCTTAATTGCGGTATTGGAAGCAATGATAATCCTAATGATATAAGAAAAAATTTAGAAATAGTTTCAAAAACTTTTAATATCCATATAGATAAATTAGCTCTTATGAATCAAACTCACAGTAATAAAGTTTTAATTGTAGAAGATATAAAAAAATCAGAAAGATTTAATTGCGATGCTTTGTTAACAACGAGTGATAAATTTGCTCTTTGTGTATTAACAGCAGATTGTGCTCCGATATTAATTTATGAAATTGAAAAAAAAATAATTGGATGTATTCATGCAGGCTGGAAGGGTGCATATTCAGGTATAATTGAAAATACTTTATCTGAAATAATAAAGATGGGTGGAAGTCTAAATAGACTAATTTCAATTGTGGGACCATGTATATCTCAAAATAATTATGAGGTAAAAAAAAATTTTTATTCAAATTTTATGGACCAATCGAAGGATAATTCAAAATTTTTTAAGGAAAAAAATGATAATTTTTTTAATTTTGATTTAAGAGGGTATATTAACAAAAAACTTGCAGATTTAAGAGTTTTAAAATTAGAAAACATATCAGTTGATAGTTTTGCCTCTAAGAGTGAATATTTTAGCCACAGAAGGGCCAAAAAGTTGGGGGAAGATGACTACGGTAGATGCATATCAGCGATTAAGAAAATTAATTTATAAAATTAATTGAAAACTAAACTCATTGGATGTATAAACAAAATGTCCTAATGAAAATCTTATCAGGAACAAGCAATCCCCAGTTAAGCAAAAACATCAGCAAGCAACTTAAGCTAAAATTAATCAATACAAACATTAAGAATTTTGCCGACGGAGAAATATACGTCGAAATCAATGAAAATATAAGGGGCAACAGTGTTTTTGTGGTTCAGTCAACATCGACACCAGCAAATGATAATTTAATGGAATTGCTTTTGTGTATAGATGCTTTAAGAAGATCTTCAGCTAAAAATATCACAGCGGTAATTCCTTACTTTGGTTATGCAAGACAAGATAGAAAAGTAGTTCCTAGAACCTCCATTTCTGCAAAAGTTGTTTCAAATTTAATTACAAATGCTGGAGCGAACAGAATTGTGACAGTAGATTTACACGCTGGTCAAATACAAGGTTTTTTTGACATGCCTGTAGACAATTTATTTACTACCCCACTTTTTGCAAGATATATAAAAAAAAACATCAAAAGCAATAATCTCACATGTGTATCACCTGACGCAGGCGGTATAGAAAGAACAAGAGGTTTAGCAAAAAAAATAAATGCCGATTTAGCAATTATTGATAAAAGAAGACCTCAAGCTGGAAAATCACAAGTTATGAATATTATTGGTGATATAAAAAATAAAAATTGCATAATTGTTGATGATATAATCGATAGCGGTGGAACTATTGTTAACGCTGTTGAAGCGCTAATTAATAAAGGAGCAAAAGATGTACATGTATTTGTAACTCATGCTGTTTTGAGTGGAGATGCTGTAAACAAAATTAAAAAATCTAAAATAAAGAAATTAATAATTACTGATACTATAGATAATAGTGGAAGAATAAAAAATGTAAGTAAAATACAAGTTTTGTCAATCGCACCTCTCATGGCTGAGGCAATAAAAAGGATTTCGAACTCTACTTCAGTGTCAGATCTATTCAATTAACTCTTGTTTTATTTTAAAGTTGGGGTAAATTGGCTCATTCAAATGACAAATAATTTAAAGGCAACGAAGCGAGAAACTAAAACTAAAGGTCAATTAAACACTCTTAGATCAAAAGGATTTATACCAGCCGTTTTATATGGGGGTGAAAGCCCAAATTTAAAACTTAGTATAAATGAAAAATTTGTTAATGACGTATTAAGATCAGAGAATTTTTTATCAACTGTAATTGACTTAGATATTGACGGAAAAAAGGAAAAAGTAATTCCCAGAGATGTTACTTATCATGTAACTTCAGAGAAACCTACTCATATTGATTTTATGAGAATTATTCAAGGTTCTAAAATTATATTAGAAATTCCAGTAAAGTTTAAAAACAATGATCAATGTAGCGGTCTTAAAAAAGGTGGAGTTTTAAACATAGTGAGAAGAAAGATTGAATTACAATGTGAAGCTGGAAATATACCAGAGGACATTGAGGTT
This sequence comes from uncultured Pelagibacteraceae bacterium, assembly GCA_902579585.1. Taxonomy (GTDB): domain Bacteria; phylum Pseudomonadota; class Alphaproteobacteria; order Pelagibacterales; family Pelagibacteraceae; genus Anoxypelagibacter. Next base: position 19,454 of record CACHHJ010000003.1, read on the forward strand.
GATTTGGCAGGTTTAGATATTGGTACAAGCATAAGAATATCATCTGTAGCATTGCCTAAGGATGCAAAATTAACGATTACTGATAGAGATTTTGTTGTGGCTACTATAGCTGCTCCAACAATTGTAAAAGAACCTGAAAAAGCTGCTGAAGAAACTGCTGCCGAAGGAGAAGAAGCTGCCGCTGCTGAAGGGACAGAAACTCCAACACCAGGCAACGAGGGTGATGCTACTAAAAAAGAAGATAAAGGCAAAGAAGCTCCTGGAGATAAAAAACAGCCAGCTGATAAAAAAACCCCAGAAAAAAAATAAATATTTATGCTTTTACTTGTAGGTTTAGGAAATCCTGGTCCAAATAATACTAACAATAGACATAATATTGGTTTCAAAATTATAGATGCAATCAACTCAGAGTTCAGCCTTTCAAAGCAAAAACCTAAATTTAAAGGACTTTTAACAACTGGAAATATTCAGGATAAAAAAGTTTATGCGATAAAGCCTTTGACATTTATGAATAATTCAGGAGTTTGTATAAAAGAACTTATTGATTATTTTAAAATTGACGCAAAAAATGTAATAGTTTTTCATGATGATTTAGACATAGATTTGGGGAAAGTTAAGGCAAAAGTTGGAGGGAGTAGTGCTGGACATAATGGTATTGAGTCTATAGACAAATTTATTGGAAAAGATTACTCAAGAGTGAGAATTGGAATTGGACGACCCAAACAAAAAAATAAAGTTAACACCCATGTTTTAGAAGACTTTAGTGAAAATGAAGAGGACAAAATAAAAGATATAACTGATAACATTGTCAAATTAATACCGGCTCTTATTAATAAAGAAATGGATTTGTTCTCAAGTAAAGTTAATCAGAATTTGAATGGGATTTAAATGCGGTATAGTTGGATTGCCAAATGTTGGTAAGTCTACATTATTTAATGCTTTAACTTCTTCTAAAAATGCACAAGCTGCAAACTTTCCATTTTGCACTATTGATCCAAACATTGGTATAGTAGATGTACCAGACGACCGCTTAAATAATCTTTATTCAATATCAAAGTCTGACAAAAAAATTAATGCAAATATAACATTTGTTGACATCGCTGGTCTTGTTAAAGGTGCCTCTAAAGGTGAAGGTCTTGGAAATAAGTTTCTATCACATATTAGAGAAGTAGATGCCATAATTCATTTAGTAAGGTGCTTTGAGTCAGAAAATATTCAACATGTAAATAAAAAGATTGATCCTATAAATGATTTAGAAACTATTAAAACCGAAATATTACTTGCAGATATGAGTCAAATAGAGAAAAAACTCGAAAAAAACTCTAAAAAAAAATTAACCGATAAACAAATTAAATTACTCAAGGATATCTTGGATAGACTAAATAAAGCTGAAACTTTAGATATAAGTAATGATCCTGAAAGTAAAAAATTTCTTAGAGAAATTGGCTTAATATCAAATAAACCTTATATAATCGTATGTAATGTCGATGAGCAGAGTGTAAAAAATGGAAATAATTTTACAAAGCTTCTAAAGAAAAAATATTCTAATCAAAAATTTATTTATATTTGTGCTGATATAGAAAGCCAAATAATAGACCTAAAACCTGAGGAAAGAGAAAATTATATGAAAAATATAGGTTTAGAAAAAACCGGTTTAGACAAATTAATTACATCTGGATACGATTTACTTAATTTAAACACTTTTTTTACTTCTGGACCGAAAGAAACAAGGGCATGGACTATAAAAAAAAATACTGAAGCACAAAAAGCTGCGGGTGTAATACATAGTGATTTTGAAAAAAATTTTATAAGGGCAGAAGTAGTATCTTATGATGACTTTAAGAGGTATGGTAGTTTTGAAAAAGCCAAAGAAAATGGAAAGTTAAAAGTTGAAGGAAAAAATTACTTTGTAAAAGATGGCGATGTTTTAATCTTTAGGGTCAATCCTTGACCATAATTTACGCATACTAAAATATACCAAGGTTGATAAAATTATTAGAAAAATCACAACTTTGAATCCTAATTTGTGCCGTGTTTCTAGATGAGGTTCAGCTGCCCAGGTTAGAAAAGTTGTAACATCTTTTGCCATTTGAGCCTGGGTTGCGTTTGTTCCGTCTGCGTATGAAACTAAATCGTCTGCAAGTGGATTGGACATTTTAATCTTATTACCGTCCATATATTTATTGTAGTAAACACCGTCCTCTAATTGAAAATCTGCAGGTGGTTCAGTGTAACCCATTAAAACTGCATAAATGTAGTCGGCTCCGCCTTTACGTGCTTTTACCAAAACTGACATATCTGGTGGATAAGCTCCTCCATTAGCTGCAGTGGCAGCCTCAATATTTGGGTAGGGTGATACAAATCTATCTGATGGTCTTCCTGGTCTTGTAAACATTTCTCCATCGCTGTTTGGACCATCAGTTACTTCAAAGTTAGCTGCTATTGCTTTTACTTGCTCAACTGAAAATTCTGGGCCGCCTTTTTCACCAAGGTTTCTATAACTTAGAAGGTTCATGGAATGACATGATGCACATACCTCAGTGTAAACTTGATAACCTCTTTGCAGTGCGCTTCTATCAAATGTTCCAGTTATCCCTTTAAAGGTCCAATCGTATTTTGGAATCTTGATCTCTTCGGCATTAGAAAAATTTGTGTGAATAAAAAATAGTATTAAAAAGCTTGAAAAAATTCCTTTAAAATTACACATCTGGTTTATCGCTCTTTATAAACTCTACTTTTGGCATCCCTGTTAAAACCGGCTCTGTTATACTGAGAGGAAGCGGCTGGGTTTTTTCAATTCTGCTAAGTAACGGCAATATTACTAAAAAGTGAGCGAAGTAATATAGAGTACCGACTCTTGCTACGACAAGATATAAACCTTCGGCTGGCATAGCACCTACATAACCAAGCGCCAAAACATCAATAACTAGCACCCAGAAAAATATTTTATTAAGAGGTCTAAATACAGATGATCTTACTTTACTACTGTCAAGCCATGGTAATGCCATCAAAATAAAAATTGATCCGAACATTAAAATAACTCCGCCAAGTTTATCAGGTACTGAACGTAAAATTGCATAAAAAGGCAAAAGATACCATTCAGGCACGATATGTTTGGGAGTAACAAGTGGATTTGCTTGAATATAGTTATCGCTATGCCCCAAAACATTAGGAGCGAAGAATATAAATCCAGAAAAAATTATTAAAAATATTAATAAGGCAAATAAATCTTTGATAGTAATATATGGATGAAATGGAACTGTATCTTTTGATGGTTTTTTAACATCAATACCTATTGGATTGTTATTTCCGGGTACGTGTAAAGCCCAAATGTGCAAAATAACTAGTCCTAAGATTAAAAAAGGAAACAAATAATGCAAACTAAAAAATCTAGTCAAAGTAGGATTATCTACTGAATATCCGCCCCACAACCATGTAGTGATACTCTCTCCAAATAATGGTATAGCACTAAATAAATTTGTAATTACAGTTGCTCCCCAAAAACTCATTTGACCCCAAGGTAGTACATAGCCCATAAAGGCTGTAGCCATCATGAGAAGGTAAATTATCATTCCGAGTATCCAAATTATTTCTCTAGGGGATTTATATGATCCATAAAATAATGATCTGAATATATGAATGTATACCGCTAAAAAAAACATTGAGGCACCATTACTATGGATATATCTAATTAACCATCCATAATTAACATCTCTCATGATATGTTCAACACTATTGAATGCTAGATCTGCATGAGCCACATAATGCATTGCAAGCACAAGTCCAGTTATAATTTGTGATAGCAAACAAAAAGTCAATATACCGCCAAATGTCCACCAATAATTTAAATTCTTCGGCGTTGGATAATCTGTCAGGTGAGATGCTAAAGATAGAAGTGGAAGTCTATCATTAAACCACTTTCCAAATTTTGATTTAGGGGTATACGTATGTTCGCTCATTTAAATTTATCCAATCCTAATTGTGTTATCATCAATAAAAGCGTACTTTGGAATTTCCATATTCGTTGGTGCTGGACCTTTTCTAATTCTACCTGAAGTATCATAGTGAGATCCGTGGCACGGACAAAACCAACCATTGTAATCTCCCTTATCCGAAAGAGGCACGCACCCAAGATGAGAACAAATACCCATCATGACTAACCATTCTGCTTTTTTTACTCTGTCTTCATCTTTTTCAGGATGTTTTAAATCATCCAAGTTTACTGCTTTTGCTTCTGAAATTTCTGTCTCCGTTCTTCTTTTGATAAACACAGGTTTGCCTCTCCATAAGACTGTAATTGATTTTCCTGGTTCTATTTGACTTATATCTACTTCTGTAGTTGCCAAAGCCTTAACAGAGCTATCAGGATTCATTTGGTCGATGAATGGCCAAATAGTTGCACCTATACCTACAGCTCCCACTGTATAACTTGCTGTGAAAAGAAAATCTCTTCTGTTAGTTTTTTTTTTTGAGTCGTTCATAAAGTTAAAATAATATTGCTTTTTATTATAAAATAGGGTTATTTTAAAGGGTTGCCAGAGGCCAGAATGACACACAAATTGAGTTATGTTGTCAAAATTGACTAGTTATAAACATTTAAAATAATTTTTTTATGAAAATAAGTCAGGAAATTGAAAAAAAACTAACTGTTCAATGGTTCGGGTTTTTGCAAGAAAAGATAGTAGAAGAGTTTCAAAATCTTGAGTCCGAATTTTCAATAAAAAATAGGAAAAAAGTCACATATTTCAAAAAAAAGTTTTGGAAAAAGAAAGATCCTAAAGATGGAGGTGGAAAATATTATATTTTAAGAAATGGTCAAATTTTCGATAAGGTAGGGGTTAATCACTCAACTGTTAAAGGTATATTTCAACAAAATTTTAAATCAAATATACCTGGAACTAGAAAAAATCAAACTTATTGGGCATCAGGGGTATCGGTGGTTGCACATATGAAAAATCCAAAAATCCCTGCAGTACATTTTAACACCAGATTTGTTGTTACATCTAAAAGATGGTTTGGCGGAGGTATGGATGTTACACCTAGTCTAAAAGATTTGAATGAAAAAAAACTGGTTCATAATAACCTAAAACTATTGTGCGATAATAATAATAAAAGCTACAAAAATTACAAAAAATGGTGTGATAATTATTTTTTAATTAAACATAGAGAGGAAACAAGAGGTATTGGAGGGATTTTTTTTGATTATCTTTATAAAGATTGGGAAAAAAATTTTAAATTTGTAAGAGATGTTGGTATTGGTTTTATTGATATCACCAAAATGTTGATTGAAAAAAAGAGGTTTCTAAATTGGACAAAAAAACAAAAATATAATCAACTTATAAAAAGAGGAAAGTATGTTGAATTTAATTTGCTTTACGATAGAGGAACAAAATTTGGATTAAACACTGGGGGTAATATTGATGCAATATTTATGTCACTACCACCAGATGCTAAATGGAAATAATGGAAAAAGAACCAATAACAACCGAAGGATTAAAAAAACTCAAAGATGAGTTAGAAGATCTTAAAAGTAATAAAAGACCCAAGACTGTTGCGGCAATAGCGGAGGCAAGAGGGCATGGCGACTTGAAAGAAAATGCCGAATATCATGCAGCAAAAGAACAACAAGGTCATATTGAAACTAGAATTTTGCAAATAAATGATTTAATTGCCAGAGCAAATGTCATTGATGTTACTAAAGTTGAAAATGACGGAAAAGTTATTTTTGGATCTACTGTAAGTGTTAAAGACTTAGAAAATAACAAAAAAATATCTTTTAAAATTGTTGGACGAGATGAAGCAGATGTTAAAAAAAATTTAGTTTATTTTAGATCGCCTATAGGAAAATCTTTAATAGGAAAAAAAGTTAAAGACTCTACGATCGTGAATACTCCATCAGGTGAAAAAAACTACGAAATTTTAGAAGTTAAATACATTTAATTAATTATATTTTTTAATAAGATTATTTAAATCTTCTTTTTTTAAATCAAAATCATTTTCAATCCAAACTTTTTCGGCTTTTTTAAGTATTTCTCCAATTTTTCTTCCACTTTTGAAACCTTTATTTATTAAATATTCTCCAGTAAGTGGAAATTCTGGCACTCTTAGGTTTTTTATTTCTTTAATAAGATCATCAATTTTTTTTAAATTTTTAGGATTCACTATAGTGTAATAAAATTTTGCTAAAGATATAATTTTCTCTTTGTTATGAAAAAAAACATTTTTTTTTAAGTCTTTGGCAAAAAAGTTTTTATTTTTTTTCGCTTCGTAGAAATATTTATGTAAAAAATTTAGATATTCTTTTAAAAGATTTGAGGTTTTATATTTATGTACGAAATAATTATGATTTTCACCTTGGTCTATTAGTAATAGAGCTAAAACCAAATTATATTCTAACATTATATTTTTTTTAAGTTTTCTATTTTCAAATGTACTTAATCTATTTAAATATTTAAATTCAGGGAAAATTATTTCAAAAATTTCCTTAAATTCATCATTTGATACCACTTCATTCAAATTTTTGAGTTTTGTGATTTTTACTATTTCAGAAAAAATTCTCTCTTTTGAAAGTTTAAGTATTCCTGGAATATTTTTCTTTATTATTTTAATAGTATCTTTGTCCTTTTCAAAATTTTTATATTGAATTGAAAATCTTAAAAATCTGATAATCCTTAAGTAGTCCTCTTCAATACGTTCTTGCGGGTTTCCGATAAATTTAATCCTTTTATCTTTTAAATCCTTCCTTCCATTATGTGGATCAAATATTTTTCCATTTTGATCCAGATAAATTGCATTTATTGTAAAGTCTCTTCTATTTGAGTCTTTTTCCCAACTATTGGTAAATGAGACTTTTGCATGCCTACCATCTGTAGAAACATCCTCTCTTAAAGTGGTTATTTCAAAAATTTCCTTATCCTGTTGTAAAGTTAATGTGCCATGATCAATACCAGTTTTCAAAACTTTGAAGTTGCTATTTGCAAGTTTTTTTATCACTTCGCCTGGAGTTAGTGTGGTTGCTAAATCAATATCGCCGATTTGTTCATTATTTAAATAATTTCTAACACAGCCACCAACTAGCATCACATTGTTTTTATTTTTGCCATTAAGATGAACAAATATCTCTTTGATTTTTTTATTTTTATAAAAGGGGAATAAATATTTTTTTATATTGTCTACAATCAGCATATTGTTGGCTGGGGCGCTAGGATTCGAACCTAGGATGGTGGTACCAAAAACCACTGCCTTACCGCTTGGCTACGCCCCAAAGTTTTTTTTGATATATCATAAAAAAACATATTTAAATAGTTCTAGAGAGCACACACCAAAATTTTGGAAATCTCCTTTTTATTAATTTTAAGCCAATTAATGCATCCTTTTTATTTAAAAATAAGCCAAAACAAGCCGATCCTGAACCTGTAATTCTTGAAAACTCGCATTTTTTTAACAAAGATAATTCTTTTAAAACCTTTTTGATAAGTGGAAATTTTGAAATGACAATGTCTTCAAGAGAATTAGTTTCGGACTTTAATTTATCCACCATTTTTAATTTCGAAACCCTATTCAAAACATTTAATTTTCTAATTTTTTCGAATTTCCTAATCTTGCTATAAACATCCTTAGTTGAGCTTTTTTTAAAAGGATAGACTATCAATAAATAAAAATTGTGCTTAAACTTGAAATTTCTTATATTAAAAAAGTTTTCTTGAATTATTTTATTATTTTTAAAAAATAGTCTGAAATCTGAACCAAGATATTTTGCAAAATAGTTTATATCTTTATCTATAATTTTACGCTTTTTATAAAAATATTTAATTATTGTTGCGGCATTACTTGAACCTCCCCCGAGCCCAGAAAACACAGGTATATTTTTTTTTACTTTTATTTCGTATTTTGAACTATTACTAATTATATTTTTTTTTCTTAAAATATACAAACCTTTTGATACAGAGTTGTTTTTAAGTTTAATATTGTTTTTAAATTTCCCTACAAATTTTAATATATCTTTTTTTCCTGTAATTTTTTTTACTGTTATCTGATCATGAAGATTAATCAAAAAGATTACAGACTGTATATCGTGATATTGATGATTGATTTTTTTGCCTATTTTTAGTGATAAATTAATTTTAGCTGGTGATTTTAAAAAAATATTATCCATAATACTATAATTATTAAATGTTTTCTAAACCAAATAAAATTTTTCTTTTAATCTTTTTTTTTAGTTTATCGTCTGCATCAAACTCTAAAGCATTATTCCAATAATATCTTGCTTGAATTTTATTATTGTTCATCCATAAACAATCTGCGAAATGATCATTTATCACGGGATCTCGTGGCATTAACATAATTGCAATTTGAAGATATTTTTTTGCTTCCAAAAAATTTTTAGTTTTAAAAAGAGCCCAGCCAAGGGAGTCTGTAATGTAGCCATTATTTTTTTTAAGATTATTGGCCTCCCTTAACATTTTTAATGCTTCTTCGATATTTTGATTTTTTTCAATCCAACTATAAGCTAAATAATTCATTACAAAGGGCTCTTTGGGTTTTGCCCTTAATGACTCTATCAAATCTTTCTCCCCAAGTTTCCACTCATTATTTCGCTCATAAGCCATCCCTCTTCTCTCTAAAACTTCAGGATATAAATTATTGGTTTCATCAATTTCTAACAAAATTTTTGAATATAAATTTATTGCCTCCTCATAATTTTCATTACTTTTTAAAAAGTTTGCTAAATCGAATGTTTCTGAAATACCTACATCTAAAGTTTTGTATATCTGATATAAAAATTTGTTTGAATTAGACTCTTCTTTTTTATTCATTATTAATGCGATCTGCTTAGCGGAATACCACTTATAAATTGTTCCATTTTCGTACATTTGTTTATAGATTTTTTTAGCCTGATTATATTTTTCTAAATTATTAAAGTTTTCTGCTAATAAGGCATTATATGATTTAAATTTAGGATTTAAAAATTTTGCAATATTTATATAAAAGTTTGATAGTTTATAGTCTTCTTGAGAGGAAAGAACATTTGCCAGTATATAAAAAAGTTCGGCTATTATATGCGTACTATTATTACAATTGAAAATATTTTTATTTGCTTCTTCACCAATTAAAACTTTTTTAAATTGATTTATTAATAAATTAGACGGAAATTTTTCTGAAGCTAAACTTATTATGTTTGTTGCAGATTTTTTATTGTTATTATTATAAAAATAATTTGATACAAAAAAATAGTATCTTGAAAAATTAAGCTTATCGTTATTTATAACTTTCATAAACTCTTTCTCGGTATTGTCTAATTTAAGAAAACAATTTCCAAAAGTTTTTTGTATAATAGTTAAATTTTCAAATGCAGGATTTTGAAAATCAAGAAGATTTAGATCGTCTTGATTTCGAGAGTTTGAAATTTTTGACCATGCTGATAGTGAATTTTGTAAAATTTCAGGTACTAAATTACGATTATTTGGAAGCTGGAGTTGATCAAAATAATTTTTGGCCCCTGCAAAGTTATTGGATTTAAATTGATATATTCCTAAAAAAAGAATCGAGTTGAAATTTGATTGATTTATTTTTTCTAGTTTTTTGGAATATTTATATGCTTCTTGGTATTTTTCTAAGTTTACCAAAGATTGAATACGCATTGATGAATACTTTTCATTTCTAGTTTCATTTTTATCCATTTTTTTAAAAAAAACTTGGGATGCTCCATAATCGAAATTGTCAAAAGAGATGATCCCAGAAAAATAATTTGAGATAGATTTATCGTCTTGATTGAATTCTAATATTTTTGATAAAGCAGAATTGGATATACCTATAAAAATAAAAGTATATAATAATGTCTTCCAAAAGAGATTAAATTTATTCATAATTTATAGTGTATGAAAAATAAATTAATATTTAAAAATACTAAAAATAAGCTTTATCACAAACTATTAAAAAATGAAGTAATTTACGACAAAAGACCATTAAAAAGATATAAACAAAATATCACATCAGGGAATTTAAAAGATAAATTTAAAAATCTAGATTCATTAAAAAATAAAATTAATTCTATTAAAAATTGTGAACTTAAGAATAGTGCACAACAAATTGTATTTTCAGATGGCAATCCAGATGCGAAAATAATGATAATTGGAGAAGGTCCAGGCGCAAATGAGGATAAAGAAGGAAAGCCTTTTGTGGGAAGGGCGGGAAAACTTTTAGACAAAATGCTTCAAGCCATAAAACTTGATAGAAATAATGTATATATTTCTAATGTTGTAAATTTTAGACCTCCTATGAATAGAAGGCCAACCGAAACTGAAGTAAAGAGATATCTACCTTTTTTAACCAATCATATAGAAATAATAAGTCCAAAAATTCTTTTGTTGCTAGGTAGCACAGCTTTAAATGCATTAATTGGAAGTGAAATCGTAATTTCTAAAGCTAGAGGAAAATGGATAAAAAAGAAAATTGGTAAAATAAATACCGAAGTAATAGCATCTTTTCACCCTGCTTTTTTAATGAGACAACCTGAACAGAAGAAATATGCTTGGGAAGATTTAAAGATGATAAGAAAAAAAATTTCAGAACTAAAAATCAAGTTAAATGGCCGGTAAAATTTTTGCAGGTGTAGACGAAGTCGGAAGAGGTTGTTTGGCTGGCCCGGTAATTTCTTGTGTAGTTATTTTAAAAAAAAATATAAATAAAAAACTTTTGAAGGACTCAAAAACTATTTCTTACAAAGATAGATTAAAAATTGCTGAACATATAAAAAAAAACTCTTGGTACGCTATTGGCTCCGCTTCTGTTAAAGAAATAGATAAATATAACATTTTTAATGCTACTTTGCTCTCTATGGAAAGGGCTGTAAAAAAATTAAAAAAAAAACCACATATTTTTCTTGTCGATGGAACACATGCGCCTAAAAAATTGAAGAATTCAAAAACAATAATTAAAGGAGACCAAAAAGTTAAGTGTATTTCGGCAGCTTCTATTTTAGCAAAAGCTTATAGAGATTTATATATGATAAAATTAGGAAATAAATATCCAAAGTATAAATGGAATAAAAACTTTGGCTATGGAACTTCACAACATTTGGAGTCCTTAAAAAAATTTGGGGTAACCAGTTACCATAGAAGAAGTTATAAACCAGTACACAACATCTTGTTCAAATAAGAATCTTAAGCACACAATAGACTCCTATTTTTAGAGAAAAAAAATTTGACGACGGATTCAATTTCGGGTTGAATTAAGTTAATGACAAAGTTTCTTAACAAAATTGTACATGGTGAGTCTTTGGAAATATTAAAAAAGATTCCAGACAAAACTTTTGATCTAGTTTTTGCTGACCCTCCTTACAATATGCAAATCGGGGAAAAATTAAAAAGACCCGATGATAGTAAGGTTAATGGAGTTAATGATAAGTGGGATCAATTTTCAAATTTTAATCACTACGATGATTTTTCTAAAGAATGGTTAAAAGAATGTAAAAGAATTTTAAAGGATAATGGTTCTATTTGGGTGATAGGCACTTACCATAATATTTTTAGACTCGGTTATCATATTCAAAATTTAAATTACTGGATATTAAACGATGTGATTTGGAGAAAAAATAATCCAATGCCAAATTTTAAAGGAACACGATTTACAAATGCACATGAAACTTTGATTTGGGCATCAAAAAGTAAAAAGTCAAAATACACATTTAATTATCAATCCTTAAAATGCTTAAATGATGATTTGCAAATGAGATCTGACTGGGCACTTCCTATTTGTAACGGAAAAGAAAGATTAAAAAAGAATGGGAAAAAAATTCATTCTACGCAAAAACCAGAGGCCTTATTACATAGAATTATATTGGCAACAACAAATAAAGACGATTTAATATGTGATCCATTTTTAGGTACTGGAACATCGGCTGTAGTAGCAAAAAAACTTGGTAGAAAGTATTTTGGAATAGAAAAAGATAAAAAATATTTTAGCGCAGCAAATATTAGAATAAACTCAGCTAAAACTATTGAAGATAACTATCTCGATACAATTGAGAATACCAAGTCTAAACCCAGGATACCTTTTGGCTCTTTAGTTGAAATGGGTATAATAAAACCAGGATCTACATTATTTGATCAAAAAAAGAAATTTAATGCAAAAATAATGGCTGATGGAAGTTTAAAGTATAAAGGCAATGAAGGCTCAATTCATAGAGTAGCAGCTAAAATTATGAGAACCGAAAGTTATAATGGCTGGACATATTGGTATTGTAATATAAATGGAAACCCAGTTTGTATTGATAATTTAAGACAGAGGTTAATATCAAAAAATACCTAATTAGTTGTAAACTTTTCCAATATAATTATTCAAAAAGATTCTATTTTTCACCATTATTTTTAGTGATTTATTTCTTATCGTTTTTAAGAGTGGATTAGAAAAATGAAATATGTGATAGTTTAATTTAGATCTTCGGTTAATAATTTTTGTTCTCATTAATCTTTTTTTGAAAAAAAGATCTGGCGTTTTTTTGTTATCCTTGGATAATAAATTAAATAATTCATCAGCGGCCTCGATTGACTGGGAGGCACCCTGGGCCATGGTAGGCGGAAAAGTATAAAAAGCGTCCCCTATATAAAATAAATTTTTGTAAATTGATCTTGAGGGTTTTTTTGAAATATAAATCGGCCAATATTTCAATTGGTTCTCAAAAAGATTTTCCAAATTTTTGTTTTGTGAAAGTATTTCTTTTTTAATTAGTGTTTTCAAATCAATACTATTAGATAATTTTTGACGTATTATACAAACAACATTGAATTCCCCTTTTTTATTAATTGGATAGATTACAATATGTGCATTTTTAAGCATAACTAAAGATATATTATTTTTGTCATAATTAAATTCTGGTAAACTTTTAAGAATTGTTCTTATTGCAATTGATCCATTGAAGACTGGTTGAATAATTTTATTTTCTATAACTGATTTTGTATTTGAAAATACACCATCTGAAACAACAACAAAGTCTACTAAATCATTGGTATTATCTTTAAAATTAATTAAAAGTTTTTCTTTAATTTTTGAAATTTTTTTAACCTCTTTTCCAAATCTTAAATTATTTGAAAATAATTTATTTTTTAGAAATTCAATTAAAGTTGACCTTTTTAAAGTCGTATATTTTGATTTTTCTGAACTAAATCTTGATAAATCTAAATCACAAATCTTTTGGTTATCACTTGAATAAAAATCTAATTTAGTTGGATTGAAAAAATCTTTGTTATTTATATTTGATAATCCTATTTTATTTAAAATAGATATAGTGTTTGGTGATAATTGAATTCCAAAGCCTTCGTCCAAACTTAAAATTTTTTCTTTTTCATAAACCATTATCTCAAAGTTTGATGTTTCTTTAAATAAGTTTGCAATAGTGAGACCAGCAATACCAGAACCTATAACTGCAATTTTCTTTTTCATTAATATAAGTTTTCTAATCGTCTAAATATTTTTTTGTTAAAAGTTGGAATAAATTCTTTTTTATCATATAATGAATACCAGTTTAAATCTTTTGGAATCTTGTTAGAAAATTTATAATACAAATCTATATTCAAAGTTTTGTTCGAAATAGAGTTTTTATAATTGCACAAAAAATTCCAGTTTTTGATTTTTAGATTGTCTTTTTTTTCTTTAACAATAGGAAGATTAAAGTTTTTTAGAAATCCTAAATTATTCTTATTGGTTAAGCCTATTTGTTTATTTTTATTTATATAGCAAAAGATGTTGTAATTTTTTTTGTTAAAATTGATAGGAGATGTAAGTTTATTTTTTTTATTTGATTTTTTAAATTTACAAAAATTTCTTAAAGTACATATTTTGCAATGAGGATCCTGTGGTTTGCATACAAGCGATCCGAACTCCATTATAGCTTCAACAAAATCTGCATTTCTTCCTGATACAAATAATTTTGATTTATTTTTTTTTACAAAATTTTCAAAATTAATCTTATTTTCTCTTTTGTTAATAAGTCTTGAAAAAATTCTTTTTACATTACCGTCTAAAGCTATTCTTGGCTGGTTATAAACGAGACCTAATAAAGCATTTCCTGTATAATCCCCAATACCTGGAAGCTTTTTGATATCAATTAAAGTTTTTGGTAAAATTGAATTTTTTTCTTTAATTAAAATTTTTGATGTTGCTAATAAATTCCTGGCCCTTCTATAATATCCTAATCCTTCCCAGTATTTAAGGATTTGTTTCTCATTAGTTTTTGATAACTTTTCAAGTGTTTTAATTTTATTTACGAACCTTAAAAAATAAGGAATTACAGTTTTTACTTGTGTTTGTTGAAGCATAAACTCACTTAACAGTCTGTAGTAAAGCTTTTTCGATGAGTTTGGCGGTACACGCCAAGGCAACACGCGCTTATTATTATCATACCAACTAATTATCTTTTTTGATAAATTAAATTTTAAATGCATAGTAAAAAAAATTATAATAATAAATTGGACTTCTCTATTCAAGGATTAAGGCCTATGTCAAAATCCCTTCCAAAAGGTTTAAAAACAATTTTAAAAAAAGGTGGATACAACTATGCTTCGATAATTAATTATTGGTCAGATTTTGTTGGCAAACAAATATCAGATGTTTGTTATCCTAAATCGATTAAAACTGGTAAGGAGCTAAAAGATGGAATTCTTTATTTGAATGTTTTTCATGGCGACCAACTTTTAGTGGAATATAATAAAACAAATATTATTGACAAAATAAATGTTTTTTTTGGGTATCAATTTGTAAAAGATATAAGAATTATTTTAATCAAAGAAAGAATTGATCCTAAAAAAGATATAATTTTAACAAATAATAAAGATTCGAAGTATCAAAAAAAGTTAGAAAAAATAAAAAACCCAGAGTTTAAAAAGAAATTAAATAATTTGATAAATGCATTTAGTAATAAAAAATAAAATGAGATTAAAATATATTAACTATTTTATATTTTATTTTTTAATAATATCATCTTTATTAGTCTGTAACTCAAATACCACAGAAAAAGATAAAAATATTAATGTTGGAAATAAGGATGCTAAAATAATAGTAAAAGTATTTTCCTCTTTAACTTGCCCTTATTGTGCTGATTTTCATAAAAAAATTTTTACTAGTTTAAAAAAAGAATTTATCGATACAAATTTAGTTCGATTCGAACATCATGGGTTTCCATTAGATTTAGCTGCTTTAAATGCAGAAAAAATTTTAAGATGTGCGACTGGTCAAAAAAAAAGATTGGCCCTTTTAGATGAAATTTATGAAAAACAAGAAGAATGGGCCCTGGGTAATGATATTAACAATATTAACTCTAAATTATCAAAAATCGCGAAGAAATATGATTTAAATGATGTTATGATAAACAGTTGTTTGGTTGATGAAAATTTAGAAGACCAAATACTTGAGATTAGGATTAATGCTAGCAAAAAATATTCTATTCAGTCAACCCCGACAATTTTTATAAATGAAAAAAAATATAATGGAAGTCACGATTATGATTTATTTAAAAAAGAAATTGAAAAACTATTATAAAATATGAATTTCAAAAAATTAGAATTGGTCGGCTTTAAATCATTTTTTGACAAAACAACTTTTTTTATTCAAGAAGGTCTTACGGGAATAGTTGGCCCAAATGGATGTGGAAAATCTAACATCGTTGAGTCTTTAAGATGGTGCATGGGTGAAACATCTGCGAAAAGTATGAGGGGTTCAGGTATGGAAGATATTATATTTTCAGGAACATCGAATAAACCAGCAAAAAATTTATCAGAAGTAACCATCACAATCGACAATTCAAAAAAAGAAGGTCCAGGAAAATATTTAGAAATGGATGAGGTGGTAATTAAAAGAAAAATTGAACGTGAAAAAGGATCAAAATATTTTATTAATGATAAAGAAGTTAGAGCAAGAGACGTTCAAACTTTTTTTGCTGACTTATCTACTGGTGCCCATTCTCCATCGATTATAAGCCAAGGAAAGATTGGCATGATTGTTACTGCAAAACCACATGAGAGAAAATCTGTTTTGGAGGAAGCTGCCGGAATTTCTGGGATCCATATTAGAAGACATGAAGCAGAAACAAGATTAAATGCTGCAGAAAATAATCTTAAAAGAGCTGACGAATTAAAAAAACAACAAGAAAAGCAACTTGAAAATTTAAAAAAACAAGCTGAGGAAGCAACGAGATATAGAGAAATATCTGAAAAAATTAAAAAAGTTGAAGCAGGACTTTTTTATTTGAAACTTCAGGATATTGAAAACGAAACCTCTCAAATAAAGGTCAAGCTTTCGGCGATCGATAACGATGTTAATTCAATAAAAAAAGATATTGAACATAATAAAGATTTAGTAGATGAAGAAAATAAAAAACTTGAGCCACTTAAAGACAAAAAAATTGAAAATTCATCATCAATTCAAAAGATTAATTTAGAGATTTCCAGTCTAAATGAAAAAGAAAAAAGGGTAAAAGATTTAAACGTAAAACTAACAAATAATATTAAAACAATTCAATCAGATCTCGAAAGGGAGAAAAGTATATCTTTAGATGCATCATTGAATGAAAAGAGAATCTTGGAAGAAAAAAACGAGCTTCTAAAAACTGAAAGGCAGTTATTTGACATAGAAAAAAAATCTGAGATAGATTTAGATTTATCAAGAAGTGAGCTCAAAGATCACCAGATTAAGCTTGATGAATTTTTAGAAAAAAAACTAGAATCAATTGACTTAAAAGAACATTTAAAGGTTTTTAATAAAATTAATGAAATAAATAAATCTGCAATAAGAAGTTTACAAGACTCAAAATTAGATGAGGCAAACTCAAATTTAAACAAAATTAATGAGCTTATAGAAAATCAAATTAAAAATATTGAAGTTATAGATAGGAATGATTTGAGTATAAATATAAAGGGACTTATTGAGAATATAACATTATCACAAGAAAGATATGCGTCTTCATTTGGTAAAAATCAAACAATTAGAGGTGACTCCATCAAAAGAAAAGAAAGAATAAAAAATATTGATCAGGAATTAGAAAATTGGAAAGATTTAAAAGTTAATTCAGAAAAAATGATTTTAGAATTAAGCAAAAGAATTGAAAAGGTTGAATTAGAATTGAAGGAGAATCAAAAAAATCCTGAACAAATTGCAATTAACAAGGGACAAAATATTCAAAAACTTGAAAATACAGAGAAACAAAATATCGATTTGGACTTAGAAATTGAAAAAGTTGAGGCTAATTATATTGAGGCTAATAATAAATTAAAAAGTATAGAAGAAAAATCTGTTGTATTGAGAGAAAATAAAGCAAGGTTTGAAGCTACTATTGAGGGAATTGATCAAAGAAAAATGGATCTTATATACTTAGTAAAAAATGAATTAAAATTAGAAAATATTAACAATTTATTATCTTTCTCTGACCTAAATGGTTTGCCTAAACTACCATCGGTCAATGAACAAGAAGAAAAATTGAATAATTTCAAAAAAGATAGAGAATCTTTGGGCTCTGTAAATTTAAGAGCCGATGTAGAAACTGAAAAATATAGAAAAACTATCAAAAAAATGGAAGAAGATAGAGCTGATCTTGTTTCTGCAATTGTTAAATTGAAGTCCAGTATTAACGAATTAAATCAAAAAGGAAGAGAAAGACTTCTAGATGCTTTTAATAAAGTGAACAGAAAGTTTAATGAAGTTTTTACAAAACTTTTTAACGGTGGAAATGCAAAGCTTGAACTAGTCGACTCTGAAGATCCTTTGGAAGCTGGATTAGAAATGTTGGTTTCGCCGCCTGGAAAAAGGTTGCAATCAATCACTCTTTTATCTGGTGGCGAGCAGGCCTTAACAGCTATTTCTCTAATTTTTGCAATTTTTTTGACTAATCCTTCGCCAATATGTATCTTGGACGAAGTAGATGCGCCACTCGATGATGCAAATGTAACTAGATTTTGCTCTTTATTAGATCAACTAATATCAATTACAAAAACAAAATTTATAATAATTACACATCACGCACTTACTATGTCCAAAATGAATAGGCTTTATGGTGTAACAATGCCAGAAAAAGGTGTTAGTAAGCTTGTAGCTGTTGACTTACAAAAAGCTGAAGAGTTAGTAGCTTAAAATTTGCTCATGAGTGATTTGGAGAATTTAAAAACTCGCCTTAAAATTGCAAAATCAAAATTGCAAAAAAATAAATCTGAAAATGCTGATAAAAAGGGTATTTTTCTTGGTAATGCATTTAAATTAGGAACTGAATTAATTGCTGCAGTTATAGTTGGGACAATAATTGGGTTTATTTTGGATAATTGGTTTGGTACTAAACCATTATTAATTATAATATTTTTCTTTTTTGGAGCTGCAGCTGGAATTATAAACGTAATTAAAACTGCAAAGAAAATGCAAAAGGATATAAAATAATGGCAACAAATCCGATGGAACAATTTAAAGTTCATAAAATTGGACCAGAAATTGAAGTTTCAGGAATAAATCTATCTTTCACGAACGCAAGTCTTTTTATGGTTATTAGTGCAGGATTAATTTTGGTATTACTGCTTTTTGGAACTAGGCAAAAGAAGTTAGTTCCGGGTAAAATACAATTAATATCGGAAATGCTTTATAATTTTATTTCAAAAATGATAAGTGATACAGCTGGAAAAAAAGCTAAACCTTTTTTTCCATTTATATTTAGTTTGTTTGTTTTCATACTTTTTTGCAATATGGTAGGAATGTTGCCGTACTCTTTCACTGTAACTAGTCATATTATAGTGACTTTGACTTTCGCTTTATTCATATTTGTTGGTGTTACTATACTTGGATTTGTAATGCATGGATTTAAATATTTAAAAATTTTTATTCCTAGTGGGGTACCAATAGTTTTGCTGCCAATAATAAGTATTATAGAAATAATTTCTTACCTCAGTAGGCCTATTAGCCTATCGGTTAGACTTTTTGCGAACATGATGGCTGGACACACAATGTTAAAAGTTTTCGGAGGATTTGTAATTAGTCTTGGTTTGATTGGCGGTTGGTTACCTTTAAGTTTTTCTGTAGCTTTAACTGGTTTAGAAATTTTAGTTGCTTTTTTACAAGCTTACGTATTTGCAATTTTAACATGCATTTATTTAAATGATGCATTGAATTTACATCACTAACAATAAACAAGGAGGAAACATGGAACTAGAAGCAGCAAAAATGATCGGCGCAGGTCTTGCCGCAATTGCTTTAGCTGGTGCTGGTGTCGGTATTGGAATAATTTTTGGAAATTATCTATCCGGTGCAATGAGAAATCCATCTGCAGCTCAAAAACAGTTTCCAAATTTACTTTTGGGATTTGCATTAGCAGAGGCCACTGGTCTTTTTGGTTTAGTAATAGCTTTGATTATACTTTTTGCATTTTAATTAAATGAGTATGAAAAAGTTTTTTGCTTTGTTAACTTCTCTATTATTAGTAGAGAGAAATCTTTATGCAGCTGAGGCAGGTATGCCTCAGCTTGATCCAGAGTATTGGCCTTCACAAGTATTTTGGTTAATAATCATCTTTTTAACAATTTACATCCTGATATCAAAAATTTTTATTCCTAAAATAAAAGGTAGTATCGATATGAGGGAAGATAAAATCAGAAAAGATTTAGAAGAAGCAAAGACTTTTAGAGAGCAAGCTGAATTGAAGTTGAAGGAATACAACAGCTTGATGGAAACTGCAAAAATCGATGTTAAAAAAATTATCTCCAAAAGTAGACAAAAATTGAATGAAGATATGCGAATAAAAAGAGAAGACGCTCAAAAAAAAATAGATGCTGAAATTTTAAATGCTGAAACTGAGATTAAAAAATTTAAAATGGATTCTCTCAATAAAGTAAATTTGATATCACAAGATATTGTTTCTAATTTAATTAAGGATATATTTGGAGAAGATTTAAATAAAAGTAGCATTGAAGCTTCAGTTTTACAAACTATTAAAGAATACGAGAAGGGTAAATAAAAATGATAGACGCAACATTTTGGGTAGCAATTTCTTTTTTACTTTTTGTAGTTTTACTCTTTTACTTTAAAGTTCCACAGAAAATTGATCAATCATTAAATGAAAGTATTAAAGGTATTAAAAATGAAATTGAACATGCAGAGAAACTTAAAGATGAGGCAAAAAATATTTTGAGTGATTACGATACTAAAGTTAGTAAATCAAAAGCGGAAATTAAAAAAATGTTAGAAAATGCCGAAAAACAATCTGAGCAAAATATCATAAAAACAAATGAGGACTTTCATTTTGTAATTGAGAATAGAAAAAAGACAGCAGAGGACAAGATTAAACAAATGAAATTACAAGCTATCAAAGATATGAAAAATTCGGCAGTAGAGATAGCGGTTAACTCTGTTGAGAAAATCATTAAAAATTCTATTGATAAGAAAAAGCTTGATAAAATTTATGTTTCAAGCATTGATGAGGCAAAAAAAATTTTAAAAAATAAATCAATCTAGCGTAAGATCCAAACATATGACAAAAAAAGTTATTGTTGTCGGATCAGGTTTTGGCGGTCTAGCCTCAGCTCTAAGGTTAAAAGCAAAAGGTTATGATGTTACTTTAATTGAGAAACACCCTGATTTGGGAGGGCGAGCAAGGGTTTTTAAAAAAGGAAATTTCATTTACGATGGTGGCCCCACAGTGATAACTGCTCCTTATCTTTTTGAAGAATTATTTTCTTTATTTAATAAAAAAATTTCAGACTATGTTGAGATCGTCCCACTTAACTTATGGTACCGTTTTGTTTTTGATGATGGAAAAACTTTTGATTACTCTGGCAATGAAAAATCAATGGAGAAAGAAATTAAAAAATTTTCAAATAAAGATTTTAAAGGATACAATGAATTAGTTAATTTTACTGAAAAAATTTTTAATAAAGGTTTTACAGATTTATCTGACAAGCCATTTAATAATTTATCATTTATGCTCAAGCAGGTTCCGGCTTTATTAAAACTTAAAAGCTATAAATCTGTTTATAAATTGGTTTCAAATTTTATATCTAGTGAGAAATTAAGAAGAGTTTTTAGTATGCATCCTCTTTTGGTTGGTGGTAATCCTTTTACTACTACTTCAATATATACGCTTATTCTATTTTTAGAAAAAAAATGGGGTATTCATTATTCTATGGGTGGTACTGGCAAAGTTGTAAAGGCTTTGGAAAAATTGATGCTTGAAGAGGGGATTAAAATTATTAAAGCTTCCGAAGTTACAGAGATTATTACTGAGAATAAAAGCGTTAAGTCTGTAAAAATTAATAATTCAAAAATTATTGAATGTAACTATGTGGTATGTAACTCAGATCCACCAAACGTATACAAAAATTTAATTAAATCTAAAAATAATTATGGTTTTTTATTCAAACAAAAAATGAAAAGAATGGATTATTCTATGGGCCTTTTTGTTTACTATTTTGGATCTAAAAAACAATATAAAGATGTAGCACATCACACGATTTATTTTGGTAAGACTTATGAAAAACATTTGGAAAAAATTTTTGAAAATAAAATTCTTTCAGAAGATATAAGCTACTATTTACATCGACCATCCGCAACTGATCCTAATATGGCCCCAGACGGGCAAGATGCTTTCTACGTTTTAGTTCCAGTTCCAAATAATCTCTCAAATATAAATTGGTCAAATGAGGGTGAAAGATTTAAAAACTTAATTCTAGACAAAATGAATAAATCAGTTTTACCAGATATTAAAAAAAATGTAGTTAATGACTTCTATCTTACGCCTGATTATTTTGAAAAAGATTTAGCTACATTACATGGTTCAGGTTTTTCAATTCAACCTAAATTTTCTCAATCTGCATATTTTAGATTTCATAATCAATCAGAAATTTTTGAAAATTTATATTTTGTTGGTGCAGGAACGCATCCTGGAGCTGGTATGCCAGGTGTTATTTCTTCAGCAAAAGTTCTAGATAAAATTTTATAATGAGTACAAAAAATTATTTATCAATTTATGCAAAATCATTTAATTGGTCAGGATTTTTTTTACCAAAAGATATTTATATTAAATGTTCTAAATTATACGATTTTTGTAGAACTGTGGACAATATTGCAGATCAGGAAGCCAATTTAGATCACAAAAAAAAAGAGCTAATTAAATTTAGAACTAATTTTGAAAATAAAGATTTAGAAAATGAAATAATAAAAAATATGTGGGAATTAATGGATGAATTTAACATTTCTAAGAAAATAGTAGATGACTTATTTGATGGTATAGAGTCAGATTTACAGGAAGAAGTAAAGATTAAAAATGAGAAAGAATTATTTGTTTATTCATATAGAGTTGCTGGAACAGTTGGTTTGATGATGGCAAAAATTTTTAATATAAAAAAAAAAGATACTCTTCAAAAAGCTATATATTTAGGAATCGCTATGCAATTAACAAACATTGCAAGAGACGTCGTCGAAGATGAAAAAAAAAATAGAGTTTACTTAATCAATTACTCAAAAGATAAATTAATGAATATTAAGAAAATTATATATACTGCTGAAACATTTTATAATAGTTCTTTTGCCGGTATAAAAGATATTCCTTTAAGTTGCCGTTTTTCTATAATTGTGGCTAGAAGAGTTTACAGACAAATTGGAAAAAAAATATTTAATATAAAAGATTTAAGTACTTATAAAAGGGCTGGAAAAATTTATGTTTCAAATTTTGGTAAAGTTATACAAACAATTCTTTCTTTATTTGATCTAATAATACTTAGTTTTTTAAAACCCAGAAAAATTGAAAAAGAGTATGAATTCAATTTAATTAATGAGGATATATCATTAAATGAGAGAATTTGATTACGTAATTATCGGGGGTGGATGCGCAGGATTATCCTTGGCATATGAATTAGATCTTCATCAAAAACTTAGTAATAAAACACTCGCAATTATTGAACCAAGGAAAGAATATTTGAGGGATAAAACTTGGTCTTTTTGGAAAGTGAGTCCTCATAATTTCGAAGATTGTGTTAAAAAAAATTGGAGGGAATTTTCGATAAAGAAACCATCGAGTTCAAAAGTTATTAGATGTGATAATTTTCCCTATCAGAGTATTGATAGTGGGTTATTCTATAATAAAATTATTAATAAATTAAATAAAAATAAAAATATCAAGTTTTTTAAAAATATAGGTGATTTGAATGTTAAAAATTCTTTTGTATTTAACAGTGTTCCTTCATTAAAAAAAAATAGTTCGAATCTTTGGCAACATTTTTATGGTGTAGAAATTGAGACTAGTGAGGATTTTTTCGATGATAAAATTATTGATTTGATGGATTTTAATTGTGATCAAAGAAATAATGTTCATTTTTTTTATGTTCTTCCCTATGCAAAAAATAAGGCAATGATTGAGACTACTTGGCTATCTAAGAAAGATTTATCTCTTAAAGATTATGAATCTCAAATTAAAAATTATATTAATAGTTTAGGCATAAAAAATTATAAAATAAATTTTCAAGAAGAAGGAGCTATTCCTCTTTTTTATCCTATTAATAAAGAAGAAAAAAATAGAATTAATATTGGCACAGCAGGAGGCATGACACGTTTAAGCACTGGTTACACTTTTTTAAACATTCAAGATCATAGCAAATTTATAAGAAAGAATTTAAATAATATAGAAAAAGCTCGTAAATATGGGTTAAAAACTAAATATAAATTCTTGGATAAAATATTTTTGAAAGTTTTGGAGAGAAATCCAGAAAAAATGCCTAATATATTTTATAAAATGTTTAATGGATATACAGACTCAGTAATAAAGTTTTTATCAAATAAAAGCAATTTTATTGAAGATATATATATAATTCTAAAAATGCCAAAGTGGATATTTATAAAATCTCTTTTTAATTAAAATGATAAAAAAAATTTACGGTAAACATACGTTTTATTTCAGTGTTTCTACAATAACAGTATCAGTAATTGCTTTGCTCTTTGGTAATAAAATAGGATCTTCGAATGAATTGATAATTTCATTTATATGTTTATTTTTGATTTTATCAATAGGTATATCTCATGGGGCAATGGATAATTATAAGGCGAATAAATTATTGGAGATTTATAAAAAAAAAAGTAAGTCAATTTTTTATATTTTATATTTGTCAATTTCAGCAATGATAATTTTACTATGGAGTTTATATCCCTTAGTCACTTTGTTGATGTTCTTAATTATTGCTTCTTATCATTTTGGTAGAGAGGATACTGCATTCTTGCATCAAGGTAATTATTACGTTGATCAGGCACTTTATTTAATCAAAGGTTCATTAATTGTATTTGCCCCGCTATTTTTTCACATTGATGAAACTATTGAAATTTTTGAGACGTTACTAATAAGTGACAATATTCTTATTTATATTAAAAAAGAACATTGGATTATAAATGTGTGCTTGGGTTTCTCTATCTTTGGCTATCTTTATTTTGTTAATAAAAATAAATATGAAGATTTTGAAGTTTTGTTTTTGGATATGTTATCTATTCTTATTCTAAATTACGTTTTTAATCCATTAATTGCTTTTACAATTTATTTCTGTTTCCTTCATTCAATTAGGCACATCATATCAATATCTCATGAACTTAACGGTGATAACTTTAATTTAGGTCTAAAGGCTTTTGTCAAAAAAGCCTTACCATTAACTATTATTACTGCCGTATTATATTTACTAGCTGCAGTTTTTCTCTCAAACTTTTATGGCCTTAACGATGTGATAATAAAAGTAATATTTATTGGTTTGGCGTCACTAACATTTCCGCATATATTGCTTGAATATTTATTAGAAATAAATGAAACAAAAAATTAAAATTTTTTTAGCAGCACCAAGGGGATTTTGTGCTGGTGTAGATAGAGCTATAGAAATAGTTAAAAAGACCCTTTATAAGTACGGTAGCCCAGTTTATGTGAGACATGAAATTGTGCATAACAAAAATGTTGTAGAAAATCTAAAAAATTTAGGTGCTATATTTGTTGAGGAAATTTCTGAAATTAAAGATAAATCTAGACCAGTTATATTTTCAGCTCACGGAGTCCCTAAGCAAGTTCCAGAGGAGGCGAAACTTGAAAAAATTTTCTATATTGATGCTACATGTCCTCTTGTTTCAAAAGTACATAGAGAAACTGAGCAATTAAATAAAAAAGGTTTTGATATCGTTTTAATAGGTCATAAAAATCATCCGGAGGTTATTGGAACAATGGGACAACTTCCAAAAGGATCTATTAAATTAATTGAAAAAAAAGAGGAAGTTGAAAACTTAAATTTTTCAAAACCTTTGGCATATGTAACGCAAACAACTTTATCTGTGGATGATACTAAAGAAATAATAGATGCTTTGAAAATTAAGTTTCCTGAAATTAAGGGTCCAATTAAAGAGGATATTTGCTATGCAACAACTAATAGGCAAGCGGCAGTAAAGAAAATTGCTCCAAATTGTGAAATGTTTTTTGTAATTGGCAGTAGAAACTCTTCAAATTCTGCAAGATTAGTTGAGGTTGCAAAAAAGTCAGGTTGTAAAAATTCCGAGCTAATTTTTTATGGAAAGAGTGCGCCCCTGGAAAAAATTAAAAGTTGCAAAACTATCGGTCTATCATCTGGAGCCTCTGCACCTGAGGAGTTGGTTCAAAATTTTATTTCCGAAATTAAAAAGGACATGGATGTATCAATTGAAGAAGTAGTGACAGCCAATGAAAAAGTCGTATTTAAATTACCAAAAGAACTAAATTAAATGGCTATTTATACTAAACTCGATGAAGAGAAAATTGGTTCAATTATTTCCAATTATAATTTGGGAAATATAAAAAATTATGAAGGTATTAAAGAAGGTATAGAAAATACAAATTATTTAGTAGAAACCGATAAAGGTAAATTTATTTTAACAATTTACGAAAAAAGGGTGAACAATGATGATCTGCCATTTTTTTCAAAATTAATGGTTGAACTAAATAATAAAGATTTTATTTGTCCAAAACCTATTTTAAATAAAAATAAAGAGTATATTAGTGATCTTAATACTAAAAAGTTTATGTTAGTAAGTTTTTTAGAGGGAAAATCTAAAACTAATTTATCTCCAGGTGATTGTAGCTCTGTAGGAAAGCAGGCTGCAAGGCTTCATGAAATTACAAAAAACTTTAATTTTAAAAGGAGCAACAATCTTTCTATCAAGTCATGGAGAAAAATTTTTGATCAAGTAAAAGATAAATGTAATAAAATTCATCCAGATCTTCCTAAATTAATTGAGACAAATTTAAATGATGTGGAGAAAGGTTGGCCAGAAGATTTACCTAAAGGCATAATTCATGCAGATCTTTTTCATGACAATATTTTTTTTAAAAATAATAATTTTTCTGGTTTTATAGATTTTTATTTCTCATGTAATGATTTTTATGCTTTTGAGATTGCAATATGTTTTAATGCTTTATGTTTTGATGGTATTAATGAAAATTTAAGCTTTAATGTGACAAAAGCAAAAAAGTTTTTTGATGGTTATAACGAAATAAGAAAAATATCTAATGATGAAAAAAAATATATCAAAGTACTATCTCAAGGAGCCGCATTAAGATTTCTGCTTACAAGAGTATTTGATTCTATCAACACTGTTGACGATGCTGTAGTTAAAATTAAAGACCCAATTGAATATTTGAAACGTTTGGAGTTTCACAAAAACTCAAAAAATTTTGAGGACTATGTAGTTTAAAATGAAATATAAAATTTATACAGATGGTGCATGTTCAGGAAACCCAGGTCCAGGTGGTTGGGCAGCCATAATTTTAGTGGATGATAAAATTAAAAATGAAATCACAGGGAGTGAAAATAGCACAACAAATAATAAAATGGAGCTTTTAGCACCAATAAAAGCAATTCAAAAATTTAAAAAGAAATCAGAAATTTCAATTTATACGGATTCGACATATGTGCGTGATGGGATAACAACGTGGATTAAAAAATGGGAAAAAAATGGTTGGAAAACTGCATCTAAAAAACCTGTAAAAAATAAAGATCTATGGAAAAGATTAAGAGATTTATCATCAAAACATTCTATTAAGTGGATTTGGGTTAAAGGGCATTCTCACAATAAATATAATAATATTGTTGATGAACTAGCACAAGGAGCTATAAGAAGATAAATGATTAAACAAATACCAAATAATTAAATTTTACTTAAAAAATTTTCTGCTGCAGATAATTCGCACGTTGCAGTTTCTTTTTCTACCTCAAATTTTTTAACAATTTCATTTTCAACCAACATTGTGTATCTGTTTGATCTTATTCCTAGACCTTTCTCTGATTTATCTACTTCAGCACCAATGGCTTTGGTAAAGTTAAGAAAGGGGTCTCCTATCATAAAAATTTTTTCACCTACACCTTGATTTTCACCCCATGCTTTCATAACGTTTGGATCGTTCACGGCGACACAGACTATTTTGGATACTCCCTTTTTCTTAGCAGTTTCATAATTTTTTATGTATCCTGGCAAATGAATTGCAGAGCAAGTTTTGGTGAATGCCCCTGGCATACCCAAAAGTACAATTTTTTGATTTTTAAAAATATTGCTTGTACTAATTATTTTTACTTCATTTTTTTGGTTTAAGTAAAAAAATTCAGAAACTGGCAGTTTGTCCCCAACCTTAATTTTCATTTAATCCTTTCTAAAATATAACTTTTCACATCAGAAATATTATTTTCTAAAATATCATATTTTTCTTTTTTATTTAATATTTTGCTTAGTTGATTGGGCATATTAACTTCTTTATTTGTCGCTATTTTAATCGTTTCCAAAAATTTATAAGGATGCGCTGTGCCTAGTATCAAAGTTTCATACTCTAAGTTTAATTTTTTTGATGCACCCACAGCGGTTGCAGTATGTGGATCAATAATAAAATCAAGTTTATCTGCTATATTTTTTATAATTTCCAAAGTTTCTTTATCGCTCACTTTGCAAGCACAAAAATCTTTTTTTATAATTTTTTTTTGCTCTTCATCTAAACTAAAAGATCCATTTGAGGAAAGTTCTGACATTAAATTAGAAACTTTTTTATCATCATTTTTTACAATATCAAAAAGAAGTCGCTCAAAATTACTTGCAATTTGAACATCCATACTTGGTGACAACGACTGTCTAACCTTGTTGGGCTTGTATTCTCCTGAGTTAATTGCTCTTTCTAAGATATCATTTTCGTTTGTGGCTACGATCAATTTTTCAATAGGAAGGCCCATTTTTTTTGCCATATATCCAGCAAATACATCACCAAAATTTCCAGTTGGAACTGAAAAATTAATTTTTTTACTTTTAAATTTAAAAGCTGAATAAAAATAGTAAACAATTTGACAAACTATTCTTGCCCAATTAATAGAATTTACCCCTGACATATTAATTTTTTCTCTAAAACTATTTTCTGAAAACATTTCTTTAACTATTTTTTGACAATCATCGAATGAACCCTTTATCGCTACATTGTAAATATTATCTGAACCTATCGTTGTCATAATTTTTCTTTGAATTTTAGATATTTTTTTATCAGGATGTAAAACAAAAACATTTATATTTTTTCTATTATTTAATGCTGCTATTGCAGCTGATCCTGTGTCTCCAGAAGTAGCAACTATAATATTAACAGTTTTATTAGCCGAAACTTTAAGTTCATCATACATATTACCAAGAACCTGCATAGCTATATCTTTAAAAGCTAGTGTAGGCCCGTGATAAAGTTCCACTAAATTAATATCACCAACTTTATTTATTTTTATTACTTCTTTATTAGAAAAACTCCTGTAGGAATTTTGAATGAGATTTTTTAGATTTGCTTTTGTTATATCGGATGAACAAAAATTAAAAATTATTTCAGAAGCAAGGTCTGTATAAGACAATTCGCTAAGTTTTTTTATTTCATCTTCACTATATGTTTTAATATTTTTTGGTACAAATAAACCTCCATCAGGTGCCAACCCTCTTAGAAATATATCTTTAAAACTATAACTTTGATTTTTGTTTCTAGTGCTTATGTATTCCACTAATTAGACAGTTTCTGTTCTTTTTTAAAATTTTTTTTCCAGGATGAGTTTAATAATCCTAATAGGATGAATGAGAGCACTATGATTAATAAAGCACTTTGACCACCTGAAGTTTCAGATATACAAACAGCGCACATACTTAGGACTTCCGAATTTAAACTATTAATAATCATTTTTTAAAATAAACAAATTGAATTATAGCTTCTTTTATATTCTTTGTCACATTTGGGTCAACTAATAAAACCAACGCGTATTTTTCTTTTTCTCCACCTTTTAAAGTTTGCTTCTCATAACAAAAACAGTTCATTTTGGTCATATAGTCTTTAAGCTCAGGAGGGTAAACCTGAAAAGTAGCCATTGCCGATATACTTTTTTTACTTAAATTTTCTACTGAATAATTAATTGTTTGTACCTCACCAGGTTTTAAAATTATATTTTTCTCTTTTGCCTCAAATTTAAAAGGTAAATCGCTATGAACACTTGTAATTAATTTTGTTTGGATAAGCTGGCTGTTGCTATTTTCACCTCTAAGAAAAACAAAAGAAGTAATTATAAGTATAACTAATGAGCTTATTAGGACAGAAATTAACTTTTTGTTTTTAGGCAAATTTATCAACTAGGATTGAGATGAAGATTGCAAATAAATAAAGAATTGAGAAAGCAAATATTTGTTTTGAAATACTTTTTTCAGATTTTTTATCTTTTGTTTTCAACAGTTTATAACAAATAAATATATAGTATGCGCTTAAAGGAAAAGAAAATAGCAAATATATTATACCTAAAAATTCTAAATAGTAAGGAGCAACGGCTACTGGAAATAATAAAATTGAATACGCAAATATATTTTTCTTTGTTGTTTCTACACCTGATGTAACTGGTAACATTGGTATATTTGCTTTTTTATAATCTTCTGACTTAAAAAGACTTAGGGCCCAAAAATGTGACGGGGTCCAAACAAAAATTATCAAAAAAAGAATAATTGGTTCAATAGAAATACTCCCTGTAGCTATTGCCCATCCAATCACGGGAGGCAAAGCACCTGCTGCTCCGCCAATCACAATATTTTGTGGAGTCTTCCTTTTGAGCCAAATAGTGTAAACAAAAACATAGAATAAAATTGTTAGGGCAAGTAATGCGGCTGCCATAAGGTTTGAAAAAAAATATAAAGCTCCAACCGATACAAAAGAAGATACAATACCAAAAACAAGTGCCTCATTTTTAGTTAGCTTTCCGGTTGGAATTGGTCTTAAGCAAGTTCTAGACATAACTTTATCAACATCAGCTTCATACCAACAATTTAAGGAACCAGCTGCACCAGATCCAAGCGCAACAGCTGTAATTGATAAGATTGCGTATAAGTAATCTACACTTTTATATGGAGCAATTAGGAAACCAACAACACATGTAAAAATAGCTAGAGACATAACTCTTGGCTTCATTAATTCAAACAAAGCTTTAATGTAATGAATGGTATCGAATTTAAACTCTCTTACTTTTGTATCGGTATTGAGCAACTGTGATCCTATTATTAATTATCCACCTAAGACAAAATAAATAAGCCTTGTAAAAACAGTGTACTTAGCTTCAGCAACCATTAGGCCTACAAAACATGCTATTGCAGTCATTGGCCATAACAAAACATTTACAAGAGCATATCGTTCCCAAAACAGGTGCATAAAAAAAGCCATTATCAAACCTGCTTTTAAAAACATAAAGAATAAAATTAGAGACCATCTTAAAAGACCTTGAAATTGGTACCAGTCAACCATGTAGGAAAAAAAACTCAGAACAAATAGAAGGCCCCAAATCCATAGGTATATTCCAATCTTATGGGTTGTAGCTGGTTTCTCTTTATTTTTATTTACTTCTGTATTTTCATTCATTGTGAAACCTTACCAAAGATAGAAGAATGCGAAAATAAAAACCCAAACTAAATCCACAAAGTGCCAATAAAGACCTAATATTTCAATTGAAACATAGTCTGATTTCATTGTTGTAAAAAATCCACGTCTACCTGTATCAAAATCTCCTCTGTAAACTTTTCTAGCAAAAATAAAAAGAAATATTACACCTATCGAAACATGGGTACCGTGAAAACCGGTTATCATGAAAAAGTAAGATCCAAATTGACCAGCACCAAAAGGATTAGACCATGGCCTCACACCCTCGTGTATTAGTTTAGACCACTCAAAAGCTTGCATTCCTACAAAAATTAGTCCACCAATCGCTGTTGCAAGAATAAGATGGCCACACATTTTCCTATTTTTTTCATAACCATATTTGACAGCTAAAGCCATAGTACCACTACTAGTGATAAGCACAAATGTCATAATTGCGATTAGAAGTAATGGTACTGGCACTCCCATAAAATCAAGTGAAAACACGTGACTAGTATTTGGCCAATCAACAACAGTTGAGGCCCTTCCCTTCATGTAAGAAATTAAAAAACAGCTAAATATAAAAGTATCACTCAATAGGAATATCCACATCATGGCTTTACCCCACTGTACACCTTTAAAAGCGGTTTGGTCTGAACCTAAGTCGCTAGGAACACTTTTCCAACCTTTAGGTAGATTGTCTAATGATGAGTCTGACATAATCAGTTTTCCTTAACTTGATAACATTAATCCAAAAAGCACTAACCAAACAGCTAATAAAAAATGCCAGTAAACTGCACAAATATCAATTAAATTATTAATTTCTTCTTTCTTAAGACTTCTTTTTATGAATTTAGATGTAGTTTTTCCCCAAAAATATATCCCTCCGATAATATGAAGGCCGTGAATTGTAGTGAATAAATAAAAAAAAGCATTAGCAACGTTGCTTGTAGCGTAAAACCCAGTGTTCATTAATTGATACCACACTATTAGCTGACCAATCAAAAAAGAATATGCTAAAAAACCAATAAAATATAAACCGTTTTTAGTCTTATCAAAAAGATCGTTTTTTGCATATTTTACTGTTTGATGAAAAACTAAACTGCTTATTACTAAAATTCCCGTATTAAACCAAAGAAGCCAAGGCTCTGGCATATTTCTCCAGTCATGCACAAGCATTCGGTCGGAGTAAGCAACTATAAATAAAGAAAACAAAACAGTGCTTGCGGCCATTAAGGTTCTTAGACCCAACTTTTGTTTAGATAAGTTAACTGTCTGACCTTGATGATCGTTGTCAGCTTCTATTTGATCTTGTTCCCAAGGCTTTTCAGTTAGTAATTGAAAGATAGATTTTTTCTTGCTCACGTCTTCTCAACTTTCGCTCCTATAATCTCACTTGGAGGTTGGGTTTGTGGTATATAATCTTCTTTCGCACCTGGCACACTGAAATCGTAAGGCCATCTGTACACTTTTGGAAGTTCTTTGCCCCAATTACCATGTTCTGGAGGCATTTGCGGCGTTTGCCACTCTAGAGAGTTAGCTTTCCACGGATTTTTTTCTGCTTTCTTCCCAAGTCTAGCGCTTGCAAATAGATTGTATAAGAATAGCAATTGTGCAGCCCCAACTATTAAAACTGCAATAGTAATGAATTTATTTAAAAGCAATGTCGATACATCGATATATGGACTATCATAGATTTCAAAGTATCTTCTCGGCACACCAACGAAACCTTGATAATGCATTGGAAAATAAATTGCATATGAACCTATAAAGGTAATCCAAAAATGAACTTTTCCTAAAGTTTCATTCATCATTCTGCCCGTAACTAATGGATACCAGTGGTAAATTGCTCCAAAAACAACTAGTATAGGGGCAATACCCATAACCATATGAAAATGAGCTACAACAAAATAAGTATCAGATAAAGGAACGTCCACCGTTACATTTCCTAAAAATAAACCAGTTAATCCTCCGTTTAAAAAAGTCACAATAAAACCAAGAGAAAATAACATAGGAAGAGATAAAACTATATTTCCTCTCCATAAAGTTAAAATCCAATTATAAACTTTAATAGCTGTTGGAACTGCAATAATTAATGTTGTTGTTGCAAAAAAGAATCCAAACCATGGGTTCATTCCACTTACATACATGTGATGAGCCCAAACAAAAAAGCTTAAAGCACCAATCCCTACTATGGCCCAAACCATCATTCTATAACCAAAAATAGTTTTTCTTGAGTGGACTGATAACAAGTCTGAAACAATACCAAAAGCTGGTAGTGCAACTATATAAACTTCTGGATGGCCAAAGAACCAGAATAAGTGTTGGAATAGAATTGGACTTCCGCCTTCATGAGTTAATGTTTCTCCTAAAGAAACCATAGCTGGCATGAAGAAACTTGTTCCAAGCAAACTATCGAGCGTCATCATTAAACATCCAACTAATAAAGCTGGAAATGCAAACATCGCAAGAACAGTTGCAGTAAAAATTCCCCAAATCGTTAAAGGCAATCTCATTAATGTCATACCTCTAGCTCTTAATTGTAAAACAGTTATTATGTAATTTAATCCACCCATTGTGAAACCAGCCACAAATAATATGAGTGAAATTAACATTAGTATTATCCCTCCGTTATAACCGGGTGTCCCGGCTGTGATTGCTTGTGGAGGATAAAGTGTCCAGCCTGCTCCGGTGGGCCCTCCAGGAACAAAAAAGCTTGCTAACAAAACTACAACTGCAACAACAAATGCCCAGTAGCTAAGCATATTTACATAAGGAAATGCCATGTCTCTTGCTCCGCACATGAGCGGTATTAATAAATTTCCAAATCCTCCGAGAAATAGTGCAGTTAATAGATATACTACCATTATCATTCCGTGCATCGTCACAAATTGATAATAGGAAGAAGGTTCAAGCCAACCAAGTCCTGGCCAAGCCAACTGAATTCTCATTAACCATGATAAAACTAATCCTAAAAGTCCTGTACCTATTGCCGTTAAAGCGTATTGAATTCCGATATATTTTGCGTCTTGTGAAAAAACATATGTGGTCCACCAGCTGTGTGAATGATAAAGCTCCTGATCAGGTAATTCAGCATCTGGAACTGCATCAATATCTGGTGTTGATACAGATGAAGCGTCACCTGCGTAGTCTGATTTGGCTTCTAGTTTATGTTCAAATTCATCTGACATAATTTAGTGTTTTATAGTTTATTTATCCTTTTTTACTAGTTGCAAATTGTCATTTTTTCGATTTTTTGCCAACATTTTCTCAAAAGTTATTTGTTTTGCCTCCCATTTCCTATAATCTTTCTCTTCATCGACTATTACTCTTCCTCTCATGGCATAATGACCTGTTCCACAATACTCAGCGCATAATACTTCAAAATCCCCTACTCTAGTTGGAGTTAACCAATAGTAAGTTACAATTCCAGGTACCATATCCATTTTGCCTCTAAACTGAGGAACATAGAAATTATGAAGCACATCAATAGTTCTCAATTCAAATTTAACTGGTCGGTCTTTCAATACATGAAGTTCTTGGGCATCAACTAATAAATCATCTTTGCCGTTTGGATCTTCCAAAATTAATCCAAAAGGGTTTTCGTCATTAATGTATTTGATATCAGTTTTTCCAAGAATGTTGTCTTTGCCTGGTAATCTATACTTCCAGCCCCACTGGTAAGCAAACACCTCTACTTTATATGCATCTTTTGGAACTGTAACATACTGATTCCAAACAACTAATCCGGGAGCTAATAATGCTGCAACCCCAATTGCAGTTGCCCAAGTTAATCTACTCTCTAATTTTTTATCTTCTGGTTTATACTCAGCCCTTCTATCTCTTTTATAACTATACTTCCAAACGCAGTAAGCAACAAAAAAACAAATGGCTATGAATACAGCTCCAGTAATCCAAAACGTTAAAAGAATTGTGTCATCCATGTTGCCCCAATTTGATGCGACTTCTGTCCACCACCATGGTGACCAAAAGTGAAAAGCTACTGAGCCAATCGTTATTAAAAATATACTTAAAGCTACTATCATTTTATGCGTTTGAAATAATAAAAATTCCTATAAGAACAATGCCTGCAATTAAAATATGGTTACCTAAATCAATCAATCCAACTTTTTTATTTTTTGGATCAATTAAATCTTTCCACCTAAAAGGGACTGATTTTCTTTTTACTGCTATTTCAGCTTCGTTTTCATTTTTTTCTAATCTCAAAGAAACTGAAAAGAAAACAAAGTAAATGAATAGTACTAAAAATACTACCAATCCAAGCAACAATGCATAAGCTGTACTCATAATTTATTCTACTAATACTATATATATAGTCTCTATGCATGTTTAATAAGGTTTTGCGACACTTTTGCAAGGTTAAAAATTATTCAAATTTTGGGGATATTTAGTTGTTTTCCAAGTTGTAATTTAAAATTGTTGTTGAAGCTATTGCTGCTGTCTCTGCACGTAAAATATTCTTGGCTAAAGTGATGGATATTACATTTTTTTTAGTGATTATAAATTGTTTCTCTTCTTCTGAGAAATCACCTTCTGGCCCAATTAAAATACAAATTGGATTTTTTTGGGGTAATTTATTTTTTAAATCTTTTGACTCAGAATTAATATCACAAAAAATAATTTTACCATTATTGGGGAAATTTTTAATAAATTCATCAAGCCTCTGTAATTCTTGAATTTTAGGCACAGTCATACGATTAGACTGCTCACAAGCTTCTGTTATAATCTTTTCTACCCTTTTAATATTAATTTCTCTAACAACACTTCTTTCGCATAATAATGGAATGAATTTTTGAATTCCCAGTTCCGTAGTTTTTTGTATCATCAAGTCTTGAGCAACTTTTTTAATTGGTGAAAAGGCTAACCAAATATCTTTTTCATTAGATATAGGCCTTGATAGTATTTCAACTTTGAATTTGGTAAAAATTTTTCCTTGATCTAAAATTTTTACATCCCACTCACCATCTTGTGAATTAAAAAGTGAAATTTTATCTCCCGCTTTTAATCGCATCACATTCTTTGTATAATGAGATTGTTTTTCAGAAAGTCTGGAAATAATACCTTTTTCTAATTTGTTTGAGTAAAAAAGTCTTGCTTTTGATGCCATGAAGAATTTATATAAGTTAGGATGGCAAAATCAATTATAATTACAAAGCATGGTGGTCCAGAAGTTTTGGAATTAAAGGATGTAAATGTTGGACCTCCTGGTCCTGAGGAAATTAAAATCAAAAATTTAGCTATTGGTTTAAATTTTATTGATACTTATCATAGATCTGGATTATATAAATTAAATTTACCATCAGGTATTGGGATGGAGGGAGCTGGTATTATTCAAGAAGTTGGCTCTTCAATTAAAAATTTTAACAAAGGTGATAGAGTAACTTACTCTCAAATGCCATTGGGATCTTACTCTGACGAAAGGATTATTCCTGGAAAAATTGCAGTTAAAATACCAGAAGGAGTAAGTGATAAAGTTGCCGCAAGTATAATGACAAAAGGTTTAACTTCACATTATCTTTTATTTAAAACTTATAAAGCAAAAGCTGGTGAGTTAATTTTATTTCATGCTGCTGCGGGTGGTGTTGGACAGGTTTTTTGTCAGTGGGCAAAAAGCATAGGCTGTAGAGTAATCGGAACTGTTGGATCAGACAGTAAAATTAGTACTGCAAAAAAAAATGGATGCGAATTTGTTATAAATTACAATAAGGAAGATTTTGATAAAAAAGTTCTTGAGATAACCGATAATAAAGGTGTCGGAGTAGTTTATGATGGTGTTGGAAAAAAAACTTTTGAAAAATCTATTAATTGTCTAATGCCAATGGGTATGATGGTTTCTTTCGGAAACGCATCTGGTGCTCTTGATCCTATAGATGTAAAAAAATATATAGCTCATAAAAGTTTATTTTTTACAAGACCAGGATTAGCCCATTATGGAGCGGGAAGAGTAGCGCTTGAAGAAGGTACTAATGCTCTTTTTGAACAAATTAAATTTGGTAGAATTAAAGTTGATATTTTTAAAGAATATAAACTTTCTGAAGCAAAAAAAGCCCATGAAGATCTTGAGGGGAGAAAAATTTTGGGTCCAGCTGTATTAGTACCAAATTAAATTATGAAATTTATAAGTCCCTGTATAAGTATATGTAAAAGTGATCCTAAAACTGGTTTTTGTTATGGATGTGCAAGAACAGATGAAGAGAAAAAGATTTGGAAAAATCAAGAAACAACAAATTCTTGGAAAGAGAATAATTTGAATAATTTAAGAAATAGAATGAGTGCAACTCAGCTTAAGACTTTTGATCAGTCCTATAATGAAAAAATTGAGTTCGGAAAAATGGTTTACTCTAAAAAATTAAAGAAAGAACCATAAAACTATACCCACTAGAGCTAAGATTAATATTAATATTCTTACGCCAAATAAATATTTTTTTAAATTTTTAGAGTTTTCAATTTCTTTAGTTTTTCCTGCTCCTATTCTAATTACAAAATAAAATAAAAGTAAAAGAACTAATACGATTATAAGTATTACCGGTTTAGAAAACATTATTTTTATAATGATATTCTAAAACTAATTTATTATCAAAACTTTTAATTGATGAGGATTTTGATGTCATAATTATTGGCAAAAATAATCCAAGAGCATATAAAATAATTATTATTAATGCAGCGATAATAAAAGCCCTGATAGCGTTAATTTTCATAAATCTAGTCCTTATCAATTTTCATATCTGAGAGATGTAGCTTTAATGCATTTGTTGATAGAAAAATTTCCAAAAGAAATAGCAATATCGAAATTATCATAGAAATACAACATGATGCAAATATCAATCTTGCAACAAAAATAGCATCTAAATATAAAGCTAAAACTGTAGTCATATTAAACAAAAACCCCAAACTGGATGCTCCAATAGAATATTTTAAATAATTTATTCTTTGATTGAGGTTTTTGAGTTGTTTTTCCCATTCTGGAGGTATGTGTTTTTCAAATACATGTTCGTCGTGTAATTTTCTTATTAAAGCACTAAGCGTATGAAACCTATTGCTATAAACTGCCATTATAAGAGGTATGGCAGGAAACATTAGTGCCGTAACAGTGTAGTCAATATTCATTTCGAATCGAATTGATTATGTATTTACTGTTTGATATTTACAAGAAGAATAATGTCATCACATCTTAGAAATTTTATTGACGTAACGAGATTAAATAAGCCTATAGGATACTTTTTGTTATTTTGGCCATGTGCTTGTGGTTTATCACTTGCATACCACTTTGATAAAAATCTTAATATTTTTTTATATCATTTGACTCTTTTCTTTTGGGGATCTGTTTTAATGAGAAGCGCAGGATGTATTGTGAATGATATTGTCGATGAAAAAATAGATAAAAAAATTTCTAGAACAAAAAAAAGGCCGATAGCCTCTGGTTTGTTAGATAAAAAATTAGCATGGTTATACGTACTAATTTTATGTTTATTAGCTTTCATCATATTAATTCAATTTAATTTTCTAACTATCTGCCTTGGAATTTTTTCAATGATATTTGCATTTAGTTATCCTTTCATGAAAAGGTTTACTTATTGGCCACAATTATTTTTAGGATTTACTTTTAATTGGGGGTCGGTGATGGCTTGGGCCTCCATAATGAACGATATCGATTATTTACCAATAATATTTTATATTGGGGCCATATTTTGGACATTAGGATATGACACGATTTATGGATTACAAGACGCATCGGAAGATGAAATAATAGGAGTTAAATCTACTGCAATTAAATTTAAAAAAAACTTAACTTTTTTTGTAACAAGCTGTTACTTAATAAGCTCAATTCTGATGACATATGTGATAATTAACCTGGAGATAAATTATTTTTTAATATTTTTAATTTTATTTATGTTGAGTTTGTTTTATCAAATTAAAGTTTTTAATTCAAAAAAATCCCATGATTGTTTGAAAGCTTTTAAATTAAATAATTATTCAGGTCTTTTTCTATTTTTATCAATTTTTCTTTTATCTAACTAAATTTATGAAACTTAAAGAAATAAAAATTTATTTAAAAAGATTATACAAAGATTATGTGAAAAAACATTTATGGAGACTAATATTGGCGCTTGCTCTTTCAGCGGTGGTGGCTGGAACCACAGCTTCGATAGCCTGGCTATTAGATCCTGCAGTTAAAAAAATTTTTATCGAAAATGATAGCACTTTTGCATTTCTAATTCCAATTTTTATAATTATTGTCTTTAGTGCAAAGGGTCTCTCTCTTTACTTTGCAAGATATTTAATAATAGTTTTAGGATTTAGAGTTATACAAAAAATTCAAAATCAGATGTCTGAGCATATTTTACTATCAGACACGCAAAGTATTGAGTCAAAACACTCGGGAAGATACGTAGCGAGTTTTCTATATGATGTCGGTATGATCCAAAATTTAATAAGCACAGGTTTTTTAAATATAATGAAAGATTCTTTAACTTTAATAACACTGCTCTTTGTTATGTTTTATCAAAATTGGAAGCTTGCTTTATTTTCAATGATAATGATGCCATTAGCAGCTTTTTTTGCAAAATCACTTGGGAAAAGAATGGGAAAAGCAACAACACAAAGTGCTGTATCTGCTGGAAATTTCACCACTTTACTCTCAGAGATATTAAAAGGTTCAAAAATTATAAAAATTTATCAAAGAGAAGATATTGAACAAGAAAAGTCAAAAGAAGCAATTAGAGATTTAGCTGACAAACAAATAAAAATTGGAACAGTTTTAATTAGAGCTACGCCAATTATGGAAACCTTAACAGGTATAATGATTGCTGGATTTATTTATTATGCTGGGCAATTAATTTCATCTGGAGAAATTGGTATCAATAACTTTTTTTCATTTTTGGCTGCAATGATGCTGTCATATCAACCGGTAAGATCTTTAGCAACGTTAAATATGTCAGTTTATCAAGGGACAGCTGCAGCAAAAAGAATCTTTAAAATTATTGATGAGAAAATAGAAATTAAAAATGATGAAAAATTACCACAAATCAAAATTGATAAAGCAAATATAAAATTTAAAGATGTGAGCTTTAAATATAGCACAGGAAAAGAAAGTGCCATAAAAAATATTGATTTAAATATTGAGGGGGAAAAAATCACAGCACTAGTAGGTCATAGTGGCGCTGGAAAAAGCACAATTATGAATTTAATTCCAAGATTTTACCAGCAGCAACAAGGAAA
This sequence comes from uncultured Pelagibacteraceae bacterium, assembly GCA_902579585.1. Lineage (GTDB taxonomy): Bacteria > Pseudomonadota > Alphaproteobacteria > Pelagibacterales > Pelagibacteraceae > Anoxypelagibacter. The sequence goes on from CACHHJ010000003.1 coordinate 59,586, forward strand.
AATTTTTGTAGATAATCAAGATATTCAAAAAGTTTCTTTGAATTCACTTAGAAATAAAATCTCACTCGTAAGTCAGGATATAATTTTATTTGATGATACTGTAGAAAATAATATTAAATTTGCAAAATTTGATGCTAGTAAAGAAGAAATTAAGAGAGCATGTCAATTAGCTGCTGCAGAAGAATTTATTGAGACATTACCAGAAAGATATCAAACAATTATTGGCGAAAATGGTGTTAGACTATCAGGTGGCCAAAAACAAAGATTGTCAATAGCAAGAGCTATCCTTAAAAATTCTCCAATAATTTTATTGGATGAAGCGACTTCTTCTTTGGACACTGAGTCTGAGGAAAAAGTTCAAAATGCAATATTTAATCTAACTAAAAATAAAACTACATTAGTAATTGCACATAGACTATCTACAATAAAGAAAGCAGATAATATTGTTGTAATGAAAGCTGGAAATATTGTAGGTGCTGGAAAACATGATGATCTTATGATGAAATCTAAAGATTATGAAAGTCTTTACAGTAAGCAAGTAATTTAAATTGAAATGTTAAAAGTTTTTTATAACTTTTTAATAAATTTTTTTTATTTACCTTATTTATTTATTATTTTTTATAGGAAAATTTTAAATAAAGAGCATAAAAATAAATTTAAAGACAAAATTTTATTAAAAAAAATTAGCAGACCTCAGGGGTTTTTATTTTGGTTTCATGCTGCTAGCATAGGTGAACTAAACTCAATCTTGCCTTTAGTAGATTTTTTTTTAAAAAAAAATAAAAATTATAATTTTCTTATTACAACAGTTACCATTAGCTCTTATGGTTTATTTGAAAAAAAATATGGCAATAACGATAGGGTGTACCATCAATTTCTGCCATATGATACAAATATTTTAGTTGAAAATTTTTTAAAAAACTGGAACCCAAATGTTGTTTCATTCGTAGACTCAGAAATTTGGCCTAATTTCTTTTTAAAAATAAGAAAAAAAAATTTACCTTTAATATTATTAAATGCAAGATTAACAAATAAAACTTTTAAAAGATGGAAAATTGTAAAAAGTTTTGCATCAGAAATATTTGGTTCTATCAAATTATCCATTTGTTCAAATAAAGAAACTATAAATTATTTAGAATATTTTAATGCAAAAAATATAAAATATTTTGGTAACTTAAAGTATTGTGCAACTTTACAAAATGTTGAAACAGTCAAAAATATCAACATAGAAACAGAAAA
>CACHHJ010000004.1 GCA_902579585.1 uncultured Pelagibacteraceae bacterium
TTCCTGCAATCGTTTCGTCAACATTATTAAATTTACCAAGTACCTTTTTTCTTTCATTTATCACATGTATTTCTTTATTACTTTTAACTTTCAATTATCTTCCATTGCCTAGCGAGGGAAATATCCATTTTCATGTTCCAGATTATTATTTATATTCCATACCAACAGCTTTAACTATCGTACTAATTTTTCTAAATTATTTTGGCTTTCGCTTTGGTCACGAAGCTAGAAAAAGAAGTGAGGCTTTGAATAGACTTGAAAGCGTGCTAGCCAAAGAACAAGAGTTGGACTCAATTGGTCATCAAGCAGCAGCAGCAGCTCATTCCCTAGGAACACCTCTTTCAACAATAACTGTTGTAGCCAAAGAACTTAAAAAAGAGGTTTCTAATAATCCAAAATATGCAGAAGAAATAGAAACCATACTCACAGAAGTTAAACGATGTGGTAATATTTTAAAAAAACTATCTAGGAGAGAGATCGTGGATGATATTTATATTTCGAATATATCTTTAGAAGATTTACTATTTGAAATTAAAAACTCATTTGAAGAAAGCTCAAAAAAAAATATTGAACTTTATTTAAATAAGACAAATAAAAAAACACCTATCAGAAGATCTCCAGAACTAACTTATGGAATCCGTAATTTTGTTGGGAATGCAGTAAAATTCTCAAAGAACAAAGTTTCAATAAATTTAATAAATGAAAAAAATGAAATCAAAATTAAAATAGCAGATGATGGTCCAGGATTTCCTGATGACGTTTTCAAAATTATTGGTGAGCCATACATTTCATCAAAGTCAAAAAAATTCAAAACAAAAGCAGGTTTGGGTCTAGGGACATTTATAGGGAAAACACTTCTTGAAAGAAAAAAAGCAAATATAGAATTTTCAAATGCAGAAAATGGTGGTGCGACTGTAGAAATTACTTGGAAACCTTCTGATTTAGTTTCTAAAGTTAATTAAATGGGTTCTTGTTGTGTTAAACAATGTATTGTTCCAAAACCCCAAACCAAAACAGAGCAATCTATTGGTACAATTTTTCTATTTTTAAAGTGTCTCTTAAAAATTCTTAAAACTATTTTGTCCTTAGGATCTTTAAATACTGGGACTAAAACAATTTTATTAGCAATATAAAAATTTAAATAGCTTGCTGGAACTCTTATTCCATTTATTTTTTTTGGTTTGGGCATTGGGATAGAAACAATTTTTAATTTTTTAATATTTTCGTTTTTGTATTTTTTTAAAATTTTAATATTTTCACTTAAATTCTTAAAATTTTTTTCTTTTTTATTATTTTCTTTTGCAATAAATATCGTATTTTTACCCACAAACCTTGCTATATCATCAACATGACCGTGCGTATCATCTCCTACTATACCTTTGTTAAGCCAAATAACTTTATTGATACCAAAAAATTTTTGAAAAATAACTTCGTAGTCTTTAATTTTAAATCCTTTATTTCTCTCTTGAATTTTGCTCAAAAGACACTGCTTTGTTGTTAATAATAGTCCATTTCCATTTACATCTATAGACCCCCCTTCAAGAATAATTTTTTTTCTCTTAAATTTTGGTTTAATAATTTTAATTTTTGTTATTTTTTTAATTTTTAAATAAGTTTTGTTATCTTTTTTAAAGTTCTTATATTTTGCCCAGGCATTAAACTCCCAATTAGATAATATTTTTTTATTTTTTTTGATTTTTAAGAAAATTGGCAACGAGTCCCTTACCCACGATCTATCAGTTTTACAATTAATTAGTCTTATATTACAAATTTTTGTACCAAAACTTTTTAATTTATTTATTATTTTTTTATGCTCTGATTTTTTGTTTACTAAAATATTTACTAATTGTACTTTTGATATATTCGAGATTATCAAAGCAAAAATACCTGGAATATCCTCAAATTTCCCTGGCCAATCATCTTTATTATGTGGCCACGCAATCCAGGTGGATTTCTGTGTTTCCCACTCTGCGGGCATCCTATAAGTGCCGTTTCTTGTTAAATTAGGCATCTCTAGGGTTGTTTAATATGCCCTTATAATGATCTATTCTTCTGTCTCTAAAAAAAGGCCAATGTCTTCTTGCCATTTCAACTTTTTTATAATCAATATCACAAATTAAAGTTTTTTCTTTTTGTTTTGAACTGACAACAACATTACCACTTGGATCAAAAACAACAGTATTTCCCCAAAATTCTAATTTTTTTGCTCCTTGCTTCTCTAAACCCACTCTATTAACCGCAGCAACATAAACACCATTCGCGATCGCATGAGATCTTTGAATCGATAACCAGGCATTAAGTTGAGATTTTCCATACTTCTTTTTTTCTCTAGGATGCCATCCTATTGCAGTTGGATAAAAAAGTATCTCTGCGCCTAATAATGATGTTAATCTTGCAGCTTCCGGAAACCACTGATCCCAACAGACCAAAGTTCCAAGTTTACCTTGACTTGTTCTAAAAGATTTAAATCCTAAATCACCAGGAGTGAAATAAAATTTTTCATAGTATTGAGGATCATCCGGGATATGCATCTTTCTATACTTTCCGATCAATTTACCTTTTTCATTTATAACTACACAAGTATTATGATAAATACCTGTAGTTTTTTTTTCAAATAATGGAGCAATAATTATTACTTTTAGTTCTTTAGCCAATAAACAAAGAGTATTAGTATTTTTACTGGGAATTTTCTCAGCTAAGTTAAAATTCGAATGCTTTTCTTGTTGGCAAAAATAATTTGATAAAAATAATTCTGGCAAACATATTATCTTTGCTTTTTTTTTACTAGCCTCTCTTATTTTTCTTATGGCACTATCCATATTCTTTTTCTGCTCAGACGACATTTTCATCTGTATTAAAGCTATTCTTGTTTTTGTCATTTTATTAAAATAATTTTTGGAAATTTCTTCGCTCTCTATTTTTCCAATTTTGACGATGGTATGCGTCACTAGCAATTAATGGCAAAACACTAGTAGCCTCAGCAAAAACCATTTGTTCTTTCGAAGTATCTACTTTCCCCCACGAACTTGCCTCTTTTAACGTTGAACTACTACATGCACCGTCCCTAGTATCAGCCACAGTGATTTGAATTGCGTACTTATGCATATCAACTTTTTTTCCCAAAAGTTCAGCACAGACAACTGTATCTTGTACAAAGTTTTTTGGAACACCACCTCCAACCATTAATAATCCTGAAGTTTTTGATTTCAATTTAATTTCTGTAAGTTCCCTAAACTCTTTGATCGAGTCTATGGTAATGTGATTTGAAGGATTCTGTTCTTGGTGCATTACCAAACCAAAACCAGCCGAACTATCTGTAAAAGCAGGACAGAATATAGGTACATTATGGTCATAGGCTAACTCAATAAGTGAATTTTTCTTTTTTGAATTTTTTTTAAGATATCTGCCTATTTCTTTGATGAATTCTCTCGATGTATAAGCTTTTGGAGGTAATTTGTTAGCAATATCACAAATAGTCTTATCGCAGGCTTGCAATTGTTCCTCATCAATATAAGTATCATATATTCTGTCTATATAGTTTTCTCTTAATACTTTATCATCTTGAAATTGATCGCCTTGATAATGCTTAAATCCAATAGCTTCAAAGAAATCCATATCTATTATAGAGGCTCCAGTTGCAACTATCGCATCAACCATATTAAATTTAATTAAATCAGAATAAAGTTTCATGCATCCCGCTGCAGATGTAGACCCTGCAATTGTTAAAAATATTGAGCAATTTTTATCTTTAATCATCTCGTTGTAAATTTCTGCAGCTTTGGCAGTGTCTCTTGAAGTAAAAGACATTTTTTTCATGGAATCGATTATTTTTCGAGAATCAAAAGAAGTAATATCTATATGTTCAATTTCAGATTTTAATAGAGATTTTTTGTTGTGACCAAGCGTAGGTCCATTTTTTTTATTCATTACGCAACTAAGTATTTAACTTTTATTCCATCATCGTACATGGAAAGAATTGGCTTGTCACTCAATTGATAAATTGCGTCCGAATAAAAACCATTAAATTTTGTTCTAAACGTTGTTCCGTAAGCACCAAGCTGTCCAAGCTCAATATAATCACCTTCTTTAATATTATTTGGTAATAAGAATGGACCTTTCATATAATCAAGACTATCACAAGTTGGGCCATAAAAATTAAAAGCCGTCAGTTTTTTGGAAAGCGCTCTTCCGTTGGTAATCATTTTAGAAGGTAGAACAAAATTTGGTACTCCAGCATCAAATAAAGATCCATAAGTTCCATCATTTATGTATAATTTTTGTTTTTTTCTCAAAATCACCTTAACTATGGTTGATCCGGCTTCAGCAACGATTGCTCGACCGGGTTCACAAAATATTTCAGGCATTTTTTCTAATTTTAATTTTTCTAATGCATTTTTTATTTCTGCCATATAGTTTTCTAATGGCTCTGGTATTAGATCTGGGTAAATAGATGGAAAACCACCACCTATATTTATAACATCTGGAACGATCTTAGTTTTTTTTATGATATTTCCAATTTCTTGAATTCCTTTTGAAAATGAAATTTTATCCATACACTGAGAACCAACATGAAAACTTAAACCCACTTTCTTACCATGTTCTTTGCAAAGCCTTAAAAGGCCTAAAGCTTCACTAGCTAAAGCCCCAAATTTTCTAGACAAATCAATTTCAGCATGTTCATTTGAAATTGCCATTCTTACATATAAATTTAAATCCTTTGCATTTTGTGTTGCATTTAAGATTTTTAATAATTCTTCTTTTGTGTCTAAAGCAAAATCTTTAACGTTATAATGAAAATATGCCTCTTTGATATTTTCCCTACTCTTAACAGTATGCATAAAATAAACTTTTGCTTTATTATCTATTTTTTTAATCAATTTTATCTCGTTAATTGATGCCACATCAAAATTTTGAATTCCAGAATTTATGATAGTTTTGATTACTTTTTCATTTGGATTTGTTTTTACGGCATAAAGAATTTTTCCAGGAAAGTTACTTTTAAAAAACTCAACCGACTTTTTGATTGATCTAGGTCTGATGCAATAGACCGGATTATCTGGTTTTAATGTGTTAGTTAACTCGTTAACGTTATCAAATTTTCGCATCTCATGTGTCCCCCAATTATTACACAAACAAGCTTCTAAAAAATTTACTAAAAAAAGCTTATATATTTTTTTCAAGTAATAGTTTTTTACCCCTATGTAAAGAAAATAATTCAAGATTGTCGCATTGTAATATTCACAATAGTGACTATATGACAGCTTATATGAAAGCAATTAAATCCCCCCCAGGTTTAAAAATAACGGACTTCGAAGACAAGTCTCTCTTGATAGTGGATGATGATGATCCATTAAGGATGAGGCTTTCAAGAGCCATGGAGAGGAAGGGTTTCAATGTTAAAGACGCTAAAACTGTTGAAAATGCTATCAAAATGGTGGTATCAAACCCTCCAAAATTTGCATTAGTTGACCTGAGACTGGAGGATGGAAACGGCCTTGATGTTGTGAAAGAAATTAACAAGGTGAAAAAGGATAGTAGAATTGTGATGTTAACAGGCTATGGGAACCTCCCTACGGCTGTGGCAGCAGTAAAATCTGGTGCCATCGACTATATGGCTAAGCCGGTAGATGCTGATGATGTAGAGGCAGCCTTACTCGCTGACCCCGAATCAAAGGCCAAACCGCCTGAAAATCCAATGTCAGCAGACAGAGTAAAATGGGAGCATATTCACCGGGTATTTGAACTCTGCAATAGAAATGTATCTGAAACTGCAAGAAGACTTAAGATGCACAGAAGAACTCTTCAAAGAATCTTGTCAAAAAGATCCCCTCGTTAAATTCTAAATCTCAAAATTTTTGGGATTAATATTGTTAAAATAAGAATTTTAAATAACTCCGCTAAAAGAAAAGGCTGCGCACCTAATTCAAAAATTGGCTTATCCCAACCAATTAATAATCCTAACCAAAGTAAACCAAATGAATATATAAAAGATACTGCAAAACACAATTTTACGAAGTTCTTTAAAAAATTATTATCAAATTTAAAAAATCCAGTTAGATAAACAGTAATTAAAAAACCAAGCAAGTAACCCATGGTAGGTCCAGTAAAATATACTATACCCATTCCTTTTTCAGGGGTTCCAGCAAAAACTGGTAAACCCACTATTCCCTCCATAAGATATAATGATACCGTGAACAATCCAAGTTTCCAACCAAACAAAATACCAATTAGCATTACAACAAACGTTTGCATAGTCATTGGAACTGGCCAAAAGGGTATTTTTATTTTTGAAGAAACAGCTAAAAGCAATGTAGCTAAAATAGCTAAAAATAAATTTTTAACTAGTGAATTTTCCTTAAAATTTTTTATAAGTTCCATATCATTATTATTACTTTTAAATTATATAAAAATCTACCTATTTGTTAATTTTAAAAATATATCTTCAAGATCGCCGTCTTCTGTTGAAATATCAACAATTTCTACACTTTTTTTAACAACATTTATTATTTGATCAAATTTGAATTTATTTTTATCGTACGAAGCTTCAATCTGAGTTCCATTCTTTGTGAATTTTACACCATTAAGCACTATTTCATCAAATTTATCCAAATTACTTACTTTAAATTTAATTTTTTTAGTTTCGATTCTATCTAATAATTTTGAGGTACTATCTAAAGCTACCAGATTTCCTTTATTGATAATTCCAATTCGATCACACATATCCTGAGCTTCATACAAATTATGTGTAGTTAATATTATAGTGACTCCGATTTTGTTCAGCTCAGAGACATTTTTCCATAAATTTTGTCTTAGTTCTACATCAACACCCGCTGAAGGTTCATCTAAAATTAGTAGTGGAGGTTGATGAACCATTGCTTTTGCAATTAATAATCTTCGTTTCATACCTCCTGAGAGACTTCTGGCATAAGAGTTTGCCTGTTTTTCTAATGATACCATTTTTAAAATTAAATCGGTAATTCTATCTTTTTCTTTTACACCAAACAGACCTGCCTGAAGTTCCAACAATTTTTTTGGACTAAAAAAAGCATCTAAATTTACTTCCTGTGGCACTATTCCGATCGAAGCTTTCACTTGCCTTGGATTTTTGTCTAAATCAAAACCCCAAACATCAACTTTACCACTAGTTTTTTCAACCAAACCTCCGAGAATATTTATAAATGTCGTCTTCCCTGCTCCGTTAGGACCTAAAAGTCCAAAAATTTCCCCCTGTTTCACTTTTAGATTTAATTTATTTAGAGCTAAAATTGAATTATTAGCTGAACTTTTTTTTGAATAAATTTTTGTAAGATTTTCAGCAGATAGAATAACTTTCTCCATAATATATTATTATTATATCATGAAAAATATTAAGATATCATTAATTGATGAACAAAATTAAAAAAACTGATCATTTTTATTTGGTGGATGGATCTGGATATATTTTCAGAGCTTATTATGCTTTGCCTCCTCTTTCTAGAAAAAGCGATGGACTACCTACCGGAGCAGTAATTGGTTTTAGCAACATGCTTTTTAAACTTCTAGAGGATTCAAGATCAGATGACTCAAAAAATAAACCAACACATTTCGCAGTTATTTTTGACTCAGCAAGAAAAAATTTTAGAAACGAGATTTATAAAGATTATAAAGCTAACAGGTCTGAGGCGCCAGACGATCTCGCACCACAATTTGAATATATTAGAAAAGCCGTCGAGGCTTTCAATGTACCATCCATTGAACAATTAAATTACGAAGCAGATGATCTTTTAGCCACTTACGCTAAACAAATTCTAAAAACTGGCGCAAAAGTTACAATAATTTCTTCTGACAAAGATTTGATGCAATTGGTCTCAAAAGAAATAAGATTATTCGATCCAATGAAAAGCAAAGTAATTGGAGAAAAAGAAGTAAAAGAAAAATTTGGTGTAAATCCACAACAAGTAGTTGATGTACAGTCCTTGGCAGGCGATTCTTCAGATAATATTCCTGGCGTCCCTGGAATTGGAATTAAAACAGCGGCAGAATTAATTAACAAGTACAAAAACTTAGAAACATTATTAAAAAAAGCTGATGAAATTCCTCAGAAAAAAAGAAAAGAAACACTTATTCAAAATAAAGAATTGGCATTAATTAGCAAAAAGCTTGTAACTTTAAAAGATGATGTTCCTGTTAAAGAGCAAATTGAAGAATTTATAATCAAAGAAGTTAAAAAAGAAAAACTATATAAATTTTTAAGAGAGATGGAGTTTAATAGACTTTTGAGTCAGGCGATAAGCTTTTACGGAGAACCAGAAAACAAACTAGAAAATAAACAAATTAAAAAAAACAAAATTGATGTAAAAAAATACGAAACTGTAATAACAGAAAATCAATTAGAAAGTTGGATTAATAACCTTAAAAATCAAAATATAATTTCAGTAGATACAGAGACATCATCTCTAAACCCAATTGAAGCTAATTTAGTCGGAATTTCTTTTTGTTACGAAGAAGGAAAAGCATGCTACATACCACTAAAAAATAAAGACCAGAAGTGTTTAAACCCTGAAACTGTTTTAAAGAAAATCAAGCCTCTTCTTGAAGATCCAAGTATTAAAAAAATTGGCCAAAACATGAAGTATGACTATATAATATTTAAAAAAAATAAAATTGAAGTTAACCCAATAGAAGATACCATGTTAACTTCATATACTTTAGATGCGGGTTTGAACCGACATAATCTAGATACTCTTGCAGAAATTCATCTCGGGCATAAAACAATTTCTTTTAAAGATTTAGTAGGCAGCGGAAAAAAACAAATTTCTTTTTCAGATGTTAATCTAAATAAGGCTACAGAATATGCTGGAGAAGATGCAGATGTAACATTTAGATTGTATCAATTACTTAAAAAAAGACTAGATCAAGAAAAACTTACAAAGATTTATGAAATTTTTGAAAAACCAATGGTTGAATTACTTGCAAATATTGAAATCAACGGTGTCAAAGTTGACAAAGAACACTTAAAAAAATTATCTAAAAATTTTACAGGAAAAATATCTAAAATAGAAAAAGAGATCTTTTCGATAGCTAAAAGGGAATTTAATATTGGATCTCCAAAGCAACTTGGAGAAATTATCTATAATGATCTTAAAATCGCAAATTTAAAGAAAACAAAAAAAGGTAGCTTAGCAACTAGTGCAAAAATTTTAGAGGATCTCGCTTTTAAGGGCCATAAATTTCCTAGTTTAGTACTTGATTGGAGACAACTTTCGAAACTGAAAAATACATATACAGACGCACTTCAAGAACATATTAATCCTAAAACAAATAGAGTTCACACTTCTTTTTTGCTTGCCTCAACAAATACTGGAAGGCTTGCTTCTAGTGATCCAAACTTACAAAATATACCAATAAAATCCGAAGACGGAAGAGAAATAAGAAAAGCATTCATTCCTGAAAAAAACAATATTTTAATATCTGCAGATTATAATCAGGTTGAGATGAGAATATTAGCTGATTTAGCAAATGTTAAAGAATTAAAAAAAGCTTTTACCAACAATGAGGATATTCATAGCCTTACAGCCAGCCAGGTTTTCGATGTTTCTATAAAAAAAGTGGACTCAAATTTAAGAAGAAAAGCAAAAGCAATCAATTTTGGAATCATTTATGGAATAACACAGTATGGTTTGGCAAAACAAATTTCAGTTTCAAACAATGAGGCATTAGAATTTATAAATTCTTATTTTAAAAAATTTCCAGAAATAAAAGAATATATGAGATCTACAGTAAAGTTTTGTCAGAAAAATGGGTATGTTAATAATATTTTTGGAAGAAGAATTCATTTGAGAGGTATAAATGATAAAAACTTCGCTGTTAGAAGTTTTCAAGAAAGAGCAGCAATCAATGCACCAATCCAGAGTTCTGCGGCAGATATAATTAGACTCGCAATGATAAAACTTAATAGATTAATAAAATCTAAAAAATTAGATAAAGCTAAAATGCTTTTACAGATACATGACGAGTTAGTATTCGAATGTCAAAAAAATCACCAAAAAGAAGTGGAAAAAATCCTCAAAAAAACAATGGAATCTGTTTCAAGCTCCGAACATCACATGTTTACAATTCCTTTGGATGTAAACATAAATTCAGGAAATAACTGGGATGAGGCACACTGATGCCTAAATTTTGACAATTTATTTTAAACTATTATAAACTCTATAGGAAAGTACCAATGTCAAAAACAATTGCATTAGTTGATGACGATCGAAATATTCTTACCGGGATAAGTATGGCCTTGGAGAGAGAAGGCTTTAAAGTTCAAACTTATATAGATGGCGAAAGCGCTTTAATTGGTCTTTCTAGAAACCCTCCAGATTTAGCAGTTGTAGATATTAAAATGCCAAGAATGGACGGAGAAGAGTTATTAAAGAAAATTAGAAAAAAGATGTCTATACCAATCATATTCCTTACTTCCAAAGATGAAGAAGTAGATGAACTTTTAGGACTAAAACTTGGAGCAGATGATTTTATTAAAAAGTCAGGGGGCTTTTCAATGAAAGTTTTAATTGAGAGAATCAGAGTTCAGCTTAGAAAAAAAACAAATAATAACGATGATTCAAAAAATTTAATAGCTCATGGAAAATTAAAACTTGATCCAAATCAATTAGAATGTGAGTGGAATGGAAAATCATTACCTGAAAAATTAACTACAACTGAGTTTATGATTGTAAAAGAGCTTGCCAAAAGACCTGGTGTTATTAAAGAACGAGCACATCTAATGGATATTGCGTATAAAGAAAATACAGATATAGAAGATAGAACAATAGACAGTCATATCAAAAGAATTAGAAAAAAATTCAAAAAAGTTGATGAAAAATTTTCCTCAATCGAAACTCGGTATGGAAGTGGTTATAGATGGAATATTAATTAATGAAGTTAGTAAAAAGTTCTTCTTCTATTCTTAGAAAATTCTTAGTATTCAATTTTTTTATCTTTCTTTTCTTAGGATCCCTCACTTTTTTCTATTTAAGTGGTATTCAGCCTAATCTAGTGAAGCAACGTATGGAAAAACATACGGTAATAATTAATAACACTTCTAATCACTTGGAAAGACTAAGCATAGAATTCGATAAGGAAAGTTTAAAAAATTTTTTATTATCTACTCGATTTCTATTCCAAAATCTTGAAAGAGTTCAATTTTACGATATCACAGGAAATTTAATAGCAGATACCAACGTTTTAGACTTAGACCAAAGTGTCTTTACAAAAACCGAAATCGTTATGGAAGAAGATATTAAAGATAACAACATAAAAAAATTAAAAGATAATGATAATTTACAAAACGATTTAAATACAAGCTCAAATATTAATAGTTTAAAAGAAATTATTATTAATAAAAAAAATGACGAACCTACTGTGCTAGAGGTTCAGGAAGGAGATAACCTTTTTATTAAAACCTTAGGTGATGCCAATATCAATGGGGATGTTGTTGGATATATTTTAGTAACTGAACAAACTAATGAGATATTAACTGCGGTAGAAGAAAGAAAAAACTTTATAATTAGAACTGTTTTGGCAATCGCTATAGTAATTCTTATTTTTTTAATATTTTTAAATAGATACATACTCAAACCTATAGGTGGACTAGTGGCTTACACTGAGTCCATAAAGGCAAAAGACGAGTCTATGGGAAAAATAGAGAAGTTTTTAAGTAGAAGTGATGAGCTAGGTCTACTTTCAAGGTCACTAAATAATATGACCAAAGATTTACAGTATAGGACGCAAAAAGCTGAAAATTCGTCAGCTGATCTAGCTCATGAAATTAGAAATCCACTTGCTTCATTAAAAGGAGCTTCCGAACTTCTTGATAACACAACTGATAAAATAGAAAGAACCAAATTAATAAAACTTCTAAGTCACGACGTTGAAAGAATTGAAAGATTAATTACTGATTACTCTCAAATGCTTAAAGATGAAGCATCTCTTTCAAGAGAAAAAATGAAAATTTTAGATGTAAATAACTTATTAAAAAATGTCATTGATGAATTTAATAATACAAACGCAGTTATGGAAAAAAATATTAAATTTTTAATTAGTAGAAAAAATTCGAACGGAGGAAATCTTCAGCTTCTGGGTATAGAAAATAGACTAGAACAAGTTCTAGCAAATTTACTAGATAATGCAGTTTCTTTTAGTCCCCAAAATAGTACAATTAAGATTGAAGTTGATAGTAGTAAAGAATTCTTATCATTAAAAATAAAAGATTTAGGTCCAGGTTTTAATGAAGTAAATACTGAAAAAATCTTTAAGAGATTTTATAGTAATAGGCCTGAAAAATTTGGAGAACACTCTGGTCTTGGTTTAAACATTGTAAAAAGCATTGTAGAAATGCATGGGGGTAAAGTGAGAGCAATTAATAGGTCAGATGCAAAGACAGGTGCTGAGATTGAATTACAGCTTCCAAAAAGAGGCTAGGACAATCAATTCCTTGATTGACATAAATTTAATTGTTAAAAGATTTGAATTATGAGTAATGATTTTAAGGTAAAAGATATAAACTTAGCCGAATTCGGTAGAAAAGAAATATCAATAGCAGAATCTGAAATGCCAGGTCTTATGGCTTTAAGAAAAGAATTTAAAGGAAAAAAACCTCTTAAAGGTGCAAATATTTTAGGTTGTCTTCATATGACAATTCAAACAGCGGTTCTTATAGAAACTCTTGTTGATCTCGGCGCAAGCGTAAGATGGTCCTCTTGTAATATTTTTTCTACTCAAGATCATGCAGCTGCAGCAATAGCAAAAGCAGGTATACCAGTTTTTGCATGGAAAGGCGAAACAGAAAAAGAATATTGGTGGTGTATAGAGCAAACAATAGAGGGTGATAAAAATTGGAAGCCAAATATGATTTTGGATGATGGTGGGGATTTAACCGGTTTAATGCATAAAAAATATAAAGATCTTCTAAAAAATATCAAAGGTGTTTCAGAGGAAACAACAACTGGAGTTTTGGCATTAAAAAAAATGGAGACTAATAAAGAATTATTAATTCCAGCAATTAATGTAAATGACTCTGTAACAAAATCAAAATTCGATAATTTATATGGTTGCAGAGAAAGCTTAGTTGATGGAATTAAGCGTGCAACTGATGTAATGATGTCGGGCAAAGTTGCAATTGTTGCAGGGTTTGGAGATGTCGGTAAAGGAAGCGCAGCATCATTGAGACATGCTGGAGCAAGAGTAATGGTCACAGAGACAGACCCGATTTGTGCTCTACAGGCAGCCATGGAGGGGTATGAAGTTGTACTTATGGATGAAGCAATAAAACACGCAGATATAGTTGTCACAGCAACTGGAAATAAAGACATTGTTACAGCTGATCACATGAGAGATATGAAAGACAGAGCTATATTATGTAATATAGGTCATTTCGATAACGAGATTCAAGTAGAAGCTTTAAAAAATTATAAATGGAATGAAGTTAAGCCACAAGTTCACGAAATAGAATTACCTAGTAAAAAAAGAATAATATTGTTAGCCGAAGGAAGATTAGTAAATCTAGGATGTGCAACAGGGCATCCGAGTTTTGTTATGAGTGCTTCTTTTACTAATCAAGTAATTGCTCAAATTGAATTATGGAATAATTCTGACAAATACGAGAAAAAAGTTTATGTTTTACCAAAACATCTTGACGAAAAGGTTGCAATGCTTCATTTAGGTAAGGTTGGGGCAAAATTAACAAAGATGTCAAAAGAACAAGCAGATTACATTAGCGTTAAACCATCAGGACCATTTAAGCCAGATACTTATCGCTACTAAATTAGTAGCCAATGTTAAAATATAATTTATCCCAAATAGACAGTTTATCAAAAAAAATTTTATCATTTTTATCAAAATCCGATTGTATATTTTTATTTGGGGAATTGGGATCTGGGAAAACTACTTTTGTAAGAAGTTTAATACATCAGCTACAAGAAAAAAATAAAATTAAAAAAACAGAGGTCACAAGTCCAACTTATAATTTACTTAATGAGTATGAAATCCAAAATTTAAAGATAATGCATTATGATTTATATCGCTTAAAAAATGATAAAGAAATAAATCAACTTGGAATTTTTCAAGAAGATGAAAAAGTAATATCTATTATTGAATGGCCTGAGAAAATAGCTAAAAGAATCAAAGACAGATTAGAAATCACTTTCTATTATCAGGATGAGGTAGAAAGCAGAAAAATAGATATTAAAGGTCATGGAAAATGGAAAAATTTTAAATTAAATGCAATATAAACTGCAAAAGATTAAAAATGATGCATCTTTTCGAGAATTTTTTAGATTATATAAAGGAAAAAAAACCTCGATTATTGTTACAGCATCGAAAGAAAAATTTAAAAACCTAATCGCATATACTGCTGTAAATAAATTTTTAAGAAAGAATGGAATTCATACTCCAAAACTAATTAGCAAACATTTCAATGAAGGGATTATTGAGATAGAAGATTTTGGAAATAAAACTCTTTTAGATAATATAAAAAAATCCAAAAACAAACTTTCTTACTATAAAAAATGTACTGATGTAATACTAAAAATACAAAAAATTAAACCGTTAAAAAAAATAAAAATTAGTTCAAATAGATTTTTTAAACTGGACTTTTATAATGTAAGTAATTTACACAAGGAGTCCGATTTATTTTTTGATTGGTACCTTTCTGGAGTAATAGGAAATAAAAAAACAAAAAAATATAAAAAAAAAATAAAAAATGAACTAAATAAGCTTTATAAAAAAATTTTTTTTAATAATAAATTTATTGTTCATAGAGATTTTCACGTATCAAATATTATGCCAATAAAAAATAAGCTTGGTATTATTGATACTCAGGATGCTATTTTAGGAAATCCCATGTATGATGTTGCATCTTTAATAGACGATGTAAGAACTAAAGTTCCTTCACAAATTAAAAAGAGAACATTCCAATATTATTTAAAAAATTGCTCTCTAAGAAACAAGTCAATGCGTTTATTACAAAATGACTTTGACATTCTGTCCGTTCAAAGAAATTTAAAAATTTTGGGTATTTTCTATAGACTTTATAAAAGAGATAAAAAACCCCAGTATCTAAAATATTTACCTTATGCTTGGAAATTAATTGAGTTAAGAATGAAAAATAAAATTTTTAAAAATTTGAGCATTCTACTTTCGAGGCTAGTAAATACAAAATTAAGAACTAAAAAAAACTTTAAATGAAAATAAAAAAAGCAATAATATTAGGAGCTGGTTTTGGAAAAAGAATGCACCCAATTACCAAAAAAATACCTAAACCTTTAGTAAAAATTAACAACATAACTTTACTTGAAAATAGTATTAATTTTCTTAATTCGATTGGTGTTAAACATATTGTAATTAATACACACTTTAAGCATAAACAAATCTATCAATTTATTGGAAAAAAAAAGTTTTCTTCCAAAATTGATTTAATCATAGAAAAAAGAAAAATACTTAATACAGGGGGAGGAATCTTAAATGCCTCAAAAAAATTCAAAAAACAAGTTTTTTTTGTTTTAAATCCAGATACGTTATGGAGAAAAGAATATAAAAATGAATTTAGAAAACTTGAAAAAGGCTATAAAAAAAATAAAAAACCGATAATGCTTTTAGTATCGAAAAGTAAGAGCTATGACAAATCGTTTAAAGGTGATTTTAATTTAAATTCTAATAATGAAATTTCAAGACAAAAAAATAATAAATTTATTTTTACTGGAGCTCAAATTATTAGCAGATCAGTTTTTAAAAATAAAAAAATTAAACCTTTTTCGATGAATATTGTTTGGAATGATTTAATAAAAAATAAGCATTTAATTGGTATTAAAAGCAATCAAAAGTTTTTTCATATAAATAATTATAAAATATATAAAAAATTGTATAAAAAAAAATTATAAATTAGATATTATTTTTTTTTCTCTTGATTTGTCTAAATATTTTGCAGATAAGACTTTTAAAGAGCTATCAAAGTCTATTAGCAGAGGATTTCCCGTTGGTATCTCAAACAAATTAATACTTTTATCTGAAATATTAAAAATTTTTTTCCCCAAAGCTCTAATGGTATTACCATGAGCCGAAAGAATAATATTTTTATTTTCCTTTAAATGTTTCTCAATATTTTTTTCAAAATATGGGATTACACGATCATATGTATTCTTTAATGATTCAGTATCAGGTACTTTTTCTAAATTTTTATACAATGGATCTTTAAGTGAATTATAATCAGAATTTTTATCAAGTTTAGGCGGAGGAATGTCCCAAGATCTTCTATATTCATTAAATTTATTTTCACCTAATTTTTTCTTAGTTTCTTCTTTATTTAACCCAGTTAAGGCCCCATAATGTCTCTCGTTAAGCTCCCAAGCTTTAGTATATTTATAGTTTTTTTCTAGAATTTTTATTACAACCTCAAGAGTATTTATTGCTCTTTTAAGATAAGAGGT
This sequence comes from uncultured Pelagibacteraceae bacterium, assembly GCA_902579585.1. Classification (GTDB taxonomy): domain Bacteria; phylum Pseudomonadota; class Alphaproteobacteria; order Pelagibacterales; family Pelagibacteraceae; genus Anoxypelagibacter. Next base: position 16,449 of record CACHHJ010000004.1, read on the forward strand.
AAAACACATATCAAAATCTATATTTAATTCTTTTAATAATTTTCCAGATTTCTCTGCTTCCTGTATACCTTTTTCTGAAAGATTTACATCAACCCAGCCAGTGAAACGATTTTCTGCATTCCAGGTACTTTGTCCGTGTCTAATTGCTATGAGTTTTCCCATTGAGTATAATATACCTATTATATTAAATTATTTATATGAAGGGTATAAAATTCTTTTACATTACTTGCCCAAAGAAAAAAGAGGCTCATAAAATAGCTGGATATATTGTAAAAAATAAATTAGTTGCTTGTGCTAATATTATTCACAATGTTGACTCGGTATTTACTTGGAAAGGAAAAGTTACTAAGGCAAAAGAAATTCTTATTGTTGGTAAAACCATGAATAAAAATGTACAAAAAATAATTAAAAGTGTAAAAAAACTCCATAGTTATGAAGTTCCATGCGTTATTTTTTTTGATATTAAAAATGGAAATACAGATTTCTTAAAATGGATTATAAAATCCGTATAATTCGTTATTTATATTATTTTTCCCTTTTAGGTCTATTAATTTTATACCTTTTCCCTGGAAGTCTAATTGGTTATTTTTTTTACGGCGATTTAGGAAGACAACCAGATTTAATTCCAAATCCACTAGGTACATCGATTAATCATGCTTTAGCATTTTTATACTTAACAATATTAGGTTTAATAAGTTATTTTAATAAAACAAGTTTTAGGCAAGTCTTACTTTTTCTTATTGCATTATCATTATTTTCAGAATTATCACATCTAGTAATTCCCAACAGGTCTTTCCAATACTTAGATATTTTTGCAAATTTGCTTGGAACATTAGCGGCTATTGTTATAATATTTTTATATAGAAAGTTTAAATATGGAAAAATTTGACGAAAGAAAAAAATCCTTTGAAAAAAAATTTGCTCACGATGAGGAATTAAAATTTAAAGTTGCCTCAAGAAGAAATAAATATCTTGGTCAATGGGCTTCTCAAAAACTTGGGTATGATGCTGAAAAGGAAAAAGAATATATTCAATCAGTTATAAAGGCAGATTTTCAAGAGGCAGGCGACGAAGATGTTTTTAGAAAAATCAAAGAAGATTTAAAAGATTATAGTGTTTCAGATGAAGATATAAGAAACAAAATGAAAGAACTTGATGAAAAAGCTAAGTCAGATTTTATTTAGTATATTAATTATTTTTTTAACGAATTTTTCAGTAGTATTTAGCGCCCAATGGAAAATAAATTTAATAAGCGGAAAAGCAAAAATTATTGATGGTGACACAATAAAAATAAATGCAAATAATATTAGGCTTTTAGGGATTGATGCACCTGAAAAAAATCAATTTTGTTTTAAAAAAGGGGAGTCTTATAATTGTGGAACATCTTCCACTGAAGCTTTAAAAAAATATGTAGGAAAAAAAATTCTTGAGTGTATTTATTTTGAAAAGGATAGGTATGGTAGAATTTTAGGAACGTGTTATCTTCCAAAAAATGAAGGCAAAAAATTATCTTTAAATAGATATATGGTCTTTACAGGTAACGCAGTAGCATACAAAAGATATTCAAAAGAATATTTGGATGATGAAAAATGGGCAAAAAATAATCAATTGGGAATGTGGCAAGGAAAATTTATTAGGCCAGAGGAATGGAGAAGAAAAACTAAATAATTTATAATGTGTAGGTGATTCGAAAAATAAATCTTTATTTATTAACTTTATTATTCTTTCTTGCTGCCTGTTCCTCTGTACCAAAAAATACAAAAAATAGCTGTGCAATATTTGAGGATCGATATTTGTGGTACAAACACACCAAAAAGGTAGAAGAAAAGTGGGGTGTTCCAGTTTATATCCAATTAGCATTTGTAAAAAAAGAAAGTGATTTCAATTGGTTGGCAAAACCTCCACGTCATAAATTATTTAAAGTTATTCCATATAAGCGCAAATCAAGTTCCTTTGGTTATTCCCAAGCAGTGAAGGGCACTTGGGAACAGTATAAAAGGGAAACTGGAAACAAATATGCCACGAGAGCCAGGTTTAAAGACTCTGTAGATTTTATTGGGTGGTATGTAAACAAAACACATAAATTACTAAAAATACCTAAGAACGATGCTTATAGACAATATTTAGCTTACTACAAAGGATGGGGTGATTATAAAAATTATTCTAAAGATCAAAAGGCTATCATCTATGCTAAATCAACAAAGGATTTTGCCTCAAACTATCGAAAACAACTTACGACATGTCGGGATCAACTTAATAGAAAAAAATATATTATTTACTAAATTCTTTATTTAATTGAATATCTACTTCATCCATTCTTTTAGAATTTTTACAAAGTAATAAATAAAATACGGGTGTTGTAAACAAAGTAAGAAAAGTACTTATCAGCATACCTCCAAATATTGTACATCCTACTGCTAATCTTATTCCTTCTCCTGCACCTGGACCAATATTGCCAACAATCAAGGGAACCATTGCGATAAGTGTAGATAAACTTGTCATCATTATAGGTCTAAATCTTCTTTTACAAGATTCAACAATAGCTGCCTCAACACTTTTGCCTTTAACCCTTAATTGATTTGCCCAGTCAACAATCAAAATACTATTTTTGGTGGCAATACCGATTAATACAATTAAAGCTATCTGAGAAAAAATATTTATTGTACTGCCAAATAATAAAATAAATATAAGCCCACCTAAAGCAGCTAGAGGCACAGTTAACATCACTACAAAAGGCTGCCTCCATGCATTAAAAGTTCCTGCCATAACAAGATACGCACTAACTAATGCTAAACCAAAAATTATTAATAATTCACTCGAAGCTTCTTTTAAATCTAAAGATTTACCTTTATAAAAAATTCCAGCCGTTGGAGCCTGTTCATCTATAGTTTTTTCAATAAAGTTTAAAGCTTCATTCAGAGTATAGCCTCCTACCAACCTAGCAGTTAAAGTAACTGATTTTGATCTTTGGTATCTAGTCAATATTTTTGGTGATCCTCTTTCCTCAAAACTTACTACGTTTGCAAGTGAAATCAGTTTGCCTGTCGTTTCTGAACGTACAAATATTTTACTCAATGATTCAGTATTTCTTCTATCTTTTATATCAGCTTGCAAAATTATTGGATATTCTTTCCCAGCCTCATTTAAAGTTGTAACATTTTTACCTGAAAATAAAGTCTCAATAGATTTTCCAATTGATTGATTTGAAAGCCCAAGATCTTTTGCTTTGTTTTCATCTATTACAAGTTTTACCTCTGGTTTATTTTTTGTATAATCAGATGTTATGTCAGCTAGCCCTCTATTTTTTCTAAGCTCTTTCATCACATTATTTTGCCATTTGTAAAGAGTTTCGTATGAGGATCCTGTCATTGTAACAACAACTGGCTTTTGGTAATTGCTCACACGAACCGAATTAGGTGTTAAAGGAAAAGCCATAGTTCCTGGCACAGTAACAATTTTTCCTATAGCTTTTCTTACTATTGTTTGAGCAGAATCTTTTCTATCTTTCCAGTTGTCAAGTAAAGCAATGATAATAAAGCTGTTATAAGATTGAGAAGATCTTCCAAAACCTGGAACTCTCATTATTAATTTTTGATAAGGCTCATTTTTATCTTGTAGTAGAGGTATCAACCTACTTTCAACTTTTTCAGCTTTATCTACCGTGTATTCAAAAGATGATGACTCGTCAGTTTTGCCAAAAACTAGATAAACACCCCTATCAGGATTTTTTTCTAACAATGTTTTTGGTGTAAAACTAAATAGAAACCCTGCCAAAGCTACAACAAAAACCATAAACCAAACAATAGTTTTGGGCTTTTTTATCCAATAATTAAGTGTATCTGAGTAGAATTCCTCAAAAGATTTAAATATTCTCTCAAAACGTAAAACAATTTTTGATTTTGATTTTTTCTTATCAAGTAATTTTGAACCCAACATAGGCGCGATAGACAGGGCGGTAAATGTACTTATGACAATTGTGATAGATAAAGTTATAGCCATTTCTCTAAACAAAGTGCCACTTATCCCACCAATAAATAAAAGTGGAGCAAAGGTTGCTAATAGAATTATGCTAGTTGATAAAATAGCAAAAATAACATTTCTCGATCCATTAGCAGCTGCAGCAAGTGGCGTATCACCTTGTTCTACTCTATGATAGATTGACTCGGTCATTACTACACTATCGTCGGTGACAATTGCAACACTAAGAATTATAGCCAGAAGAGTAAAAACGTTTATCGTCAGTCCAAAAATCCATAAACCCAAACATGCTCCAATTAAACTAACAGGAAGTGTTATTGCCGGTACAATAGTAGCTCTTATGTTTCCTAAAAAGAGGTAAATAATTCCTACAACTAATAACAAAGCTAGAATTATTGATTGGTAACACATCTTGATAGCCTCTTTAATGTAAGTTGCTCTATCAAAGCTAACAGATAATTTAAGACCTTCAGGCAATGTTCTTTTTACTTCTAAAATTTTTTTTCTTATATTATTTGACAGTGTGACTGTACTTTCATTCGTCCTTGCATAAATACCTATCCCAACTGTATTTTCATTTAATATATTAGGACTTTGTGCTTTAAAAAGAGTTTTTTCAGACACTGGCCCGTATTTTACATCTCCTAAATCTTCCAAGGTTATTGTTTTACCTTTAATTTTTTTAACAGGAAGTTTTTTAATTGAATTAATATTTGTGTAAGTTTTTCCCAGATCAAGTGTCAAATCAACATTATTAGCCTCAATAGTTCCAGCTGGCACAGCTACGTTATTTTTTCTTATAGAACTCTCAACTTCTCTTATATCTAGATCATTTGCGATTAGCTTAACTGGATTAAGATAAACTCTTACGGCCTTTTCGTTTATTCCTCCTACAATAACCCTTCCAGTTCCAGGAACAGAGCTAAAAGCATCGACTAAATTTCGTTTTACATAATCACCAATATCTAAAGAGTTCCAGGAAGTGCTGCTCACTGAGAGCCACATACTAGTTGAAAATCCTGCTGAGGCTTTTCTAACCTCTGGAGCCTTACTATCCTCAGGTAAATTATCTATGATCCTTGCAATTCTCTCTCTTATATCATTAGCTGCATCATCAATATCTATACTTGTAAAAAACTCTATTTTAATTGTGCTCCTACCAACTTCAGATAAAGTATCAATGGATCTAATACCTTCGGCTCCTCCGACTGCCAGTTCAATTGGTTCAGATATTTCAGACGCAATTATTGACGGACTTGCACCTGTATACTTAGTTGATATTACCACTTCAGGTGGTTGAAGATTCTTTGGAAGTTCTCTAGTGCTTATTTCAAAAAAAGTGTAAAGACCAAACACAACTAATAAAAGAGAAAATACAGAACTTAAAACTGGTCTTTTGATGTTGAGCAAACAAAAATTGTGCATATTATTTTAATATTGGTCTCACAATCATTCCGTCCGCTAATCTCGACAAACCTTCTTTAACTATTTTATCGTTTGTATTTAGACCTTCTATGATTTCAAGATTTCCATCTTTACGGACTCCTGTAGTCACTTCAGTTTTTTCGATTTTGTTACTATCTAAAATTTTATATACAAATTTCTTTTCATCTTCAAAAATTATGCTGGTGTCCACAACAGAAATTGCTTCTTTTTCGTCATAAAGAAGCTCAATATCAAGAAGCGAGCCAGGAAGAATTTCAAGACTTTTGTTGTTAATTTGAGCCCTAGCTAAAATACTTCTAGTTTGTGCGTCAACTCTTGAAGCGTGAGAAATAATTAAGCCATTATACAACTTATCCTTATATGCTAAAAATTTTGCATTAACTTTTAATCCCTTTTTTAAAATAGCTGCATAAACCTCAGGAATTTGTAAATCACATAATATCTTTTTAGAATCGTCAAGTGTTAGAATTATTGAGTCCGTCCCTAATATTGATGAACTTATACCTCGAGTACCAACAGTCCCCGAAAAAGGCGCAATAATATTTTTATCTTGAAGCTTAGCAATTATATCTCCTTTTTTTGCTGGTTTGAATTTTAGTGGCTCTAATAATTCACTTTTTTTAATTTTAAAGGAAGTTGTTTTGCTACTCAGTGCGGTACAATAACTTTCAATTGTTTTACTAAATTCTTTTACCTGGACTATTTCAACCATAACTCCTGGTGGCGGTCTTTTTCCAAATTTCTTTTTAAAGTAAACGCCCATTGCGGTTCTACCTCCTATTACGGAAGCCACTATTACGAAGAATATTAAAATTCCAATTGTAACTTTTTTAGATCTTTTCATACTTTTCCATATTCTGACCAAGAGCCATCATAAACAACTGCATTTTTACCACTAATGATAGAATATGCCATACCTAAAACACACGCAGTCATACCCGAACCGCATGTAAAAACAATTGGCTTTGAAATATCTATGTTATTTTCAATAAAAATCTTTTTTAACTCTTCTTTAGACTTAAAAGTGTTTGTTTCGGAATTTATACAGTCTTTAAAAGGAAGATTTTTTGATCCAACAATACAGCCTCTTCTTAGTCCTGATCTAGGCTCATCAACTTTTCCTTCAAATCTCTCACGACTCCTAGCATCAACAGTTTGAAAATGTTTTCTTTTTAAATTATCATCTATTTGTTTTTTATTTTTTATCAAATCAATTTTTTCATTTATTTTGTATTTATTTTTTGAGTTTAACTTATCAATATTACTAGATTTTCCAAAATCTTGGTCTATTTTATTTTCCGTAGATCTATTTTCTGATAGCCATTTTTTCATTCCTCCATCTAAAACTGAAACTTTTTGATGACCGAAATATTTCAAAGCAAACCATAATCTACATGAACTATAAGTATCACTATGATCATAAACAACTATATGATCTTCATTTTTAATTGCGAATGACCAGAGCATCCTTATCCAATAATCTGAATTTGACATCATGTGTGGATAAGGCGAATTTTTATTTGAGTGTTCATCGACATCCCAAAAAATAGCCCTTTTTATATGTTTTTCTTCGTACTCTTTTTTGGCATTTCTTTTGGAATTTGGCATATGCCAACTTGCATCAAATATTTTTACTTTATTTAAATTTCTATCAAGCCAATCAGTAGATACTAAATTCATATAAAATTCTTTCTTTTTAAATAGTATTGATGATATTCTTCAGCAGGTTGGTATAATTTCTCTTTTGATACTTTAGTTACAACTTTTCCTTTAAATTTATTATTAATTTCATTTTTAATTTTTTTCGCAATTTCTTTTTGGTTTTCATCTGTGTAAAAAATTTCTGATCTGTATTGGGTTCCAACATCTGGTCCTTGTTTATTTAGTTGTGTCGGGTCATGAATTTTAAAAAAAAATCTTACTAAATCTTCATAGGAGACTAATTTTTCGTCATAGTCTACCTTTACTGTTTCAGCATGATTCGTTGATCCAGAACAAACTTTTTCATAAGTTGTGTTTGGATCGTCTCCTCCACAATATCCAACCTCAGCTTTTTTCACTCCTTCAAGATTTTCAAATTCTAATTGAGGAGACCAGAAGCATCCCAGACTAAAATAAGCAGTTTTCATTTTTTGAAAATTCTAATATGTTATTTCAATAATTTAAAGGTGGTAAAATGCTCTCAAAATCCCAATTAGCAATTGTTTACATGATCGCTAGTGTCGCTTGTTTTAGTGTTATGGACATAATTGTAAAATATTTGAAAGATGCACCTTTTGGCCAAGTTCTTTTTATGCGGTTTGCATTTGGTATGATCCCAATAATTCTTTTAATTCCTCGTGAAAAAGTTTTTACTTTTTACAAAACCAAAAGACCAGGATTACATGCTTGGAGAGCAATATGGGGTGCAATAGCAATTGTTGCTCTATTTATTGGAATTAGAAATGTACCACTTGCTGACTGTATTTCATTAACTTTTTTAGGTCCTGTCTTTGTAACTATTTTATCGGCACTTTTTCTTGGCGAAAAAATAAGGTTGACTAGAATTTCAGCTATTATTCTTGGAATAATTGGTGGACTCATTATTATTAAACCAACTTTTCATGAGTTTAATTTATTTTACTTTATGCCTTTGATTTTTGCTTTTGGTTTTGCTCAAGTCGCTTTGTCTATAAAATCACTCTCCAAAACAGAACCAAATTATTTAATAGCTTTTTATTTTTCACTCTTGTCAATGTTAATTGGCCTAGCAACTATAGTTGACGGTTGGATGTGGCCTTCATTGTATGAGACTTTTTTATTTGTAGTGCTTGGTTTAGCAGGCGGCTATGCAAATATTTTACTAACTCAGTCATTAAGAATGGCAGATACAGGCCTTGTAACTCCTATTAAATACTTATCATTGGTTTTTGCTGCCTCTGCAGGATATTTCATATTTGGAGAGGCTCTTAAACTAACTACATTAATTGGTGCAGCGTTTATAGTTGTTGGAACATATATAATTTTTAGAAGAGAAGAGACACTCAAAAAACAAGTGGTCCCACCAAGATATGAAACCTAAGTGGTGGAACAAATCTAGAAGCTACTTGATAAAGAAAGATAAAGTAATTTCTAAATTAATAAGGTCTTACAAAGGCCATTTGACTACAAGGAATAATTTTTTTTATTCATTAACGCGTTCAATAATTTCTCAACAAATATCGGTAGCAGCAGCTGACTCAGTATTTTCAAAATTTGAAAAAAAATGTAAAAATAAGATAAACCCAAAAACAGTACAGAAATTATCTATTCAAGATCTTAAAAAATGCGGACTAAGCAAAATGAAAGCAATTGGTATTAAAAGTCTGGCACAAAAAATTTTAAATAAATCGTTCAACCCAAAATTGATAAGCAAAATGACTGACGAGGAAGCAATCAATTATTTGTCATCCTTAAGACAAATAGGGAGATGGTCAGCAGAGATGGTATTAATTTTTTTCTATAACAGACCAAATATATGGCCAGTACAAGATATTGGATTACTCAGAGCAATTTCAAATAATTATAAGAAGAAATACCTTCCTCCAAAAAACTTTGTTAGTAAGCTGCAGAAAAAATTTTCCCCTTATTGTACTCTTGCAGTGATGGCTCTATGGTATTCAGTTGATAATGAACCGGTTCAATATTAAATTCCCTCATTTACATCTACTGTAAAATGATTTAATTTTTTATATGGCACAAAAACTTTTCATCTCTTGGGACGAATATAATTCTATCGTAGAAAAATTGGCAATTCAAATCCATGGAAAATATAAACCTGATCTTCTGATTGGAATAATGAGAGGAGCTGCTCCAATTATAGATGTTTTAAGTAGAGTTTTTAAAATTAAGTGTGCTTATTTAGCTGTAGAGTCTTATTCTGGGAAAGGTATAGAGGACAAGCAAGGAGAATTAATTTTTTCGAGAGAAATGAGTTCGACCGTTCAAAATATGGGTGGAAATCTACTTTTGTGCGATGACTTATCTGATACTGGTGTCACTTTGAACAGAAGTATAGATTGGTTAAGAAAATACCCACCACTAAAAGGGAAAATTAAATCTATAAAAACTGCAGTTTTATGGAAAAAGGCTAAATCAACTTTTAATCCTGATTTTTGTGCTGTTATATTAAAAGACAATCCATGGATTGTTCAGCCGTTTGAAAAGTATGAGGAAATAAGAGTAGAAGAATTAAAAAACGATATAAAAAAAAGGGGCTAGAATATTATTCAAGCCCCTTTTAATTTTGAAAAATTTAAACTGAGAAACTTATTACACTTAGAACAGCAACCAACCAAATTGCTGGATGAGTTTTAGCAGCATTACCACTAAACAGTTTGATAAGAGCATAAGCTATAAATGCCAAAGCTATACCATTGCTGATACTATATGTTAAAGGCATAGTAATCATTGCAAGTACAGCTGGGGCTGACTCTGCGATATCATTCCACTCAATATCTGTAATATTTCTTACAAAAAGAACAGCAACATAAACGAGTGCAGCACCATCTATTTCCTTTGGTAAGCTTGTTGCAAGAGGTGCAAAGCCTAAACATAATAGAAATAAAACCCCTATTACTAATGAAGTCATTCCTGTTCTGCCACCAGCTTTAACTCCAGCACCAGACTCTACATAGCTTGTTACTGTAGAAGTTCCCACAATACTTCCCGCAACTGTTCCAACACTGTCTGCCAACATAGCTTTTTCGATATCTTTTACTTTTCCTTTATTGTCTACTTTTCCAGATACATTAGCCACTGATGTTAAAGTTCCTGCTGTATCAAAAAAGTCTATAAAGAAAAGTGTGAATATTACGGTAATTCCACTAGCTGCAAAAACTTTACCTGTGCTAATACCTTCAAATGCATCGAAAAGGTAACTCATCGATGGAGGTGCAGAAAAAATTCCGTTAAATTTGGCAAGAGATGCGCCATCTTTAATCGTAGAACCTGTCCATTCCCACATAGGTAACCAAGCAAGGAAACTAAAAAATAAAATACCTATAATAATATTTCCTCTTACTTTCATTTTTTCCAGAACAATCATCGCGACAAAAGCAAGACAGCCCAATAAAACAATTGGATTTTTGATATCGCCAAGAGTAACTAAAGTTACAGGGTGATCTCCGACGACGCCCATTATTTCTAAACCAATAATAGCAAGGAAGAGACCTATGCCAGCTCCTATGCCAAGTTTTAAACTTTTTGGTATAGAATTAATAATCCACGCCCTAATCGGCGTTAATGATATTGCTAAGAAAAATATACCTGCAACTAAAACTGTTGCAAGCGCTTCTGCAGGAGTGTATTTCATTCCACCAACAACTCCAAAAGCTATAAAAGCATTGATACCCATGCCTGGCGCCAATCCTACTGGCCAAGTTTTACCGTAGAATGCCATTATGAAACATGCAATCGCTGTAGCGACTATTGTTGCAGTGAACACTCCTCCGAAATCAAAAAAACCCTTTTCAGTTCCTGCAAATTCACCAGAAAGAATAAAAGGATTTAAAAACATTATATAAGCCATTGTTAAAAAAGTAGTTACGCCGGCAATTACTTCTGTTTTAAAATTAGTTTTATGTTTTCTATACTCAAAATATTTATCCATCATAAATTTTCTCCTGTTTTTGCTAATTTATATAGCTTTTCGTACATTTAAAAAGTTCAAAATGAGTTTGATTTAAATTTAAAGTTGTATGTTGTTTATAACTTATTTTGTTATATTTGAAAAATTGGTCGCAAAGTAATGCAAAAACTGAAAACCAGAAATGAAATTTATTTTAAGTATAATTTTTATATTTTTTCTAATCTCAGGTTGTAAAACAGTTACAGATAAAGTTGATAAAGCCTCTGAAAAAGAAACAAAAAAACTCAGTAAATTTTTAAAAAAAACTGAGTCGGAACTAAAAATAGAGTTTGGAAAACCTGATTCTGTTGAGCTATTAAGCAATAAAAATAAAATTTTAATTTATAATGAATCAAAGTTTAAAATAAAATGTGAGAGAAGGTTTGAAGTAGATCAAAAAAATATAGTAGTTGCTTTTAATAGCAAAAACTGTTTCTAGCTGAGTTTTGCAGCTATTTTAAGAGCAAATGCATAATCAAAAGCTATATCTTCAATAATATTTTTTCTACCTGTTCTGCTGCCGTGACCAGCTTCCATTTCGGTTTTAAGCAATAATAGATTATTTCCAGTTGTTTTAGTACGAAGCTTAGCGCAGAACTTTGCTGGTTCATCAAAGAGAACTCTCGAGTCAGATAATGAAGTAGTAATTAAAATATTAGGATAGTCTTTTTTTTCAATATTATCATACGGAGCATATGAACGTATGTATTCGAAATGATCTTTATTATTTTTTGCATCACCAAATTCTCTGAGCTCTCCAACTGTTAAAGGCAAAGAGTGATCCATGTTTGTTGTGAGATTATCAACGAACGGAACAGCCATTATGGCGCCAAGAAGTAAATGTGGAATTTGATTGACTACATTTCCTACAAGAAGACCTCCAGCGCTTCCACCAAATGCAATTATTTTTTTTTTACTTGTATATTTTTTTTCTATTAGGAAATTTGCACAACTTATAAAATCTTTAAAAGTATTTTTTTTATTCATCATTTTCCCATCACGCCACCATTTCATTCCACGTTCCATACCACCGCGAATATGACAAGTTACCCAAATTATATCTCTATCTATTAGAGAAAATTTTGATGTTGAGAAAGCAGGCCACATGGAACTCCCGTAACTCCCATACCCATATAACAAAACATGTGCACTACCATCTATTCTTGTTTTTTTATGATAAGTAATGGTCATAGGAATTTTCTGACCATCATGACTATCGCACTCTAGTCGTTCAACAATATAATCATCTCTATTATGTCCAGAGGGAACTATTTGTTCTTTTACAATTTTTTTTTCTTTTGTTCTAATATTATATTCGTATGTTCTAGCTGGTGTTTTTGGAGACTCATAAGCAATCCTTATTATGTCAGTGTTTTTATCTTTTTGCATAAGAGAAACTCCAGGCGAAATTACTTTTTCGTCAGTAAAAATTAATTCCTCTTCTGTACCTTTCTCTATGTTTCTTACTAAAACTTTTGATAAGGCGTTCGAGATTTCTGACCTGATTATCCATTTTTTTAAAAAAGTTAATCCTCCTATCAGAGTTCCATCCTTAGCTGGAACAAAATCTTTCCATTCGTTTATTTTACTGTTAGGAGATTTTAAAATTTTGAAGTCTTCAGCATCTTTATTTGTATGCATATACCAGTAGCCATCAAAACTATCTAAACTGTAAAGAATTCCATCTTCTCTTTTTAAAGCTAATTTAGGTTCATACTTTTTTTCATCTTTATGAAAATAGTATGTTTCACTTGTAGTATGTTCACTTGTTTCAATAGTATAATATTTTTCACAAGAAGTTGTGTCTATCGAACATGTAAAGCGTTCGTCTTTTTCTTCAAAAATTAGAATATCCTCTGTAACCGGTGAACCTAATTTGTGTTGCAAAATTTGTCTTGGTCTTTTTTGACTATCATGTTTTCTATAAAAAAAAGATTTATCATCGTATGACCATACAATTCCGCCAGCTGTATCTTCAATCTTATCGATTATTTTATTATCCTCTATTCTTCTTATAAATATTGTAAAATACTCTCCACCTTTATCATCTACTGAAAAAGCTAAAAATTCATCATTATTTGAGACTGCTAAATCTCCAGTACTAAAAAATTTTTTACCTTTTGCTTCCAGGTCTCCATCAAAATAACATTCAACTTTATCACTACCAATTTTTTTTCTTAATTTTTTAGCGTAGTTGCCTTCTTTTGTAGTTTTTGTCCAGTAATCATACTTTTTATCTTTAAATGGAAGACTTTCGTCATCTAATTTAATTCTTCCCTCTATTTCCTTAAAAATTTTTTTTTGTAGATTTTCAGTGTCCCTCATAATTTCTTTTGTGTATGAATTCTCTTCTTCAAGATATTTTCTCACTTCGGGGTTTAACTTTTTTGTATCTCTTAAGATTTCAAGGCAATTATCTTGATGTATCCATGAATAATCATCTTCCCATGAGTATCCATGACAATTTTTCTTTTCAGTTTGCTTCCTTAATTGTGGTATTTTCATATATAAAATTATGAATTATTTTTTACTCATTGGAATAGCTTTAGTTTCCTTATACCTTTTATTGAATTTTTTTGCTAAAGCAAGTAGCAAAAAAATCGCAAAAGGTATTCGATTTATTATTTTCACGATAGGAATAATTTTCGCTATCGCCCTATTTTTTGTTGGAAGGTACGCATTTAGTATTCCCATTTTGTTACTTTTGGTCCCTTTGATTAAATTAAAGGGTATAGGGGGACTTTTTCAATTATTTCAATTGTGGAGATTAATAAATTATCTTCGACAAACAGGAAGATATTCTTTTTCATCTGGTGCTAATTATTCAAAAGCATCTTCAAGCATTTCTTTGGACGATGCATACAATATACTGGGGTGCAAAAAAGGATGTTCCAAAGATGAGGTATTGTCTAAATATAAAAAAATAATGTCAAAACTTCATCCTGATCGTAATGATACTGATACAACTAAATTAGCACAGATGGTTTCAGAGGCAAAAGAAACTATTTTAAAAAATGATTTTAGTTAACCTAAGATTTCTTTTGCTCTGAGGAGAGTTTTTTCAAATGATATTCGTTCAGATCCCAAGGTATCATGTGAAGTAGTATTTTTTTCGCCTTCTGGCTCTATTACAGACATTCTTTCAGAATATTTCCCATAAGCCATAACTGGCGAGTCCATAAATAAAGTCAAAGCTTTTACTCCTAGTGCGACAGATAAATGAGCGAAGCCTGTATCACTTCCTATATAACAATCACAATTCTTAATAATTGGTAAAGTTTCTTTTATAGTCAGCTTTTCAAATGACTGGCAATTTTTACCAATCTCTGATTTTTTAAACTCGTTAATTAACTTGATATCATTTTTTCCACCAGCAACGTAAAATTTACATTTTTTAATTTTTGATAACTCCTCACAAAGTTTAATATAATTATTTATATTCCACCTTTTTGTTGGGCCAGATGCCGATATACCAAGACAGATATGTTTAAAATCCTTGTTTAAATTATCAATCGTACTTTTAATTTTTAAGTTTGGCTCTGTTGAAACAATATTTCCAGTAATATTTTCAGTAAAAATTTTTGCACTATGAACAATATTATCTTTAGATCTAAATAAGGGGTATTGATAAATTGATTTAATGCCTGAAAGTTTTGCAACAAAATAATATCTTAATGAACTATTGAAAATAAATACTTTATCAAAGCTTCTTTTTTTTAATTCATTGGAAAGTTTAAAAATACCACTCAATCCATCTTTATCGCTATCTAAAGTAATAATCTCATCAATATGACTGTCCTCTTCCATTATTTGTTTAGCCTTAGACGTGTCCTTTGCCAATAAACTTATCTTAGTATTAAATTTTTTTGAAATTGCGTGAATATAAGGTAAAAAAATTACCATATCCCCGATTCCGTATCTTTGTTGAATAATAAGAATTTTCATTCTTTTTTAATTTATAGTACGTTTATATATAAATTTAGGTAAAAACATGTCAGAAATTTTTAAAGGTGTATTTGCTGCATCAATGTCTGTTTTGAAAGCAGATTTGAGCCTTGATATTAAAGAAACCATAAGTCATGCAAAGCTTAATCTTGATAATCAGGGAGTAGGATCAGCTTTCTTTGGTAGCACAGGATGCGGACAATTAATTTCAATTGATGAAAAGAAAAATTTTATAAGCGCGCTGTCAAAAGAAAGTTTTTCAGAAAAAATCTTAATTGGAACATCTACTAATAGCTTAAAAGATACGACTGATATTATGAAACACTCGATAGATTTGGGTTTTAATAATTTTTTAATTATGAATGTTGCCTATTATAAAAATAGTGACAGTGGTGTATTTAACTTTTATAAGAACATTATAAGAGAAGTTCCAGACTCTAAAATTATTCTTTACAATTTTTCTACATTAAGTGGGTACGCCTTTACTTCGGATATAACAAAAAAACTTAAAGAAACTTTCCCCAAAAATATAATTGGCATGAAAGATAGCACTGGAAATCTTTGGGAAAATTTTAAAATGGAGAATTTTTCAATGTTTGTAGGTAGTGAGAAAAAATTATTAGATGGATTAAAAGTTGGAGCGGCTGGGTGTATATCAGCAACAACAAATTTTACAGGAAAAATTGCAAAAAAAGTTTTTGATGATTTTAATAAGAGTGGAGACTCATCGAGTGACTCAAAACTCAAAGCATTAAGATCAGCTTTTGATGAAACAGGAAATTTAATTTCAGCGCTTCATACCATTAAGAGTCTAGAAAATAAAATTTTTTCAAACTTATTACCGCCCCAGGTATTATTAAGCGATGACAAAAAAGAAAAGCTTATTAAAAAATTAAAGGAACTTGGTGCGTTAACAAATAAAAATATTGCTGCATAATGTTAAAAAATTTTTTAGACAGTATTATAAAAAAAGATGGTTTTATTTTAGAAACTTCGGATAAGAAAAACTACATTATTGGAAATCCAATAAAAAAAATTCCTGTTAAATTTAAATTAAAAAATAAATCAATTGAATATAAGATGCTTTTGTTTCCAGATTTTTATTTTGGTAAAGGTTATACCGATGGAGATATTGTAATCGAAAACGGAACTATTTCAGATATATTAGATATAGCTTTGAAAAATATAGGAAGGAAAGATATCAGTAGATTTTCTAAAACTCTAAATAAAATTAGAGGCACTTGGAGATATTTAACAAACTTTAATACCAGAAAAAGTAGTAGAGCAGCTGTTGCAGCACATTATGATATTGGGTCTGCTGACTTTTATAAAATGTTCATAGATACTAAACATTTTCAATATAGTTGTGGTTATTGGCCACAAAAGGATATGTCTCTTGAAGACAGTCAAGAGTCGATGATCAAACACATGATAAAAAAATTAAATATTACCGACAAAGATACAGTTTTAGATATTGGATCAGGATTTGGTGGTTTAGCTTGCGCAATTGCTGAAAAAACAAGAGCAAGAGTAGATGGAATTACTTTATCAAAAGTTCAAATAGAGTTTTCAAAAAAAATGGCGAGGCAAAAGAAACTTGATAACTTATGTCAATTCCGTTTAGAGGATTATAGAGACACCAAACAAAAGTACACAAAGATAATTTCCAAGGGCATGTTGGAGCACGTGACTCGTAAATTTTACAAAACATATTTTAAAAAAATATATGATATCCTTGAACCTCAAGGTAAAGCATTGGTGCATACAATAGGAAGCGTGGATGGACCTAGAGATCCACAAGCCTGGATAACAACTTTTATATTTCCCTCAGGATACACACCATCTTTTAGCGAATTAATGCCTGCAATTGAAAATTCGAAACTAGTATTAGGAGATTTAGAGGTCTTACCAGGTGTACACTATGCATCTACCTTAGAGGAATGGAAAAAAAGATTTATTAAAAATAAGGATATAGTTTTAAAAAATTATAGTGAAAAATTCTACAGACTTTGGCTATTTTATTTGAGTTCATGTGAATACGCATTTAGATGGACTGATCAATGTAATTTTCAGATACTACTCGATAAAGATATAAACACTTCTCCAAGAACAAGAGGCTATATATACTCTTAAGAAAATGCTATTACTCAAAATAGCAGATGAGAAAAAAGAAAAAATTTAAAAATTCAAAAAAAAGGTTCAAAAAATTAAAAAAAAAAGTTTTTAAAAGAACTCATAAAAAAAGAAAAATTACAAGCAAAAAGCGAAAATCGAAAAAAAGGTCCTATTCGAAGAAAATTTCCTCAAAAAAATTATTACCTAAAGGAATATTCAAATCTGTAAAACCTAAGTTTAAATTTAATTTTGGCTCATTTTTTAAAAAAATTACATTACCGTTATTAAAAAAAGTACAAGTTTTCAAAAAAAGAAAATATCAGTTAGAAATTGAGCAAAAAAGAGAAATTGAAAACGAGAAAAAAGCTCAGTCTAATTTAAGAATGGATCTTTTACGAAAAGAAATTAGAGAAGAAAAAGCTTTGGCAAAAATTAGAGCTACAGAATTAAAAAATTTTTTAAAGGAAGAGCAAAAAGCAATTAGAGAAAAAGAGAGAGAAAAACAAAGAAAATTTTTAGAGGAAGTAAAACTAGAAAAAACTCTCGAAGGATTTAGAAAAAGAGAACTTGAAGAGATCAAAGCTATTGAAAGATATACATTAAATATAGAGAAAGCGGATTATAAAGATTTTCAACAGAGAATTGACCAGGTAAGAGAGAAATACAAAGAATTAAGAAACGAACGTTTAAGAAAAAGAGTAGAAGAATTAGGCGTAACTTTATCAGATCAAGCTTCTATTGCAGAAATTAGACAAAAAGAGAAAGAATATATTGAAAAACGTCAATTAATAGAAACTAGCTTGGAAAGTTTTTCTAGAAGTTGTAATTCACTTGTTTATCAAATTAATAAAAGATATTTACCAAAAAATGCTGATCTAATTAGGGTTATAAATTTAGTTTATGAACAGTCAGAAATTATTATTAGAGAAGATCAAGAGCAAAATGAAAATTTCTTAATTTTAATATATGTGAAAGATCAAGATTCTAAAAAAGAAATTATTGTAGAGGATAAAATCAAAAGTGAAACAAGACAGTATAATAGATCAGAAATATTCAAGTTTGGAGATGATTTAACAGACAGTCTTATTTTGTATTTGGAAAGAATTAGACAACAACTAAAAAAAGCTAGTTAATAAGGTCTTCTAGTTTTTTAATTTCGCCGATTTTAAATATTACTGCATCTTCTTTTTTGTAACCGACTTTTTCAGCATTTGCTTTAAATCGAACAGGAGGTTCCCAAATTGGTTCCAAACTCAAGATTGAAGTTCCCCAGTGCATCCCAACTACTTTTTTAACTTTCAGATCTTTCATAAGTGATAAAAGTTCTTCAGGATTTGCGTGAGCTGTAGATTTATCTTTAACTGGAATTATAGGAAAGAAATTATAAGCACCAATGTTTCCAAATCCTAAATCAATTGGACCAAATTTTTCTCCTAATTCTTTATAAAAAGGGGCTGGTCCAGTATCACAAGCAAAAAAGATTTTTTTACCTTTGTATTCGATTAAAAAACTCCCCCAAAGAGTTCTATTATTATTTCCATCTCCCCAAATCCATCTCTTCGACCAGTGCTGGCTTGGAAGCATTGTAATTGTAATTTCATCATTAATTTTAATTTTATCAAACCAGTCCATTTCTTGAACAGTTTCTTTTTTATATCCATTTCTAGTGAAATATTTTCCGAGTTTTAGAGGAACAACGACTTTAGCATTCTTATAAGGAAAATTTTTTATTGTTCGTATACTCATATGATCATAATGATTATGAGTTAGTAAAAATAAATTTATTTTAGGAATTTCTTTAAGAGTTAATGGAGAATCTATAAATTTTTTGGGACCAAATATCATAGGTCCATAGTTTTTTTCAAAAACTGGATCAGTAATAATTGTAGTGTCCCCAAGCTTAATTATGAAGCTCGCGTGATCGAGCCACATAACATAGGAGTCAGATTTATGTTTCTCAAGATCTTTTAAAACTAATTGTTTATCAATTACGTGTTCAGGTGGATAATCAATTTTAAGTTTCTTTTTTTCTTCTCTAAAAACTTTCCAATCCCACTTAAAATTAGGATCTCTTTTTGGACCTCCCTCCAAGTTTCTAAAAGCATGTAATTTTCCATCTTTGTAAATATGGTGGTATGGTTTTTTATCCATTGCGCTTAAACTATTAAAAGAAAAAAAGAGAAGTATAAATAGGTAATATTTTATCATTCGGTGTCTTCTTTATCGTGTTTTGATTTGAAATTCACGATTAAAAAAGACACCAGAAATGCGGCACATCCAAGCAGTAAAAGACCAATAGTTATCATCTTTTAAAAACTGTGCTCAATTAGGATTTTTTAGCTACTTTAGGACAGTTTTCTTTTGAAATTCTTTTTCCAAAAGCGTCATCACTCATAGTTCTATCTACAGACCATATGAATGATTTTTCATAAGCACCAGTTAACTTATCGGGATTTGTACACTTTGTACCCAAAACGTAACGGTTACTACAGTTTGCTAGAAACAATCCACATACTAAAACGATTATAATATTTTTCATATTTTAAGATTTAAATATTATTTTTGTTTTAAGAGGGGCTGAATTTTGTTTTTTTTATGCGTCTAAAATAATTCTATGCATCATTCTTCTTCCTTGAAAAGGGGTGGCGGAGTGAATGACAGAATGGTTGTCCCAAATAACTATAGTATTTTTTTCCCAAAAAAAGCTATTTTGAAACTCTTTTTTCGTTTGGTGGTTGAATAAAAATTTTAAAAGTTCTTTAGAATTCTCCTCACTTAAGTCTTTTATGGCAATTGTGTGACCTGGACTTAGATAAAGTGCTTTTCTACTTCCAACTTTTTTAACTATTGGATGTTCGGCTATAAAATCTTTTGACTTTCCAGTTCCTCTTTCAGCTTCTCTTTCAAGTCTTGTTACAGATATTGGTCCTGCTGAACTAAATATACCTATAAGATTTTGAATTTTATACTTAGTTTCTTGATCTAAAGCTTTATAGGATGCCAATTGCGAGGCAAAAAGCGTTTGACCCTGATCCCTTTTAACTATTTTACCCATAAGACAAGTGTATTTCGGTGTTTTTTTTAGATAACTACTATCTGTGTGCCACCCTTCACCATAGGACTTTCCTTTATCATCTTCTTTTCTTTCAACAACGGTTATGCCTTTATAATTTTCTAAGTCTTTTAACATCGGGTACTCTTTAATTTTACCTAATTGTTCTGCAAATTTTAAATACTCTCCTGGTTCAAGATTTTGGTCTCTGAAACAAACAAAACCATAGTTGTTGAGTGTTTCTTTGATCTGATAAATAATTTTTGAGTCTACCAACTTAAGATCGCAAGAAATTGATGCGCCAATGTTATTTTTAAACGGCTCAACTTTTATGTTCATTACTCACTACTAAAATAGATATCTCGGTAATATGCAATAATTTTTTGTTTTGAGTTATTTGAGTCAGAAAATATAGCAATAAAGTTTGTAAAAGAGATTCCGTGAGTTTCCTCAAGTAATTCCTTTACATTTACCTTTCGAGTATGCCATTCTCCGCTCTTATCATTAGATATAACATAATCTCTGCTTCCTTTTGTCCAAGGACTTTGTTGAAGAAAACCTTCTTCTAAAAATGATGAGTGAGCCAAGCTTACTAATTTGGCACCGATTTTTTTCCCATGACCAACCATAACTCTAGCTGCCCAATCATGACCATCTTTTGTCTTTTGATCTATATCTGTAAAATCTTTTTCAATTTTGAATGTAATATTTAAAAAAGGCATTTCTTTAAGAAGTTCTTTATCTATTTCCATCCCAAGCCCTGTCGCAGTTCCATCAGCCTCAGCCCTTAAATACCAACCTTTGTCATCTTGATCGTTCGTATAAAGGGTTTTTTTTCCAAACCCTCTTTTTTTTAATAATTTCATACCTTCATCGCTAAAATCGATTCGGAACTCTTTTGAGTTGGCAGTTGTAAAAATTAAAAACGCGAACAAAAAATGTGCAAAAAATCTCATGAATTTCATTATTTAAATTAAAATTTGTAATTTAGCAAATACACCGTATATATAAATCAATGGATTTATTACTTATTACACTTATAGTTGTTTTATTGGTTCTAAATATTATTACAATATTTTTCTTATTACGTAATAAACAACAAAAAACAGAAGATCCTGCCCAGACATTTAAAGATGAATTCAATTCTTTCAAAGACAGTTTTAGTCAATCTTTCGGACACATGTCCAAAGATATTGCAAAAGATATGACAGGTGCTTTAACTCGAGTAGATGAGAAGGTTGGGGTGTTTAATAAGCAAGTAGAAGCTTTAAATAAAAGCCAAGATAATTTTAGTAGAATTCTCGCCGGAGTAAAACAATACGGAGTTCTTGCTGAATTTTCTTTAGCCTCATTATTGAAAGATTTATTACCAGCAACTCAATATATCGAAAATGTAAAAATGAAACCCGAGGAAACAGGTGACACTGTAGAATTTGCAATTAAACTCCAAGACGTCCTGGTTCCGGTCGACAGTCACTGGCCAATTGAAAAATTTAAAGAAATAGATAATGCTTACCAAGCTAAAGATAAAGAAGCTTTAGCCAATGCGAGAAAAGATTTAGCAGCAGCATTCAGATCTAAAGCCAAAGCAGTTAGCTCAAAATATATCGCGCCACCTAAAACAACAGACTTTGCAATTGTGTATGCACCTACCGAAGGATTATTTGCAGAACTTTCGAGTTACCGTGACCCAAAGACAAAAAACCTTTTACTCGAGGAGCTCAGAACAAAATATAAAATTACAATTGCAGGACCTAATACTTTATCAGCACTTTTACAGTCTTATCATTTAGGATTCCAAACACTTAAAGTGCAGAAGCATGCAACTCAAATTTATAATGACTTAAAACTTATTTCTAGAAGATTTGATAAGCACTTTGATGGTATTGTGGATCTAAGAAAAAAATTAGAACAGGCTTTAACCTCAACTGATAGTTTTGGAAGGGATGCTAGATCTATAATGAACACTCTTAATAACATTAAAGATCCTGGAACAGTAAAAGAGACAGTCGAAGAAAATTCTGATAAAATCAAAGTATTAAAGTAATTAAATTTCCTAAATGTCAAATTTTGTATTTTATGATTTCGAAACTAGCTCATCTAATAAACAATGGGGGCAAATTATTGAAATTGGAGCAATACTAGTAGATGATGATCTAAACGAGTTAGATAGGTTCGAGTCGAGATCTAGAATATCACCAGGAATTATTCCAGAGGCAATGGCACTTATTGTGACCAATACCTCGCCTAAAAAACTTAAAACTACAAATCTTTCTCATTATGAAATGATTAGACAGTTTGTTGAAAAATTAAAAAGTTGGGGCAAAGTTACTTTTATCGGATGGAATAACATTGAGTTTGATCAAATTTTTTTAAGAAATACCTTGTTTCAAAATTTAGAATATCCATTCACCTCCACAACAAATGGAAACAACGAGGGAGATTTACTTAATTTGGCTAGAGCAGCAAACCTTTATTACCCAAATACTTTAAAAAATGCTACCAACAAAAAAGGGAACTTAGAGTACAAACTTGATACTTTGGCTCCACTTAACGGTGTAGATCATGCAGCACATACTGCAATTGGAGACTGTAGTGCAACACTAGAGATTGCGAGAATAATAAAAAGAAAGTCCCCCAGCGTTTGGAAGAGTAGTCTTTTAACATCTAACAAAGAGGAAAGTCTCAAAATAATTAAAAATGAAAAACTTTTTTGTTCAAATGAATTTTATTATGGCAAGGTAGTTCCATTTGTTCAGACTTATGTTTGTCAGCATCCGGTATATCAATGGCCCAAGACTTTTGATTTAAAACATGACCCTAATATTTACATTGATATGCCAATACAGGTTTTAAAAGAAGAGTTGAAAAAGCCACCAAAGGTTTTAAGAACATGCCGTCATAACAAGCATCCAATTGTAATGAATCCATCTTACATAGATCATTTTGAGGAATATAAAATGATAGGGTTAAATAAATTAAAGGAAAGGGCAGAAATTATAAAAAAGAGTAAAAAGTTTGCTGACAAGGTAGAATTAATATTAAGAGATGAGGTTCAAGAAAAAACAGAAACTAAATCACAAGAGGATATTTGTGAGGAAGAGAGTTTATATAATTTTCCACCACCAGAGGATAACCGTATATTAAGTGGTTTTCATCAAGTAGAATGGAATAATAAATTATCGTACTTAAATAAATTTAAAGATAAACGCTTTCACTATTTTGGAAAAAAATTACTTTATCAAGAAAAACCAGACCTCTTACCAAAGGAGGATTATGATGAAATTCACAGCACAATTGTAAAAAGAGTTCTTTCCACAGAAGATGAAAAAAAATGGAACACGATTCCAAGAACTTATAAAGAGATTGATGATTTAAGAGCAAAGTTTGAAAAAAATAAAGACACGGAAAAGCTTAAAATGTTGGAGGAGATTAACGTCTACGTTGAAGAGTTAGAAAAATTTTACTCTAGTGCGTAGTTGACATTAACAAAAAAAACATTATTTAACAGTTATGGCATTAGTTAAAAGCACAGATGAAAATTATAAAGAATTAATAGCATCAAAGGGTAAGTTGACATTAATTAAATTTACGGCTGATTGGTGCGGACCTTGTAAAGCTATAAATCCAATTTTAGAGACAATCTCAGAAAAAATGGCAGATAAAATTGTGATAGCAAATCACGATGTAGACTCACAGCCAAACTTTGCAACTGCTAATGCTATTCGTTCAATTCCAACTCTGTTTTTATATAAAGATGGTTCACACGTTGATACACTTGTTGGCGGAACTGACCAGTCAAATATTGAAGCATTTATAAATAAACATCTTTAATTTAAACTTAAAGCGTTTCCTGCACCATATGTGCTACCCCAAAGTACAATAATTTTTTTTTCTTTAGATGAGACTATCTTAAGTGCATCTTTAATATTTTTTGCTTCTAACGTTTTAAAACCTTGCCTTTCGGATATTTTTTTTAAATCAAATGAACTTAAAGCATTTGACTCTTCAGGGATTTTAAAAGTAACTAACTTTTTGAAAATTCCTTTAAAATTTTTTATTAATTTATTAGGATTTTTATTTTTTAATATTCCGCATATACCATAGATAGGTAATTTTAATTTTCTTAAATACCTCGCTAAATTTTTGGTAGACTCGTCACTATGGCAAGTATCAATTAGTAACTTTTCGGATTTATAGAGTTTTTTTGTTAATTTACCTCTTACAAATTGACAACGGCCTTCAAATTTAATTTTTTTAATTGTTTTCTTAATTTTTTTTACGTCTACTCCTAAATCAATCGCTACTTTAATAGCTAAACCAACATTTTCCCATAAACCATCAGAATGAATATTTTTAGAATTGAGCAAGATTAAATTATTTTGATCTTTATAAAACCTTTTATTATTTTTAATTATAATGCTCCATGAACCATAGTATGTTTTATGACTAGGGTTCTTCTGTAAAATTTTTTTTATTATTTTAATAGTTTTTGGTTTTTGTTTTCCGATATAAATATTAGTATTTTCACTCAAATAACCAACTTTTTGTCTACATATTTCCACTATACTTTTAGGGTTAATCCATTCAGTGTGTTGCTTGTTAATTTGTGTGCAGATTTGTGCTAAAGGGATTTGCCAAAGATTTGTACTATCTTTTCTAAAAAATAATCCAGCCTCGATTAGATTAAAGGAATTAGAATCTGTTTTAGTTGCTGCCAAAATAAATATACATGTAAGCAATTCAAATAAAGTGAGCCTTTGTTTTGTTTTTTCAATAATTTTCTTATATTTTTTTATTTCAGCGAGTGAAATAAATCGATTTCCCAAACAAATTCTTGATCTTACATCGTATAAATGAGGACTAGTAAACGTATTTACTTTTTTATTATCTGCTTCAAGAAAGTATTTTAATGATGTTAAAAAACTGTTTTTACCATCGCTTCCTATAACATTGATTACGTTATCAAGTTGGTCTTGAGGATCATGGAGTATAGATAAAACTTTCTTGATCCTTTTAAGATCTAAATTAATTCTTCTGCTATACTGCTTTTGAAGTTTCTGATAAAGTTTTTTCGATGCTTTCATCTATAGTTTCACTTGAATTATCAGCTATAGATTTAATTTTTGGTTTTTTCAACAAGACTCTTGCAATTTTCGTAACACCATCTTTTATTTCTAATCTACTTGAAAAGATTATATCTACCAAAGCGTCTAGAGATGATCCCTGTCCAAAATCTTCTGGTAACTGTTCGCCGGATTTTAGATTTGCGGTAACTCTCTTTCCACTAAACAAAATGTCATGTGAACCAGGTGACTCTACACATAAAATATCATGATTGTTCCACATAACGTAAGTTCCTCCGCTCAATTTAGAGCAAGCAACCCCAATTGATAAAATCCCCGCTTTTTTTAATTCAGAATAAGCTATTTGTGTCTTAACCATACCACTAGCTAATGCAGGAACCCCACCAGTTACTGCCATACCTCCACTTTGTAAAATAGAAATAAATATGTCAGCTTTAATTTCAATCGCTTTTACAGCTGCCGATACAAAATGTTCACTCTCTTTTGGTGTCATCGCGCTTCCACCAAATTTCCACTCAGAACAAACTACTACAGCAGTTAAACCATTAATTTTACCTGAAGCACATGCAAAAGCGGAGTCAAGTCCTGTAGCTTCTTCATATTTTTTTCTTTTTGAGATGTATGGTTTATTATTTATTTTAAAATTTAACGGATCAGCATCAGCTGGAGGGCATGGAATTTCTTCATACATAGAATTATCGAATAAATTTTTTAATCTTAGTCTTGCAGGATAATCAAAGTGATAATTACAAGAACATATAAACTGCAAGCTTTCTAAATCTTTTTTATATTGTAATTTTTTGCATGATGGACAGTTTATCCAATCCGCATTTTCTTGCTCATTTTTAGAAGGTCTTCTTCTGGTGTATTTTTTTAATGAATCACCAAACTTTTTAATTTTGTCTTTTATCCAATTCATATAATTTTATTTTTTAAAAATTTTACCATTTTATTTAATTTTATGACAGGATTTTGACGACTTTTTAAAGATGCCGATATAGCTTTACAAATAGCGGAACCTACAACCAATCCATCACACTCTTTGAGTGATGATATAGTTTTTTTAGTTATCCCAAAGCCTACCACAACATTTTTTTTTGGGTTGATTCTCTTTATAATCTTGTTATTTCTAATAATTTCTTTTGCTGAGACCTTTAACTTCTTTCCTGTCGTACTGATCATAGAAATCTGATATACCATCTCGTGGCTATCTTTAATTATCAATTTCATCCTTTTTTTTGTTGTTGTTGGCGCAATCAACTGAACAAAACAAATTGAGTTTTTTTTACAAAGTTTAGCAAAATTTTTATTATCAGGCCAAGGAAGATCAACAACAATTAACCCGTCAACACCAACCTCTTTACATTTTTTTACAAATTTTTTTTCTCCGTAGTGAAAAATTATTTGATAGTAACCCATCAAAATTAATGGTTTTGAATTTTTATATCTCTTATAATTTTTTACCAATTCAAATATTTGTTTCATATTTATTCCATTTTCAATTGCCCTGTAGGTACTATTTTGTATGTCAGGCCCGTCTGCTTGGGGGCAGTTGAAAGGAAATCCCAATTCTGCAATATCGACGTGCTCTGAGACTGACTTTAAAATTTCAAGGGATTTTTTTTTATTTGGATCTCCACAAACTGTATAAGTAATTAAAAGAGGTCTTTTCTCTATCTGTCCCTTTTTAAAAGCTAAATCAATTCTATTCATCATGATGGAAAATACCCTATTCTATCCTTAATAATTTTTTGATCCTTGTAAGCATGCCCACAATTATTATAAATTATAATTTCATCCTGATTTAATTTAGGTGCAAGTCTTATAACCTCATGCAAACAATGAGCGGGTTCTAGACTAGGTTTAACTGATGGCTCAAGCTTTGTAACTAGTTTAAAAGCTGCTAGAGCTTGTTCGTCACTCGCAGAACAATAGCGTGCGCGACCTGTATCTTTCAAAAAACAATGGAGAGGCGAGACGCCCGGATAATCTAAACCTGCAGAAATCGAATGAGTTTCTTTTATTTGACCATTTTTATCAGTCAAACAATATTGAGCAGCTCCATGTAAAATTGCTAATTTTGCGTTTGTTGTAAGTGGGGCACAATATTTTGCTTCAACACCTATAAGCTCAACATGTTTTTTTGGATAATCTATAAATTCGCTCCAAAATCCTATAGCGCTAGAACCACCCCCTATAACATTCACCAGCTTCATTTTAGGAATTTCGCCAAATTCTTCAATTACTTGAGTTTTTAATTCTTTTGAAATTTGAGCAGTTGAGTAAGCACAAATTTTTAAAAACACGTTTGCCCCGATTGCTGATCCGACTGCGAGGTGCGTAGTATCACAGTTACTAACATAATATCTCATACACTCTGATACAGCGTCAACTAAGGTAGCGCTACCAGTATCGACAGGAATAATTTCTGCACCAGCGTCTTTCATAAACTTTACGTTAGGTGCCTGACGTTTTATATCCTTAGTTCCCATAAAAATTTTGCATTTTAGTTTGAGTTCACGAGCAGCCATAGCCAAATTCTTTCCAAACATACCGGCCCCCGTGTCGCCTACAATATATTTTTTACCTGCAGCTTTACATATCAGAGCATTTACTGTTGCGTGATAACCTTTATGTGCTTGTCCATGAATTGCAGATACATCTTTACACCAGATTTGAGCACCACCAAGATAATTAGTTAAATTCTCTAGTTTAAAAAAAGGAGTTTCACCCCCCAAGTAATTTTTGAAATAATGATCCTTAAGTTTTAAAAATTTTTTATCTCTTCTGAGTTTCTCAAATAAATTTGATAAATCTTTAATTGGTTGAATGGCTGTTTCAGCAACATAATTACCCCCAAATTTTCCTCCATAAAAACCATTTTTATCGTGCTGGTCAATTAAAGGTATTCCTCTTTTTATTTTCATTATTAAAAGCGGTTAATTTATTATTGTGCTGACTGTATAATTTTTTTAATGTTTTGACCAGCATCCCCACTTTCATAGATTGGTCTACCTATTACAGCAAAAGCTTTGTCATCATTTTTTGAGATATTACAGAATTCCGAATAACCCATGACTCTTTTCTGATCGTGAATTTTATCATCAAGACCTCTTATTCCAGGACAAAAAACCTTTAAATCTTTTGAAAAAGATCTTACAGACAAATATTCTTGTGCTGACGCAATAATACCATTAAGCCCTGATTTTAATCCTAATTCTGCCAAAACTTTTACTTGTTCTTTAGATGCAGATTGAGAAGTCAATACGGTGACACCTAATAAATCTAAATTATCCGCTGTCTCTTTAGCCGCTTTAAGCATGTCTGCACCACCACTTGTGTGAACTGTTAAATATTTTACAGTTTTTAATGAAGCGATACTTGCAACAGTTTTTTTAACTGTATTGGGAACGTCATGAACCTTTAAATCTAAAAATATTTCAAGACCAAATCCTGCAAGTTTTTTCAGTCCTTCTTTTCCGCAAATGGCGAATAATTCATTTGTAACCTTAAGCCCTGCAGCATCATTTTTTACTCGATCAGCTACATCAAAAGCTTTATCAAAATTTGAAAAATCTAAAGCTACAAAAATATTTTT
The DNA here is from genome assembly GCA_902579585.1 of uncultured Pelagibacteraceae bacterium. GTDB lineage: Bacteria > Pseudomonadota > Alphaproteobacteria > Pelagibacterales > Pelagibacteraceae > Anoxypelagibacter. Next base: position 45,317 of record CACHHJ010000004.1, read on the forward strand.
TTTCAATTTTTTATCCTATCTTCATTAATTCTTTTTTTTAGTTCTATAGACATCTTAAAAGATATAGATTTTTTTCGAGGAGATTGAAATTTATTTCCAGTACGAGGATTAATAGCCATTTTTTCCTTAAGCTCTTTAGAAGAAAATCTCCCAAAACCCCTTAACTCTGTACTTTTATCGTTTTTTATACCTTGAATAATTGTGTCTATTGTTATCTGAAAAATCTTATCGAGATGTTGTTTTTTAAGATTTTGATGAATTCTTTTAGATAATTTTGAAATTATCTCAGATCTCACCATTATTTTTCTTCTTTATCCTTTTTTTTATCTTTTTTTTTAGATCCTAAGACTTTTCCAAATATTGATTTTAAAGATTGGCCACTTGATTTTCCTTCTTTACCAAACTTTTTAATTGCCTCTTCATTTTCGATCCTCTCTTTTTCTTTAACTGAAAGGACAACTTTGCTTTGTTCAGGCTTTAACTCGACAATTGCACAATCTAATCTATTTCCAGGCTGAAATATTGTTTCTCGTTGATCTTGAACATTAAGAGCTAACTCACTTTTCTTTATTACGGTAATTAAATTATCATTATTTCCAATAACAACTTTTATCCCTTTTTTTGGTAATATTTCTTTTACAGATACTGTAATTATGCTTCCAACTTTTAGTTCTTCATCTTTAAAATAGTCAAAAGGTGATTTTTCCAATTGCTTAATTCCTAATCTGATTTTTTCTTTTTCTTTATCTACTTCTAATATTTTGGCTTTAATAGAATCATTTTTTTTGAATTTTTTTAAATTCTGATCACTTTCATTCCAAGCAATATCTTTATAATGTATCATTCCTATCAACTCAGAGTTTTCGATTGAAACAAACAAACCAAAATCTGTAATATTATTTATTTTGCAATTTACTGTTGACTCCACAGGAGATTTTTTTATAAAAATATTCCAAGGATTATCTAAAGTTTGTCTGTAACTTAGTGAAATCCTTCTTTTAGCTGGATCAATCTCAATAATTTTAACTTTAATTTCCTGAGACGGGGACAAAACTTTACTTGGTTGAATATTTTTTTTCGTCCAAGAAATCTCTGATTGGTGTACAAGACCCTCAAGATTTTCATCTAACTTAACAAAGGCCCCATATTCTACACACTTTGTAACAATCCCTTTATAAACTTCATTTACTTTGTATTTTTTTTCTAAATTTTCGTAAGGATCTTCATGCATTTGTTTAATCCCTACACTAATTCTTTTAGTCTCGTTATCTATTTTAATTATTTTGCATTTTATTGTTTGACCTACTGATAGAAGATCTGATGTTTTTTTAACTCTTGAATAAGATAAATCAGTTACATGTAATAATGCGTCGGCTCCATCCAAATCAATAAATGCTCCCCAGTCAAGAATAGCTTTACATTTACCTTCGACAATATCCCCTTCTTTTATTTTTGATAGAATTTTTTCTACACCTTCATTTCTGCTTTTCTCAAGAATTGCTCTTCTAGACACCACAAGGTTTCCTCTTGCCTTATCACATTTAACCACTAAAAATTTTAGAGGTGTATTCATTAATTTATCTATTTCAAAATTTTTTAATGGACTTGTAGAGATTTGTGATCCCGGCAAAAAGCATAAACAAGAATTGACATTTACTACCATGCCACCTTTCACTTTATTCGTTATAACACCCTCAACTTCTTCTTTGGTTTCAAAAGCTTTTTCCATTTTCTTCCATGTACTCATTCTTCTTGCTTTTTCTCGACTTACAACAATCTCACCAGATTTAAAAGACTCTATCCTTTCCAAATAGACATCAACTTTTGAACCAACTTTTAAATCTTGAAATTCTTTAGAAATTTTAAATTCTTCAATAGGAATTATACCTTCGGATTTTGCTTTAAGATCTACAAAAACAAATTTTTTTCCGATTTCACTTATAGTTGCTTTAATTATATTACCTTCTTTTAAATCTCTTTTTTTTAAATCTTCTTTTAAGAGCGCATCAAATTCTTTTGCGGCGGGATTTTTTGTAGAATCTGTTTTAATTTCCATACTTTTCTAAAATTTTCCTATCCATAATTTTGCACATTTTGTTTACCATCATTG
>CACHHJ010000005.1 GCA_902579585.1 uncultured Pelagibacteraceae bacterium
ATTTAAATTCAAGGAGAAGTTTGAGGATATTCATCAAAATATTGAGAAGAGACTTTTTCAAATTATTGGAGACTCTGCGGGACACTTGCATACAGCGAGATCTAGAAATGATCAAGTTGTAACAGATTTTAAAATATGGGTTAAAAAAGCCTCGCTAGATATAAATGATACAATAAATTTATTGATTAAATCTCTTTTAAAAAAAGCATCAAGAAATATTGACACTGTTATGCCTGGGTTCACACACCTAAAGAATGCACAACCTATTTCTTTTGCTCATTATCTGCTCGCATATGTTGAAATGCTTTACAGAGATAAAAAAAGATTTAAAAATAATATAGGTTTAATTGATGAGTGTCCCTTAGGATCTGCAGCTTTAGCCGGAACTTCATACAATATTGACAGAAATTATACTGCTAAAAAACTTGGTTTTAAAAAACCTACTGGTAATTCAATTGACTCAGTTTCTGATAGAGATTTTGCTATAGACTTTTTGTCAGCTTCTGCTACTTGCGCAATGCATTTGTCTAGATTGGCTGAAGATTTTATAATTTTTAATTCTGAAGCTTTTAGTTTCATTGAATTCACAGATAAAGTTCTAACAGGATCATCAATAATGCCTCAAAAGAAAAATCCAGACCCTGCTGAATTGATAAGAGGTAGAACAGCAATAAATTATGGAAATTTAAATTCTATGCTCACAATTATGAAAGGTCTACCAATTTCTTATTATAAGGATTTGCAAGATGATAAAGAGTTGGTTTTTGATAGTTTTGATACTTTAAAAGATAGTTTGTCTATGTCTATTGAACTAATCGATAACTTAAATACAAAAAAAAATAATATGAAAAATATGGCCCAGAAAGGTTACACAACTGCCACAGATTTTGCTGACTACTTGTCCCAAAAGAAAAATCTACCTTTTAGAAAAGGTTACGCTATTTCTTCGAAGTTGGTTAATTATGCTGAGAGAAAAAAAATTAGATTAGATCAACTTTCTTTGAAAGAGATTAATAAATTTGTTAAAAATACAAATATAAATATTCCAAAGATATTTGATGTTGTAAATTCAATGAATTCAAAAACCTCATATGGAGGTACATCAACAAAAAATATTAGAAAAATGATAAAACAATATAAATCTTATTTAAATTAATGCGTAAAATAGTTTTGATATCATTAATACTTTTTTTCATACAAGGCTGTGGAAAAAAAGGTAGCCCGGAATACCAGGCAATGAAAGTAGAACAAAACAAAGTAGTAAATTTTAAAAGATGAGTTTGAATTATAAAAGCCAGAACCTATTAATAAATAATATACCTATAAAAAAAGTTGTTAGAGGAAATTCAACACCTTTTTATCTTTACTCATACGAAAAAATTAGGAATAATTTTAATAATTTTTCTAATTACTTTAAAAAAGTGGATCCACTTATATGTTTTTCGGTTAAATCAAACTCGAATATATTTATAATTTCAGAGCTTGGTAAATTAGGATCTGGTGCTGACGTGGTTTCAAAAGGTGAGCTAATGAAAGCATTAAAAGCTAAAATTAAACCACACAGAATTGTTTTTTCTGGAGTGGGTAAAACTGAAGAAGAACTTTTGCATGCAATTAAGAAAAAAGTTTTGTTAATAAATATTGAGTCTGAGAGTGAAGCAATATTGATTAACAAATTGTCAAAAAAACTTAATTGTATTACTAATATTGGTATCAGAATAAATCCTGGCGTAGATGCAAAAACTATGTCTAAAATTACGACTGGTAAATTAGATAGTAAATTTGGACTTCTTAAATCTGATTTTTTAAAATTTTGCAAAAACTCAAAAAAATACAAAAATATAAAAATTAAGGCAATTAGTGTTCACATTGGGAGCCAAATAACTTCAATAGGTCCTTATAAAAAAACTTTAGATTTTTTATTAAAAACTATTAAATCAAGTGGAATAAGTTTTGAATTTGTAGATCTAGGTGGTGGATTTGGAATTCCATATAGTAAAAAAGATAAAATAATTGATATTAAAAATTATGCTAAATTAGTTGAAACATTTAAAAATAAACTAAATTGTAAAATTATTTTTGAACCTGGAAGGTTTATTATAGGAAATACGGGAACACTAATATCGAAAGTTGTTTTTGTAAAAAAAAGTGGAAAAAAATATTTTATTATTATTGATGCAGGTATGAATGATTTTATGCGACCGGCATTATATAATGCAAAACATGAAATCATCCCAGTGCTGAAATCAAAAAAAAGAATAAATAGAAATGTTGAATTTGTTGGACCGATTTGTGAGAGCTCAGATACTTTTCTCAAATATAAAAACTTTACATACATAAATGAAGGAAGTTTGGTTGCTATTACTAACGTTGGTGCTTATGGATCTACTCTTTCTTCCAATTATAACACCCGACCTTTGGCGGCTGAAATTATAATTAAAAAAGGTCAGATAAAAGTAATAAGAAAAAGGCAAAAAATTTCTGAGATCATTTAATAAATGATATTTTTAAGGTCATTTTTTTTTAATATTTTCCTATACTTTGGAATTGCGAGTGCATGCGTAATCGCATTGCCACTTTTAGCTATGAGAGACAAGTATATGATTTGCGCTGCAAAGGTTCTCTCAGGTTACATCGTGTTTTTAGTAAAAGTTTTTCTTGGTGTTACAATCGAATTCAGAGGCTTAGAAAATCTCAGGAAACATGAAAAATATTTTATTGCGTCAGCACATCAATCAATGTTTGAAACTTTTGCTTTACAAACTATTTTGCCCGGTCCAATTTTTATATTAAAGAAAGAGTTAATGAGAATACCTTTGTTTGGGTGGTGTTTGAAAAAAATTGGAGCAATTGATATCGTGAGAGACACAGCAACAAAAGAAAATTTGGGTTTTTTTGATAAAATTTTGGATAGAACGACCAAAAGTAAAAGACCATTATTAATTTTTCCGCAAGGCACAAGAGTTCCCTATAAAGAACGGCCTCCATTCAAAAAAGGTGTTGGAAGAATATATAGTGCAATAAAATTACCATGTATACCGGTTGCTTTAAACTCGGGCAAAGTTTGGCCAAAAAATAAATTTAATAAATATACAGGTAAGATTATAATATCTTTTCTTAATCCTATAAATCCTGGTTTAGAGAGAGAAAAATTTATAAATAAAATTGAGACAGATATCTATAATGAAATTGATTCTATAGATTAGCTATTTTCTTCCAAAATCTGGTTTGTCAGTTTCTTGGCCAGCTTTTATAATTGATTTTCTTAATTCTTTTGACTTATTAAAAATTTCAATCAGTTTTTTACCATCTTTATCAGCAATTACTTTTTTAAATTCATCTAAATTCTTACTGAACTTGTCAATAGCCTGAATTATTAAATCACTATTATCAATAAATATATCTCTCCACATTGTTGGTTCAGAAGCTGCTATTCTTGTAAAATCTCTTAAGCCTCCAGCGCTATATTGAATAATATCATTTTGCATTTTTGTATCGTAACCCATTACAGTTTTAACAATATTGTATGCTATTACATGGGGTAAATGACTTGTTATAGATAAAATTTTATCGTGCTCATCAGGGGACATTATTTTCACTTTACTGCCCATAGTTTCCCAAAAAAGTGAAACTTTTTTAATGTCCGACTCTTTTGTATTTTTACTAGGAGTAATTATTGTCCATCTGTTTTCAAATAGATTTTCCTGACCTGCTGCAGGACCACTTTTTTCAGTTCCGGCAACTGGGTGTGACGGTATCCAATTTACATCATCTAATTTAACCTCAAACCCTTTTTTAACTGAAAGCGTATCAGTTAAGATTGATCCGCTTTTAAGGCTTGCCTTTATTTCACCGATTACAGAAGTAAAGCTGCTTGATGGAGTAGATATCAATACTAAATCAGAATTTTTAACTGCTTCTGCTGAACTTGAAACTATTTTGTCCGATAAATTATCTTTTTTTATAACCTCCATCGCAGATTTATTATTATCGAAAGTAATTATTTTTTTAATTGAACTTTTTTTCTTAAGGGCCTTAAATATTGATGAGCCTATTAAACCACAACCGATTATTGTTATTTGATCAAACATTAAAGATTTTTTTTAAAGTTAAAATTAATTTTTTATTTTCGTAACTATTTCCAATCGTTACCCTTAGAGAATTATTAATATTATAAACATCCATTTGTCTGACTAAAATTCCTGAGTTCGCTAATTTATTAAATACTTGAGATGAGTTTAGCTTTACATAGTTAAAATTAAAAAGGAAAAAATTTACATTTGTTTTATTCGTTGTAATTCCTATTTGATCTGCAACTTCAAATATTTTTTCAGCCCAAAAAGTATTATGGTCGACTGCCTTTTTTAACCATTTGCTATCTTGTACGGCTTGTGTAGCCGCAAAAAGAGCAGGTCTGCTGACATTAAAAGGTGGTTTAATCTCGTAAAGCTTTTTAATAATATTTTTTGAACCGTAGCCCCAACCTATTCTTAATCCTGCTAAACCATAAATTTTTGAAAAAGTTCTTGTAACAATTACATTTTCAGATTTAGAAAATAGATCTATCCCTGATGAGTAATTAGGGTCTTCAATATATTCATAGTATGCATCGTCTATGACTAATAAAATATCACTCCTTAATTTTTTTCTTAATTTTATAATTTCAGATTTCCCCAAATACGTACCTGTTGGATTGTTTGGATTCGCTAAAAAAACGATTTTAGTCTTTCTATTTACGCAATTTAAAATAGAAGTAACTGAAGCTTTAAAATTTTCTTCCTTAGCGTATCTTACTTTAGCTCCAAACATCCTGCTGTAAATTCTGTAAATTATAAAACTGTACTCTGGAACAATAACTTCATCACCTTTATTTAAAAAAAGTTTGCAAACTAATTCAAAAATTTGGTCCGAACCTGATCCAAGTATTATTCTTTCTCTTTTAATTTTAAATTTTTTTGCAAGAACTTTTCTAAAAAAGGTTCCGTCAGAATCTGGATATCTAACAAATCCTTTTCCTATTGAGCTATAAGATTTTACAGCCTTTGGGCTAGGTCCTAACGCCGACTCATTTGCAGATAGCTTTATTGGACTTCTTCTACTTTTAAATAAACTCAGCCCTGCAACATACTTCTCAGCTATTATTTTTCTCGGCTTTGGTAATTTCATATTATTTTAAATGTCTTATATTAAAAGCAACTTAATTTGTATAACGTAAATCAAAATATTTGAATAAATTGACATGTTTGTGGCGATTTAGTATATATTCGCCTAGCGCTGATTTAACCAAATTGCGAGCGCTGAGTAAATGCAGCTAAACAGGGATTTTTTTTACCCAGTCTAGCTAGGTTTTTTTTTGGTAAAAACAAAATGGAAAGTATTAAAAAATTAAATATATCTAAGTCTCTATTACTTGACTGTAAACAAACGGTTAAAGATTTTCCTTTGGCGTATGAGACGTACGGAAAATTAAATGAAAATAAAGACAATGCTATATTAGTGTTTCATGCTCTTACAGGTGATCAATTTGTAACCGGATTGAACCCAATAACTAAAAAGGAAGGTTGGTGGGGAACTGCTGTTGGCCCAGGTAAGGCAATAGATACCGATAAATATTTTGTGATATGTGCAAATGTAATTGGTGGGTGTATGGGTTCATGGGGTCCTAAAGAAGTAGATAAAAAAACAAATGAACCATATGGTTTAAATTTTCCAGTTATTACAATAAGAGATATTGTTAGAGCACAGGAAACACTTTTAGATTATTTGGGTGTGGAAAAACTTCTATGTGCTACGGGTGGCTCAATGGGTGGAATGCAAACACTTCAATTTTGTGCAACATTTCCAAATAGAACATATTCAGCAATGCCAATTGCCTGTAGCACAAGTCATAGTGCGCAAAATATTGCACTTAATGAACTAGCCAGACAGGCTGTTATGGCCGATCCAGTATGGGATAAAGGTAAATATATTAAAAAAAACGTTCAACCAAAAAATGGTTTAGCAGTTGCAAGAATGGTTGGTCACATAAGTTATTTATCCGAGAAAGGTATGCAAGAAAAATTTGGTAGAAAACTTCAAGAGAGAGGTGACTATGATTTTAGTTTTAATGCAGATTTTCAAGTTGAAAGTTATTTAAGGCACCAAGGTTTTGCATTTGTAGAAAGGTTTGATGCCAATTCAATTTTATATATTACAAGAGCAATGGATTATTTTGATTTATCAAGACAATATAAAGGTGGATTGACCGAAGCATTTAAAAATCAGCAAACTAAATTTCTTGTGATATCATTTTCTTCTGATTGGCTTTATACAACTAAAGAAAATAAAGATACGGTAATTGCTCTAAACGCAGCTGGTACGGATGTTTCTTTTGCAGAAATTAAGACTGACAAAGGTCATGACTCTTTTTTAGTAGATGAGCCAGAGTTTTTAAAAACTATAAAAGGTTTTATAGACTCAATGCATATAAAATTTAAAAATGAAAAAAGAATTTAAAGTTATAGCTGAATTACTTCCAAATAACATCCGAGTACTAGATGTTGGTTGTGGAGATGGATCTTTAATGGATCTTTTAATAAAAGAAAAAAATATAGAAGCAAGAGGGTTAGAAATAAAGGAGGAGCATGTAAAAAAATGTATTTACAAAGGTCTATCTGTAATTGAAGGTAATGCAGAGACAGAACTAAATCAATTTCCTGATCAATCATTTGATTATGTTATTCTAAGTCAAACACTTCAAGCTTTTTATAGTCCAGAAAAAGTATTGAAAGATTTATTAAGAGTTGGAAAATGTGCAATTGTATCAATACCAAATTTTGGTTATTGGAAAGTAAGAACAAGTTTATTACTTTTTGGAAAAATGCCTGTAACAAAAACATTGCCTTATAGTTGGCATAACACACCTAATCTCCACATGTGTACAATAAAAGATATGTATAATTTTTGCGCGGCAAAAGATATTAAAATTGATAAAATTTTGGGATTAAATGGTGATAGGACTTCTCAAATTAAAAAAAATAATCTGGAGATTAAAAACCTTTTTTCAAAAATTGGGATATTTGTATTAAGTTAAATGTTAGAAATTAAAATAATAAAATGTTTAGAAGATAATTATAGTTATTTACTTAAGGATAAAAAAACAAATTTAGTCGCAGTGGTTGATCCCTCAGAATTTAAAACTGTAGATGAAGAAATAAATAAAAATTACAAGAAACTAGATTTTATATTAAACACACACCATCATTTTGATCATGTTGGTGGTAATTTACAATTGAAAACAAAATATAATGCAAAAGTTGTTTGTTCAGCTTATGATCAAAATAAGGTTCCAGGCGCAGATATTAAAAAGAGGGATAACGATTATTTTATTTTTGGAGAAACTAAGTTTAAGGTAATTCATGTTCCAGGTCATACCCTTGATCATATCGTTTTTTTTTCTGAAACTGATAAAGTATTATTTTCTGGAGACACTTTATTTTCACTTGGATGTGGAAGAGTATTTGAAGGATCATATGAGCAAATGTTCAATTCATTAGAAAAAATTAAAGAACTACCAAAAAGTACAAAAATTTATTGTGGCCATGAATACACAAAAAATAATGCAAAATTTTGTACAAAAATCGATAAAGACAATTTAAAACTAAAAAAAAGAGTTAAAGATGTTACAAATAAAACTAATTTAGAAGAACCAACAATTCCAATAACATTGAAAGAGGAAATTGAGACAAACACATTTTTAAGATATGATATAAATAAAATCAAAAAAACTTTAGAATTAGATAATGCTTCAAAAGTTGAAGTTTTTAAAAAATTAAGGATTTTAAAAGATCAATTTTAACATCATTCACCTTGACTTGATAGGTTACAGGGTTATATTGCCTTAAATTAAAAAGGTTTATTTTATGTCTTTTGCGATAATAGAAACAGGTGGCAAGCAATACAAAGTATCTGCTAGTAATATTTTGAAAGTAGAAAAACTGAATATTGTAAAAGGAAATAAAGTTGAGTTTAAAAAAGTCCTTCTAGTAAATGATGATAAAAATACTGAGGTTGGAAATCCAACTGTTGAAGGCGCATTAGTAGAAGGTTTAGTTTTAGACAATATTAAAGATAGAAAAATTTTAGTTTTTAAAAAAAGAAGAAGACAAAACTCTAGAAAAAAATATGGGCATAGACAACATCTTTCAAAAATCCAGATCACTAAAATTTTGTCCAAAGGTGGAAAAGTAATTTCTAAGATAGAAGATAATAAAATGAGTTTGTCAAAAGAACAAAAATCAGATAAAAAAACCGTAAAGAAAAAAGAAGTAATTAAAAAGAAGAAATAAAACAAATGGCAACAAAAAAAGCAGGTGGATCATCGAAGAACGGCCGAGATAGTGCCGGCCGTCGCCTAGGCGTTAAAAGATATGGCGAACAATTAGTGAAGCCTGGAAATATAATAGTTAGACAAAGAGGCACAAAAATACATCCTGGAAATAACGTTGGCATGGGTAAAGACCATTCAATTTTTTCTCTTATTGCAGGAAAAGTTAAATTCAAAAAAACCAAGTCAAATAGAACTTTGGTTTCTGTAGTTCCCAAATAAATTCAGTAGAAAAATAACTACTTTTAAAAATGAAATTTTTAGATCAAGCTAAGATTTATATTAAAGCTGGTAATGGAGGCTCTGGTTCTGCAAGCTTCAGAAGGGAAAAATATGTTGAATTTGGAGGACCTGATGGAGGAGACGGCGGAGACGGAGGATCTGTTATTTTAAAGTCAGAGAGGAATCTTAATACTCTAATAGACTATAGATACAAACAACATTTCAAAGCTGAGGTGGGTAAATCAGGTAGTAAAAAAAATAAAACTGGTGCAGGTGGTAAGGATTTGATTTTAAAAGTACCAGTTGGAACTCAAATATATGAGGAAGATAATAATACTTTGATTTTTGATTTTACTAAAAATAATGAAAAATTCATTGTTGCTACTGGTGGAAAAGGAGGATTGGGAAATACAAGATTTAAAAGTTCAACAAATCGTGCACCAAGAATTAAAACAAATGGAAAGAAAGGAGAAGAATTTTGGATTTGGTTACAATTAAAGGTTATTGCAGATGTTGGTATAATAGGATTGCCTAATGCAGGAAAATCAAGTTTTTTATCTAAATGCACCAGAGCAAAACCAAAAATTGCCAGCTATCCCTTTACAACTATTAATCCTAATTTAGGGGTGTTAAATATGAATCATAAGGAAATTATTTTAGCTGATATACCTGGCCTTATTGAGGGTTCTCATAAAGGTGTAGGATTAGGTGATAAATTTTTGAGACATATAGAAAGATGCAAGACTTTAATACATTTGATTGATATATCTGAAAAAGACATTTTTGGTAACTATTTAAAAATTAGGGATGAGTTATCTAAATATGATAAAAAAATTTTGAAGAAAAAAGAAATAATTATTTTTAATAAGTCAGATTTGATTGATATGAACGATATAAAAAATAAATTGGATAATTTTAAAAAAAGAGTAAAGAAAGATTACGAGATTATTTCTCTAATTTCCAACCAAAATTTTGAGAAAGTGAAAAAAATTATTTATAAAAAATGTATATAGAAAATGCTAAAACAATTGTTATAAAAATTGGTTCTTCAAATATTGTTGATAACAGAGGAAAACTAAAAGAAAAATGGCTTAATAGCCTTGTTAAAGATCTTAAGGAACTGGCAAATAAGAAAAAGAATATTGTAATTGTTTCATCGGGAGCAATAGCTTTGGGTTTAAGTTATTTAAAAATAAATAAAAAAAAAATTAAACTTGAAATGAGTCAAGCGATTGCATCAATTGGTCAAATACATCTTACAAATGTTTACAGAAAGATTTTTGAGAAAAATAAAATCAAGATTGGCCAAATTTTGATTTCTTTGGATGACACAGAGCAAAGGAGACGAGCTATAAATGCAAAAAGAACTTTTGAAAATTTATTTAAACTAAAGGCAGTGCCTGTAGTAAATGAAAATGATACTACTGCAACATCAGAAATAAAGTATGGAGATAATGATCGTTTAGCTGCTAGGGTTGCACAAATAATTAGTGCTGATGTACTTATAAATTTATCAAATGTAGATGGTTTATACAGTAACTCATCTAACAAAAAAAACATAATTTCAGAAGTGAAGAATATAGATGAAAAAGTTTATGCATTTGTTGAAAATATAAAAAATAATTATGGATCAGGTGGTATGTTGACAAAATTACAAGCTGCAAAAATTTGTATAAATTCTGGTTGCTATATGGCGATTGCTAATGGTTCTAAAAATAATCCGATAAAAACACTTTTAAAAAATAATAAATGCACATGGTTTATCCCAAAAGTTTCAAGTTTGCATGCTAGAGAAAAATGGATTGTAAGCTCTATAGGTAGCGATGGAAAAATCTTTATTGATGATGGTGCTATAAAAGCACTTAAAAATGGTAAAAGTCTTTTGCCAGCAGGTATAATTAAAATTCAAGGTGATTTTATCAAAGGCGATAACATTCTTGTTGTAGATAAAAATGGAAAAGATTGTGCCAGAGGGTTGACATCGTTTTCATCAATTGAAATTAATAAAATCAAAGGATTGAAGACAGACCAAATAGAAAAAGTTCTTGGATATGCGAGTAAATCGGAAATTATTCATAGAGATGATATGGTAAGGCTATAATGAATTATATTAAAAATATTGGAGAAAAATCTTTAAAAGCATTTGAAAACCTTAAGAATGTAGAACATTCAAAAATTAAAAGAGTTTTGAGAGAATATGCATCCCTTGTGAAGAAAAATAAGTTAAAAATTTTAAAGGAAAACTCAAAAGATATTAAAAAAGCAAAAAGAAAGAAGCTTATAGACAGATTAATATTAAATAGCGTAAAAATTAATCAGATTATATCAAGTATAAAAGCAATAGAAAAATTTAAAAATCCTATTGGTCAAGTTTTATCTAAATGGAAAAGATCAAATAAATTAAAAATTGAGAAAGTGTCAATTCCAATAGGTGTTATATGTGTAATATATGAGAGTAGACCTAACGTTACTGCAGACGTGGCTGCGCTATGCCTTAAATCTGGCAATAGTGTAATCTTACGAGGTGGATCAGATGCTTATTATACAAATAGATTTTTAGCGAATCTTTTTAGAAAAGCCCTAAGAAAAAATAAAATTGATGAAAATTGTGTCCAATTTATTGAAAAAAATGACAGAAAAATAGTCGACTTTATTCTTTCTAAAATGAGCAATTATATTGATTTGGTCGTTCCAAGAGGTGGTAAAAATTTAGTTAAAAAAGTTCAGAAATTATCCAAAGTAAATGTAATCGGACATCTTGAGGGATTATGTCATATTTATTTGGATAAAAACTCAAATTTAGAAATGGCCAAAAAGATTGTAATTAATGCTAAAATGAGAAGAACAAGCATATGTGGAGCATTAGAAACTCTTTTAATAAATGAAAAGATTTTATCATCTCATGGTACCAAAATTATTCATGCTTTAATTAGAATGGGTTGTGAAGTTAGGGTAGACGATAAAATAAATAAATTATTTAATTTTAGATTAAAAAAAGCAATTGAAAAGGACTGGCAAACGGAATACTTGGACTCAATAATTTCAATTAAATCAGTAAAAGGTGTGGACGAAGCTGTGTCTCATATTTTGAAATATGGTACTATGCACACGGATAGTATTATTACTAATAATGATAAAACTGCAAAAAGTTTTTTAAAAGGTGTTAATAGTTCAATTGCGATGCATAATGTTTCAACACAGTTTGCTGATGGGGGAGAATTTGGATTTGGTGGTGAGATTGGAATTTCAACTAATAAAATGCCGCCAAGAGGTCCAGTTGGAATTAATCAATTAACTTCATACAAATACATAGTTAAAGGAAATGGTTCAATAAGATCATAAGTAATGGGTTTGCCGAAGAAAAATCTTAAAAGAATTGGAGTTTTAGGCGGTACGTTTGATCCACCACATTTAGGTCATTTGGGGATTTCTAAATTTGCCATTAAAAAATTAAATCTTCAGTTTTTGATTTGGGCAGTAACAAAGAAAAATCCTTTAAAGAACAAGTCTTATTTTTCTTTACAAAAAAGAATTAATTTTTCGAGGAAATTAGCATCAAAGGTAAATAAAATTAAAATTGAAACTTATGATGATATAATAAAGTCATCAAAAACCATTAATTTAGTAAAGTATCTTAAAAAAAAATACAAAAAATCAGAAATATTTTTTTTGATTGGATCTGATAACCTTATTAAGTTTCATAAATGGCATGATTGGAAAAAAATTTCAAATTTTTGTAAAATTATTGTTTTTCCAAGAACAGGCTATTTAAGACAGGTCTTTAATTCTAAAGCATACGGTTACCTTGGAAAAGAAAAAATTCAATTTATTAAGTCAAAAAGGATCAATATTTCTTCTTCAAAAATAAGAAAAAATTATTTAAAGTATAATTAATGGAAATTTTGAAACAAAAAAAAATAATCGAAAAAGTCCTTAGTGACAGCAAAGCTAAAAATATAATATCAATAAGTCTAAAAGGTAAGTCCGCAATTGCTGATTACATGATCATAGCCTCTGGGACATCTTCGAGACATATACAATCTTTGTCAGAAATAATTGTAAAAGAATTAGATAAAAGCGGATTAGGAAAATATAATATAGAAGGTAAGACAAGTACTGATTGGAAATTAATTGATGCAATTGATATTATCGTCCATATATTTCATCCTGAAAAAAGAAAATTTTACGATTTAGAAAAAATGTGGTGTGATCCAACTGAAATTAATGAAGCAATTACATGATTAGAATATTTCAAATTTTAATTTTTTTTATCATTTTAACTGTCAATCTTCATGGCAATACAGACGAAAAACTCTTTAAAAAAATTGATTTATTTGGTGAAGTTTTAGAAAAAATTAAAAAAGAATATGTGGAAGATGTCGACCAATCTGAGATGCTAGATTCGGCTATCAATGGAGCATTACAATCTTTGGATCCTTATTCCGCCTATATGAACCCTGAACTTTTTAAAAGTATGGAAACAGATACTAGAGGTGAATTTGGAGGACTTGGAATTGAGGTTGGAATGGAAGCTGGAGTAGTAAAGGTAATTTCTCCAATCGATGATACCCCAGCGTCTAAAGCTGGAATTAAAGCTGGAGATTACATTGTAAAAATTGATGACAAGCAGGTCCAAGGAAAGTCTCTAATGGAAGCCGTTAAAATGATGAGGGGCCCAATTGACTCTAAAATAAAACTTACAATTAGAAGAAAAGGCGAAAAAAAAGCTTTGGAGAAAATTTTAAAAAGGGAAATAATACAAATTAAATCTGTTGAAGCTAAAATCATACAAAAAAATATTGCCTATATAAAATTAAAAGCATTCAATAGTAATAGCAGTAACCAACTAAATAAAAAAATAAGTGATTTTGAAAAAAAGAACAGACCAATTGGTTATATTCTTGATCTTAGAAATAATCCTGGTGGACTTTTAACCCAAGCAGTAAGTATTACAGATTTTTTCTTAGACGATGGAGAAATAGTTTCAACTAAAGGAAGGAAATCTATTGAGAACAGACGGTTTTTTGCAAGAAAGGGAGATAAAGTTAATGGAAAGCCTTTAATAATTATAATTAATAATGGATCTGCATCAGCATCTGAGATAGTTGCAGGCGCTCTTAAAGATCATAAAAGAGCAATCATACTTGGAGAAAAAACATATGGAAAAGGCTCGGTTCAATCAATTATTCCGCTGAGTGATGGTGGCGGAATACGGTTAACAGTTTCTAAGTATTATTTGCCATCAGGTAAATCAATTTCGGATGTGGGTGTAGCTCCAGATATTTTCATTGAAGAGCAAGGTCAAAATTTTAAAGCGAATAGTCCTTCTGATAATCAATTAAATTATGCTTTAAAACTTTTGACTCTATGATGTCTACAAAAAAACTTCCTTTGAGAATAGGTGTTGGAGCAATAGTTTTAAACAAAAAAAACCAAGTTTTTGTGGGAAAAAGAAAAGATAATCCAGTTGATAAATGGCAGATGCCACAAGGGGGTGTAAATGACGGTGAAGACTTAACTTCAGCAATGAAAAGAGAGCTTAATGAAGAAACTGGAATAGAAAATATCAAAATACTTAATGAAATTGATGGTTGGTTTGAATATGAATTACCAAATTACCTTTTAGGAAAAATTTGGAGAGGAAAATTTAGAGGTCAAAAACAAAAGTGGTTTATTGTTAAATTTTTAGGTAACGATGAGGAAATAAACTTAGAAAAGGATAAACCAGAGTTTGTTGAGTGGAAATGGTTGGATATTGAAAAATTACCAAATGTAATCGTTGATTTTAAAAAGAAGGTTTACGAAAAACTTTTGCCAAAAATAAGAAATTTTATAAACTAATTTGTGATAAACAGTCGATTTTATGAGAAATAATATATCGCTTTTTATCATCTATATTTTGTTGGTTTAACTCCTTTTTACTCTCTTCAATCATACTAGAAATAGCATTTTTTGAAAGGCTATCTAGGTCGATAATGGTTGAGGACAATATTGTTAAATTGTTTTTTGAAAACTCTACTGTTCCCTCTTCTACGAAAAATTTCTTTTTATTTTCATTGATATTTATAATTCCAGGTCTTAAAAAGGTAATTGTAGAAATGTGATCAGCTAAAATGGTCATTTCCCCTTCAAATGAAGGTATGGTTATTGACTTTCCTTTTTCTGCAAATAATTTTTTTTCTGGGGAAACAATTTCTATATTAAAATTTTCATCCATTTAAGCCGCTGCCTCTTTTGCCATTTTTTCTGCTTTTGCAATAGCCTCTTCAATTGTGCCTACCATGTAAAAAGCAGCTTCTGGCAAGTGATCGTATTCTCCTTTACAAATTGCATCAAAACCTTTAATTGTGGCATCTAAGCTGACAAGTTTACCAGGGGTTCCCGTAAAAACTTCGGCAACAAAAAAAGGTTGAGATAAAAATCTTTGTATTTTTCTTGCTCTTGCAACAGTCAATTTGTCTTCTTCGGAAAGCTCGTCCATTCCAAGAATTGCTATTATATCTTGAAGAGATTTATAAGTTTGTAAAATTTTTTGAACTTGTCTTGCTACTCTATAATGTTCCTCCCCCAAAATTCTTGGATCTAAGATTCTAGAGGTAGAGTCAAGTGGATCAACGGCCGGATATATTCCTAGTTCAGCTATTTGTCTTGAAAGAACCGTTGTTGCATCCAAATGTGAAAATGAAGTAGCTGGAGCAGGGTCTGTTAGGTCGTCTGCTGGCACGTATATAGCTTGTACTGAAGTGATGGATCCCTTTCCTGTGGTTGTAATTCTCTCTTGCAAATTTCCCATATCTGTGGCTAATGTTGGTTGATATCCAACAGCCGAGGGGATCCTTCCTAATAATGCAGAAACCTCTGAGCCTGCTTGAGTAAATCTAAATATATTGTCCACAAAAAACAAAACGTCTTGACCCTCCTTATCTCTAAAATATTCAGCAACTGTTAGTCCGGTTAATCCCACTCTTGCTCTAGCACCAGGAGGCTCGTTCATTTGACCATAAACTAAAGCAGCTTTAGAGCCTTTTCCCTCTGGTTTAATTACTCCTGACTCTATCATTTCGTGATATAAATCATTTCCTTCTCTTGTTCGTTCACCTACCCCTGCAAATACCGAAAATCCACCATGAGCCTTCGCAATATTATTAATTAGCTCCATGATAATAACTGTTTTTCCAACACCCGCTCCACCGAATAATCCTATTTTTCCACCTTTGGAATAAGGCGCTAAAAGATCGATCACTTTGATTCCTGTCTCTAAAATTTCGGTTTCAGTAGACTGATCTGTAAATTTTGGAGCCTCTCTGTGTATTGGCCACCTCTCCTTTGTTTTAACTTCACCTTTTTGATCAATTGGTTCCCCAATTACATTTATAATCCGTCCAAGAGTTTCTGGCCCAACAGGTACACTTATTGGAGCACCCGTATTTGTTACTTGATCACCCCTTTTAAGACCCTCAGTACTATCCATAGCAATAGTCCTAACGCTGTTTTCTCCTAAATGTTGAGCTACTTCTAAAATTAATTTATTGCCTGAGTTGTCAGCAACTAGAGCAGTCAAAATTTCTGGTAGATCTCCTTCAAATTGAACATCCACAACAGCTCCGATCACTTGAATAATTTTTCCGTTTTGACTCATTTATAAACTCTCTGCTCCAGATATTATTTCAATTAATTCTTTTGTGATAGCGGCTTGTCTACTTCTATTATAATTTATTGTTAGTTTTTCCACTAAATCGCCTGCATTTCTTGTCGCATTGTCCATAGCTGTCATTCTAGACCCTTGTTCGCTTGCTGAATTTTCCAAAAATCCTTTATAAATTTGTGTAGAGATATTTTTTGGTAGAAGATCTTCTAATATTTCATCCTCTTCGGGTTCAAAATCATAGGATGAATCTTGTTCTATTTTAACATCCTCCTCTTTCTTAGCGGGTATTAATTGCTGTGACTGAGGTATTTGTGTCATTACGTTTTTAAATTTGTTGTAAAAGATAATGCATTTATCAAATTCATTATTTTTAAACAATTTTACAATTTCATCTCCAACTAGCGAAGCATCTTTAAAGGAAACTTTTTTTTTGTTTTTGAAGTCAATTTTTTTAATAATATACTTGCCATATTCTCTCTTCAATTGATCCAAGCCCTTTGTTCCAACAGTAATTATTTTAAGATTTTTAGATTCTTTTATAATTTTGTTGAAGTAACTCTTTGCTTGTTTAACAATATTAGTATTAAAACCTCCACACAAACCCCTGTCAGCTGTCATCACAACGCACAGGTGTGTTTTGTCTTCCCCCGAACCAACTAAAAGTTTTGGAGCATTCGCGGGATCACTTATAGCTTTACTTAAATTTTGAATAATAATATTCATTTTATCGCTATAAGGTCTTCCATTTTCAGCCATTTCTTGTGCTTTACGAAGCTTTGCAGCCGCAACCATTTTCATAGCTTTTGTAATTTTCTGTGTAGATTTAACACTCGAAATTCTTTTTCTTAAGTCATCTAAGCTAGGCATTATTTTTTCTCAAAATTTGTTTTTTTATAATTTGTAATGACTTGAGTCAGAGCCTTGTCTATATCTTCCTCGATTTTTCCACTTTTTTGGATTGACTCAATTATTTCTGGATTTTCGGTTTTTACTAAGTCTAGAAGGCCTTTTT
Source organism: uncultured Pelagibacteraceae bacterium (assembly GCA_902579585.1). Classification (GTDB taxonomy): domain Bacteria; phylum Pseudomonadota; class Alphaproteobacteria; order Pelagibacterales; family Pelagibacteraceae; genus Anoxypelagibacter. The sequence continues at coordinate 17,248 of CACHHJ010000005.1, forward strand.
CAAATGAACGGATTTCACTTATGTCAACACTATCTAAATATCCTTTAACTCCTGCATATATAATCACGACTTGCTCAGCAACTGTCATAGGGCTGTACTGATCTTGTTTTAATAATTCAGTAAGTTTGGATCCTCTATTCAAAAGTTTCTGTGTTGATGCGTCTAAATCTGAACCAAATTGAGCAAAAGCCGCCATTTCACGATATTGGGCCAATTCTAGTTTAATTGATCCTGCCACTTTTTTCATAGCTTTTGTTTGGGCAGCTGATCCAACTCTCGAAACAGAAAGTCCAACATTCACAGCTGGTCTAATACCTTGGTTAAACAGCTCAGTGCCTAAAAAGATTTGACCATCAGTAATCGAAATTACATTTGTGGGAATGTATGCTGAAACATCTCCCGCTTGGGTTTCAATAATTGGCAATGCTGTAAGCGATCCGCCCCCGTTATCATCATTTAACTTTGCTGCTCTCTCTAATAATCTGCTATGAAGGTAGAATACATCACCGGGATATGCTTCTCGACCAGGAGGCCTTCGCAATAGTAGTGACATTTGTCTATATGCAACAGCCTGTTTTGATAAATCATCGTATATAATTAAAGCATGCATCCCATTATCTCTGAAAAATTCTCCAAAAGTACAACCAGTATATGGTGCCAAAAATTGTAAAGGTGCAGGGTCCGACGCTGTTGCAGATACAATTATTGTATAATCCATTGCACCAGCATCCTGAAGTGTTTTAAGAATTTGAGCTACTGTTGATCTTTTTTGACCAATCGCAACATAAATACAATATAGCTTCTTTTTCTCATCAGATGACTCGTTTATTTTTTTTTGATTTATTATTGTATCTATTGCTACAGCTGTTTTTCCAGTTTGCCTGTCACCAATTATTAATTCTCTTTGACCTCTTCCAATTGGTATTAAACTATCAATTGCTTTCAAACCAGTTTGCATTGGTTCGTTCACTGATTTTCTTGGAATTATACCTGGTGCCTTAACTTCGACTCTTTTTCTTTTAATTCCTTTTTTGAGAGTTTCTTTGCCGTCAATTGGGTTGCCTAGAGCATCTACAACTCTTCCTAATAATTCTTTTCCAACAGGCACATCAACTATTGTCCCAGTTCTTTTGACGGTATCCCCTTCTTTGATTGATTTGTCATCACCAAAAATTACAATTCCAACGTTATCGCTCTCTAAATTTAATGCCATACCTTTAGAACCATCTTTAAATTCAACCATTTCTCCAGCTTGCACGTTATCAAGGCCATATACCCTTGCAATACCATCTCCGACAGAGAGAACTTTACCTACTTCAGAAACTTCTGTTTTCTCTCCAAGGTTTTTTATTTGCTCTTTAAGTATTTTAGTTATTTCAGAGGGATTAATATCCATTTTTAATTCTCCATCATTGATTTTTTATACTTATTAAGTTTATTTTTTAAAGAGGCATCTATCATCAAACTTCCGATTTGCAAAACTAAACCGCCAATTAATGAAGGGTCGGTCTTACAATTTAGTTTAATTTTATTTTTAAGATTTGATGAAATTTCCTTTTCTAAATCCAAAATTTCATTGTCTTCAAGTTTTTTCGCAGACACAATATTTAAAGTTAATTCGCCTTTTTTAATCGAAATTAAATTCAAAAATTTCTCAGCAACTTGGTCTACAAAGAAAATTCTTTTTTTGATTATTAATAGTGAAAAAAAATTTTTTACCATTTTGTTTGCTTTAATTTGTGCTAAAATTTTATCAAATACAGATATTTGATCCTCAACTGAATATGTGGGATTTTTTACAAAAAGTCTTAAGCTCTCATTAGAATTAAAAGCTTTCATAAATTCTTTAATATTGGTTACAAACTCTTCTGTTTGATTATTTTCTTTTGAAAGATCATACAGTGCTAATGCATATCTCTGGGATATTTCTGATGAAAAAGAGTTCATATTACTTTACTTTTAATTCTTTACTGATTTTGTTCATGAATTTAGAAGATTTCGTATCATAGGAAAATGCACGGTTCAAGTGGGTACAAAAGGCATTTTAGCTAAAGTTTAGAGGGTCAACATCAACTGTAAGTTTTATTTTTTTCGAAACTTTGAATAACTTTAAAACTTGGCTAATTTGTTTTTGGGGAAATAAGTTTATCGATGACCTCAACAATATTCTTGTTCTATAATTATTTTTAATTTTAAATATTGGTGAAGTTACGGGCCCCATTACATCAATATTTTGTATAGATGACAAAACTTTTTTAATTTTTTTTGCTTCTATTAAACCATCTCTCTCATTTTTTGATGAAATGATAAAAGCGATCAGTCTTACAAATGGTGGAAGGTTTTTTTTCTTTCTTAAAATAAATTCTTCTTCGAGGAATTCATCTTGTTTATTTTTAAGAATATTTTTTAAAGTTTCATCTTTAGGATTGAATGTTTGGTAAATTATAATTGAGTCTTTACTAAACCTTCCTGCTCTTCCACTAAGCTGATTGTAAAGTTGCATATTTTTTTCTGTAGACCGTAAATCAAATCCCATTCCTGAAAAATCTGCATCTACAACTACTATACAATTCAAATTTGGAAAGTTAAAGCCTTTTGAAATTAGCTGGGTACCTACTAAAATATTTATTTTATTTTTTTCAATATCATTCAATAAATCAGAAGTTTCTTTCTTTTTGGTTAAAAAATCACTAGATAAAATCTTAATTTTTTTTTGAGGAAAAATTTGTTTTAGCTCAGTAAAAATCTTTTCTACTCCGGGCCCATACATTTGAAAATCACAATTTGAATCAAAACTTTTACATTTATTTTTTATTTGAGTTTTGTGTCCACAATGATGGCACATTGCTCTGTTTAGATGTTTGTGAAATGTTAAAAATATTGAGCAGTTAGGACACTCAAGTTTATAACCACAAACTTTACAAATCATAAATGGTGCATATCCTCTTCTGTTTAAGAAAAATAGAACTTGATCGCCTTTATCTAAATATTTTTTTACCAAATTAATTGTTTTAATATCTAACCAAATATTCTTACTTTTTTTTGTTAAGTTAAGATTAATAATTTCTGCGTTAGGAAGAGAAAAATCTTTATATCTTTTATTCAATTTGGTTAAATTATATTTTTTATTTTTAACATTTTTAAAAGTTTCTAGAGATGGAATTGAAGTGGATAGGATTACTGGAACATTCTCAAAAGATCCACGTGAAATTGCCATATCCCTAGCGTTATATCTTATCCCTTCATCTTGCTTATAGGAGTTATCATGCTCTTCATCTACAACTATCAAACCAAGATTTTTAAAAGGTAAAAATAGAGACGATCTTGCACCAACCACTAAACCTATCTTTCCATTATTTATATTTTGCCACATAATCCTTTTATTTTTTTTTGTTATTTTAGAATGCCAGATACAAGGTATGAAACCAAAATAATCTTCAAATCGTTTATTAAATTGATTTGTTAAGAAGATTTCTGGTAACAAAACTAATACTTGTTTATTTTTTTTTAAATTTTCTTTTATTTTTTCAAAATAAACTAAAGTTTTTCCAGATCCAGTGATGCCTTGCAACAAAGTAACATTGAAGTTATCACCAAAACTTTGAATATCTTTTAGGCATTTTTTTTGATCATCATTTAATTCAAATTTAATTATTTTATTTCTGCTATATTGAAGTTTAAAATTAGATTTTTTTGACGCCAATAAATCATTTCCTAAAAACATTTTTAAAACCATTCCCTTTGGAACTAGATTGTAAATAGAAAACCAATTAATAAAATTAATTATTTTATCACTAAATGAAAATGGCTTTATTTCTGAAATTGTTTTTAGCTTAAAATTTTTTTTAGTTTCCTGAGTTTTATCCCATACGACCCCTATTTCGTTTTCCTTACCAAAAGGAACTTGGACTATAGAACCTGCTTTTAATTTTCCAAACCTACCAGACAAATAAGTATGAGGATGGTCAAATATTCTAGGAATTAGAACTGGAACTTTCATTAATTATTTAAGTCGTTTAAAAGTGAATAGGTCTCTTATCTACTGCTAAAGCCGCTTCTTTGATTGCTTCAGTGTGAGTTGGATGAGCATGACAAGTTCGAGCTATATCTTCTGAACTTGCACCAAATTCCATTGCTAAAGCCATTTCAGCTATCATATCACCACAATGAGGTCCAATTATATGGACACCTAAAACTTTATCTGTTTTTGCATCAGCCAAAATTTTTACAAATCCATCAGATTCATTGTTAACCTTGGCTCTTGAGTTAGCAAGAAAAGGGAACTTACCAACTTTATAATTAATTTTTAAATTTTTAAGATCTTCTTCAGTTTTTCCTACAGCTGCGACTTCTGGAGAAGTATAAATTACTCCCGGGACAACGTCATAATTCACATGACCAGATTGTCCAGCTAGTATTTCTGCAACTGCTATTCCTTCTTCCTCTGCCTTATGTGCTAGCATAGGTCCTTTGATAACGTCACCTATAGCATAAATATTTTCTAATGAAGTTTGAAAATTTTTATTTACTTCTATTCTTCCTGCCTTGTCTTTTTTAATACCTAGTTTTGTGAGATTTAAACCCTCTGTATAGGGTTTTCTACCAACTGAAACTAAAACTTTATCACATTCTAAACTTGATTTTTTATTTGTTTTATTATCAACAAAATCTACCAAAACTTGGTTATTTTTATTTTTTACAGATGTAACTTTATTTTCTAATAAAAATTTAATTCCCTGTTTTGTTAAAATTTTCTGAAATTCCTTTGAAATTTCTCTATCCATCCCTGGTGTTATATGATCTAAATATTCAATTACAGTGACCTTTGATCCAAGTCTTGACCAAACCGAACCCATTTCAAGTCCAATATAACCGCCACCAATTATTACCAAATTTGTCGGGACTTTTTCTAATGAAAGTGCGCCGGTCGATGATATAATGTTCTTTTCATCTATATTTATGCCAGACAAGGAAACAGAAGACGAACCAGTAGCAATTACAATATTTTTAGATTTATAAGAGGTTTTTTTGTTATCTTGATAAACTACTACATCATTTTTTGAAAATAAAACTCCTTTTCCCTTTATATAGGTTACCTTATTTTTTTTGAATAAGAATTCAACACCTTTAGTTAAAATTTGTACTGATTTACTTTTATTTGTCATCATTCTATTAAGATTAAGTTTTACATCTCCTGTTTCAATGCCAATATTACTAAATTGATTTTTTGCTTTTGAAAAGAGCTCTGAAGAATTAAGTAAACTTTTAGATGGAATGCATCCTACATTTAAACAGGTCCCTCCTAGAGTCCCTCTAGATTCAACACAAGCAGTTTTAAGACCAAGCTGAGCAGCTCTAATAGCGCATACATATCCACCTGGTCCACCACCAATAACTATTAAATCAAAATTATTTTCCATTTCTTATACGTTTAAAAAAAGTCTTTTTGGTTCCTCTAAAAAATCCTTAATATTTTTTAAAAATGATACTGCCTCTTTACCATCAACAATTCTATGATCGTATGATAAAGCTAAATACATCATTGGGCGAATTTTTATTTCACCATTTATTACAACTGCACGTTCAATTATATTATGCATACCTAATACCCCGGACTGCGGTGGATTAAGTATTGGAGTTGAAAGCATTGAACCATAAATACCGCCATTTGTTATTGTAAAAGTTCCACCTTGTAAGTCATTTATAGTTAATTTCCCATTTTTAGCTTTCTCGCCAATATTAGAAATACTTTTTTCAATGTCTGCAAATGACATCTCATCCGGATTTCTTAAAACTGGAACTACTAGACCTTTATCCGTTCCAACCGCAAAGCTTATATTGTAATAATTTTTATAGACGATTTCCTCATCTTGTATTTCAGCATTAATAGCAGGATAGTTCTTTAGTGCAGCAATACTTGCTTTTACAAAAAATGACATAAAACCTAATTTTACTGAATATTTTTTCTTAAACTCATCTTGATAATTTTTTCGTATTTCCATTATATTATTCATATCAACTTCATTAAAAGTTGTGAGCATTGCGGCATTGTTTTGGGCTTCTTTTAATCTTTTAGCTATTGTTAGTCTTAATCTTGTCATTTTAATTCTTTCCTCTGGACCATCTTTTGTCTTTTTTAAATTTGGAGCAGGCTTAGTGCCCATAAGATTAATCAAATCTTCTTTAAGAACCATGCCTCTCCTTCCGGAACCTTCGATTTGGTCTAAGCTAATATTTTTGTCCTGTGCTATTTTTCTAGCAGACGGTGAGGCTGTTTTTACTTTGGGTTTTTTTGTTTTTTCAGGTTCGTGTTCTTGGTCTAAAATTAATGGAGTATCCTCTTTTTCTGTTTCATTTAATACTAGTGGCTCCTTTCCATTAGAGACTGGTTCATTTAATTCCACTATTTCATCTATTTTTTCGGGCTCTTCATAAATAGGAATGCTTTTTTCTTTTTTTGGCGGTGGTGTATATTTTTTTTCCTTTTTTTCTACAACAGGCTTTATATTGTTTGCTCCCACACTTCCCAAAAGACTTCCAACCTCAACTGTTGTCCCTTCTTTAACTGTAATTTTTTCCAATATACCGTCAGAAGGTGATGGGACCTCAACGTTCACTTTGTCAGTTTCTAGTTCTACCAGCGGTTCATCAGAGCTTACTTCTTCCCCTACTGATTTAAGCCATTTTGAAACTGTAGCCTCTGTGACCGACTCTCCTAATGCTGGAACTATTATTTTCTCTGACATTTAGTTATTAATAACCTTTTCTAATATTTCTTTTTGTTCTGCAAGATGTTTGTTTAAATTTCCTGTAGCAGGAGATGCAGCAGCATTCCGTCCTACATATTTAACTTTTTCGCCTTTTACTTGAATGATATCTAAAGTTCTATCAATATAGTGTCGCGCAGTATTCCATGCACCCATATTTTTTGGCTCTTCTTGACACCAATAAAATTTGGCATTCTTGTATCTTTTAAGCTGCTTTCCAACCTGTTTCACAGGAAAAGGGTAAAGTTGCTCAATTCTTAAAAACACAACGGTATCGTTTTTGACCTTTTCTCTTTGCTCTATTAGGTCAAAATAAATTTTGCCTGAGCACATGACAACTTTTTTAATTTTTTTATCAGTTTTAAGGGAAATAAGTTTACTTCCATTTAAATATGCGCTGTCCTCTAAAATTCTATGGAATGAATTTTTTTTCGTAAAATCCTCAAGATTTGATATACACCTTTTGTGCCTTAAAAGTGACTTCGGTGTCATGACTATAAGTGGTTTTCTAAAACCTCGATGCATCTGTCTCCTTAAAACATGAAAATAGTTCGCTGGTGTTGTGCAATTTACCACTTGCAAATTATCTTGAGCACATAATTGTAAAAATCTTTCCAATCTGCCTGATGAGTGTTCAGGACCTTGACCTTCATATCCGTGGGGCAAAAGCATTACAAGTCCACTTGCCCTTGACCATTTTGACTCTCCTGATGAAATAAATTGATCGATAACAACTTGTGCACCATTCACAAAGTCTCCAAATTGTGCCTCCCAAAGCACAAGAGTCTCGGGTTCAGAAAGAGAATAACCAAACTCAAAACCAAGAACACCCAATTCAGATAGAAGGCTATCTATTACTTCAAAATTTTTTTGTTTTTTTGAAACATGGTGTAAAGGAATATATCTCTCATGACTATCCTGATCTCTTAAGACTGAATGTCTTTGACTAAAGGTTCCTCTGCCTGAATCTTGCCCTGATAATCTAACAGAAAATCCATCATTTAAAAGTGTTGCAAATGCAAGTAGCTCGGCTGTGGACCAATCAATAGGGTAATCTTGTGTAAACATTTTTTGCTTATTTTCAAAAATTTTTACTAAGGTTTTGTGAATATTAAAATTTTTTGGTAATTGTGTAATTTTTTTTCCAATATCTTTAAGATCTTCTTTTTTAACTCCAGTAACGCCTCTTCTGTCTTTTCCTATTTCTGGTTTGAAGCGTGACCATACTCCATCAAACCATTTCATTTTAACTTTGTAATCTTTTGCTCCAACAAACTCATTATTTAAAAAATCTTTAAATTTTTTCTTACTACTTTCAATTTCTTCTTTTGTAATCAAACCTTCTTTGATTAATTTTTGACCATAAATTTCTAAGGTTGAAGGATGATTTTTTATTTTTTTATACATTAATGGCTGAGTAAAAGATGGTTCGTCACCCTCATTATGACCAAATCTTCGGTAACAAACCATGTCAATTACTACATCTCTATTAAATTTTTGTCTAAACTCAGTTGCAACTTTTGCGCAGTGCACCACAGCTTCTGGATCGTCTCCATTAACATGAAATATTGGTGCTTGAACCATTTTTGCTAAATCCGATGGATATGGAGATGATCTTGCAAATCGTGGTGCTGTTGTAAAACCAATTTGGTTATTAACTATAATGTGTATTGTTCCGCCAGTATTGTGTCCTGGCAACCCAGACATAGCGAAGCACTCAGCTACAACGCCTTGTCCAGCAAATGCTGCATCACCGTGAATTAAAACTGGTATTACTTTTTTTCTTTCCTTGTCTTTGTGAAAAAATTGTTTTGCTCTAACTTGTCCCAGAACAACTGGATTTACTGCTTCTAAATGTGATGGGTTATCTGTTAAACTTATATGAACTAAATTTCCATCAAATTCTCTATTTGCTGACGCTCCCAAATGATATTTTACATCTCCTTCGAAATCTTTTTTTGAAGTTATTTTCTCGCCAAAAAATTCTTTAAAAATAGCTTTGAAAGGTTTTTGCATCATATTGGCGAGCACATTCAATCTCCCTCTATGAGGCATCCCAATTTTAACTTCCTTAACTCCGAGGTTACCTCCCCTTTTTATGATTTGTTCTAAGGCTGGAATTAATGACTCAGCACCATCTAAGCCAAATCTTTTTGTACCTACAAATTTTACATGTAAAAATTTCTCAAATCCCTCCGACTCGACCAGTTTGTTTAGAATTGCTTTCTTTCCATTTAATGTGAATTTGATTGACTTTTCTTTACCCTCAATTCTATCTCTAATCCATGTTCTTTCTTCAGGATCTGACATATGCATAAATTCAAATCCTATATTTTTACAGTAAGTTTCTTTTGCAATTGACAATATTTCTTGTAGAGATGCTGACTGGATGCCAAGAACTCCATCTAAAAATATTTTTTTACTAAAATCTTTTTCTGAAAACCCATAACTTTCAGGTTTTAATTCTGAGTGTTTTTCTCTTTTTTGAAGACCAAGTGGATCAAGATTTGATATTAGATGCCCTCTAATTCTAAAAGCTCTCACTAGCATATTTGCTCTTACAGAATTTTTTGCTGCTTCTAATACATCTCCTTTTTCAGGAAAGATATCTAAATTTCCATTTTTGATTTTATTAACATCAAAATTATTTTGTAAATTATTTTTAAGCTTCTTTTTTCTAGCCCAACTAGGTCCATTTACATTTTTTATGATTCCATCTTTTTCATCTTTCAGTCCTTCAAAAAATATCTTCCATTCATTTGGAATATTCTGAGGGTTAGTAAGATAATCTGCGTATAATTCTTGAATAAACTGAGAACTATTTGCTCCTAGAAATGATGTTTTTTCAAAGATATTGTTATTTTTTCCGTTGGCCATATTTATTAATAACTATAATAACACAAAAAAAGAATTTTTAATTATTAAGTTTTTCATAAATAGTTTTTCCTATGTCAGCTGGAGATTTTGATATCGTAATATCTGCTGATTTCATAACCTCTATTTTGTCTTCCGCGCCTCCTTTGCCGCCTGATATTATTGCGCCAGCATGTCCCATTCTTCTGCCTGGTGGGGCTGTTAATCCAGCTACAAAACCAACTGTGGGTTTTTTTATCTTAGACTTTTTTAAAAATTCTGCAGCTTCTTCCTCTGCTGAACCACCAATTTCTCCAATCATAACAATAGAGTGAGTATCTTTGTCCTTTAAAAAAAGATCAAGACAGTCAATAAAATTTGTTCCATTGATGGGATCCCCTCCTATACCAATACAAGTTGATTGACCTAAACCATTTGTAGTTGTTTGAGCCACCGCCTCATAAGTTAGTGTACCTGATCTTGAAACAATACCTACAGAACCTTTTTTATGAATCGAACCTGGCATTATTCCAATCTTGCATTCTTCAGGTGTTATTATTCCCGGACAGTTGGGTCCAATAAGTCTGCTTTTGCTATTTATAATTTCTTTTTTTACATTCATCATATCAAAAATTGGTATTCCCTCAGTTATACAAACTATTAAATCCATTTCTGCATCTATTGCTTCTATAATAGCTGCAGCAGCAAACTTTGGAGGCACATAAATCATTGTTGCATTTGCCGATGTTTTTTCTTTTGCCTCAGCTACAGTATTAAAAACTGGAAGCCCAAGATGCTTTGTGCCACCTTTTTTTGGTGTAACACCACCAACTAGTTTAGTCCCATATTTTAAAGCTTGTTCAGAGTGAAAGGTTCCGTGTTTTCCAGTAAAACCTTGGCAAATAACTTTTGTATTTTTGTTTACTAAAACTGACATTTATTTTATCGCATTTACAATTTTTTTTGCTGCATCATTTAAATCTGATGCAGATAAAATCTCAAGTCCTGATTTATCTAAAATTTCTTTTCCTTTTTCAAAATTTGTTCCCGCAAGTCTTACCACTAAAGGAACTTTAATATTGATTTCCTTTGCTGCTTCTATAACACCTTGAGCAAGCACATCACATTGCATTATTCCTCCAAAAATATTTATTAAAATTCCTTTAACTTTTTTATCAGATAAAATTAATTTAAAGGCAGCAGAAACTTGTTCTTTAGAGGCTCCTCCTCCTACATCTAGAAAGTTTGCCGGCTCCTCACCGTATAGTTTAATTATATCCATAGTTGACATTGCAAGGCCAGCCCCGTTAACCATGCATCCGATAGAACCATTTAATTTTATATATGCTAAACCAAATTTGCTTGCCTCTATCTCTGCTGGCTCCTCCTCATTAAGATCTCTAAGTTTTAAAATTTCAGGTCTTCGGTACATCGCATTATCATCAAAATTCATTTTAGCATCTAAACAGATAAGTTTTTTTTGCTTTGTAATAACAAGTGGATTAATTTCTATAAGTGATGCGTCTTTTGAAACCAAAATATTAAACAACGCATTAACTAAATTTTTAGCATCTTTCTTTTGATTTGTGTCTAAAGAATATATTTTAATAATTTTTTGAATATCTTCATTGCTTATATTGTCTTTAAATTCAACTTTTGTAGTTATAATTTTTTCTGGATTATTTTTTGCTACGGACTCAATATCTACACCACCCTCAGTACTACTTATAAATGCTATTTTAGAACTTTCTCTATCAACTAAGCATGATAAATAAAATTCTTTTTCGATATCGTATGCTTCTTGTATATAAACTCTTTTAACTTTTTTTCCTTCAGGCCCTGTTTGATGAGTAACAAGAATTTTACCAAACATTTTTTGGACCTCAGAATTAATCTCGGACCTATCAACTAATTTTACACCCCCAGCTTTTCCTCTTCCGCCAGCATGAATTTGTGCTTTTACAACTAATTTATCTGATTTTAATTTATTTATTTTTTCTTTTATCTCTTCGGGTTTAAAAATAGCGATACCACTTGTAACAGGAGCCCCAAATTCTTCTAATATTTCTTTTGCCTGATGTTCGTGAATATTCATATTATTTTTTACATTCTATAATTTCATGAGAAGAAAATCTGTTCTCTACAATTATTTTATTTTCAAAACATTTTTCAGTAAAGTAATTTTTTATATTATCAAAAAGTATTTCGTCTTGTTGACTAAGTAAGTAAATTACTTGGACCTGATTATCTTCTATATTTTTATTTATCATATTTTTATAAAATGGAAAATACTTGTGTGTTTCTGTTGGGTGAGTATCGTTACCAAATAAATACCACCTGTTTAAAATATTCAAATCCTCATCCAAAATTGTTGAAATAAAATGATAATGAGTTATCAATGTTTTTTTTCGGTTGTCTTGTTTTAAATAGTTGATTGAATTTTTTAAAAATAATAATTCTTCTTTTGGCTCATGATATGGATTAATCCAATTAAGATTTTTCATTTTATTATCTAAAATCTTTGCATTTTGAGCATTACTTTTGTCTATATTTTCTAAGTCTAAAAACTTTCTATCGATATTATATCTAAGATGATATTTACTTGTTACAAAACAGATTAATAAAATAATAAAAAAATTTAAGTATTTATTAAATTTTTCTTTTTTAAGATTACAATGAAGTATAGATGCTAAAACTGGTATCAAACTAAAAATATAAATTTGATTGGCAGTTACAATTTGATTAAATAAAAATGCAAAAGTAGATAAAATGATAATCAAATTATAAATTTTTAGCTTATTTTGATTATTATTATAAAATTGTTTAACGGTAAAAAAAATAATAGGAAATAAAAATATATGAATATATTTAAAATCCATTATAAGTTTCTCAAAAGAAATTTGATCTTTTAGGCTTACATAAGCAGACGGGTCACTTAAAATTCTCTCGCTCCCTAAACTCAATGGAAACAAAAAATATTGATAGAGAAGATTTTCAAATGGTGTATTTGTTAAAAATAAATATATAAATAATATTATAAGTGAAAAGAATCCTCCAAACAAAAAATAACTAAATGACTTTGAATAATTTTTTTTAAATAAAAAATATAAAGAGAAAAATATCACTATTAAGATAATATAAGCACTTGGTGTTTGCATGGAGAAAAATGCCATAAAGCATACTATTGGTATAATGAACCATATAATTGGATTATTTTTTTTAAGGGCAATGCATATTAAAAAAATTGATGCTAATGAAAAAACAAAAGAGTGTAGGTATGCAAATGGTGTTCCAGATACTGGATAACATAGAGTTGCAAAACTTATCGTGTAAAAAAAAGAATATAGTTTATTTAATTCTATTTGTTGTAAGAAATAATAAAATGTTAAAGAAATAAGAATATTGAAAAAACAGGCATGAATAACATAACTTGTCCAACTTTTACCAAAAACTAAAAAAAAAAATGCCTGTGAGTAATCAACAAATATGCCTGTAAATGCCCAAAAGTCTCTGACTGGAAGTTTATTTTTAAAGATACTAAATGAAGAGTCAAAAAATGAAAATGTGTCTATAACCATGACTCCCATGTTGGCACTAATCCAATTAATAAAAAATGCATAGATAGAGATTAGAGTTATTGGTAGGTATGATTGTCCAAATTTTGTAATTATATCTGTATTTTTAAAATTCATTTGAATATTTATATTGTTTTAACACTAATTATTTTTGAATTAAATCTTTACTATTTAAAAAACGACTTACAAAGAAGGATCGATTTTTTTAGCTGAATTAAATAATTCTTCTACAGCTTTAACAGATTTTTCAAAATTATTTTTTTCTTTATCATTTAATTCTAGCTCCAAAATTTTTTCTACCCCATTTTTACCAATTACAACTGGAACACCAACATATAGCCCCTTAACATTATATTCTCCATTTAGATATGCTGCACATGGCAATGTTTTTTTTAAATCTTTAATATAAGACTCGGCCATGTCGACTCCTGAAGCAGCAGGAGCGTAAAATGCTGATCCTTTTTCTAATAATTTAACTATTTCTGCACCCCCTTTTCTAGTTCTATCAATTATTGAGTCCAATTTTTCTGGCGAGATTTTTTTTGTTTTGACAAGTTCTGTTAAAGACTTTCCATCAATTGTAGTATGGTTAAGTGTTGGAACCATTGTATCTCCATGGCCGCCTAATACTAAAGAGTTAATTTTATTAATTGAAATTTTTAATTCTTGTGAAAGAAAGTATTTAAATCTAGATGTATCTAATATTCCCGCCATACCAACTATCTTGGAAGTCGGTAGACTCGAGTATTTTTGAAGTGCCATAACAATTACATCTAGCGGATTAGTTATACAAATTACAAAAGAATTTGGAGAATTTTTTTTTATTCCTTCTGCCACTTGTTTAATAATTTTGAGATTAATACCTAATAAATCATCTCTACTCATACCTGGTTTCCTTGGAACTCCAGCTGTAATTATAATTACATCAGAATTTTTAATATCTTCATAATTATTCGTTCCAACTATACTTGAGTTGAAACCGCTGACACCAGATGATTGTGCAATGTCCAAGGCTTTTCCTTTTGCAATTCCCTCTGCAACATCAAACAAAACAACATCAGCTAATTCTTTTAGGGCAATGAGGTGCGCAAGAGTTCCTCCTATTTGTCCTGCTCCTATTAAAGAAATTTTTTTTCTCATCTTTATTTCATTGTTGGCATTATAAATTCTGGGTCAGACTTAATACCTGATGGCCACCTTGAAGTTATGGTTTTTAATTTAGTATAAAATCTAACACCTTCAGGTCCATGCATATGTTGATCACCAAAAAGAGATCTTTTCCATCCCCCAAAACTATGAAATGCCATTGGCACTGGTATGGGAATATTTATTCCGACCATACCAATTTGAACATTGCTAGCAAATGATCGTCCAGTATCACCATCCCTAGTAAAAATACTCACACCGTTTCCAAATTCATGATCATTGACTAATTTTAGGGCTTCTTCATAATTTTTTGCTCTTACAACTGATAAAACTGGTCCAAATATTTCCTCTTTATAAATACGCATATTCTTTGTAACTTGATCAAATAAGCATCCTCCCATATAAAAACCTTTCTCATATCCTTGTAGTTTAAGATTTCTACCATCAACAACTAGTTTGGCTCCTTCTTTAACACCTATATCAACATACCCTTTTACTTTTTTCAGATGCTCCTCAGTAACTAAAGGTCCCATTTCAGATTTCTTATCTAATCCTGGTCCAACTTTAAGTGCTTCAACTTTTTTAGATAAATTTTTGACTAGTGGATCTGCAATTTTTCCAACAGCAACAGCAACAGACTGTGCCATGCATCTTTCTCCTGCTGAACCATATGCAGCTCCCATTAAACCATTTACTGCTTGATCTAAATCTGCATCAGGCATTACAACACAGTGGTTTTTGGCACCCCCAAGAGCTTGGACTCTTTTTTCATTTTTTGCACAGTTTTCATAAATATATTTTGCTATTGGGGTTGATCCCACAAAACTTACTGCTGAAATATCTTTGTTATTTATTATTGCATCTACTGCCTCTTTGTCCCCATTGACTACATTAAAAACTCCTTTGGGCAATCCTGCTTCCATAAATAATTGTGCTAATCTAATTGAACAAGAAGGGTCTTTTTCAGAAGGTTTTAAAATAAATGTATTTCCGCATGCAATTGAAATGGGGAACATCCACATTGGAACCATAGCTGGAAAGTTAAAAGGAGTAATACCTGCACATATACCAAGAGGTTGTCGAGTTGACCAACTATCTACATTTGTTCCAACATTTTCTGTAAATTCTCCTTTTAATAGTTGGGGGATACCACAAGCAAATTCAACAACCTCTAACCCTCTAGTCAAAGATCCTTTGGCATCCTCATAAACTTTTCCATGCTCAGAAACTATTAATTTTGTTAATTCATCTGAATTTTTTTCGATTAATTCTTTAAATTTAAAAAGTATTCTCGCTCTAAATAAAGGTGTTTTTTGTGACCAAGTTACAAATGCTTTTTTTGCTGCATCTACAGCAGTATTAACATCATTAGTTGTTGCAAGATTTACTTCTGAACTTTGATCACCTGTAGCAGGATTAAAAACTTTACCTTTTCTTTTTGAGTTTCCGTCAAATAATTGGCCATTAACAAAATGCTTTATTACATTCATTGCAACAATGATTAATTAAGGTTTTAACTTGTTGCAAGCATTTTTTTTATAGATGCTATTGCTTTAGCTGGATTTAAACCCTTAGGACATGAATTAGTACAATTCATTATTGTATGGCACCTATATAATTTTAACTCATCTGCAACTTTTTTAAGCCTAGCTTTTCTTTCTTCATCCCTGCTATCTGTAATCCATCTATAAGCTTGTAATAAAACAGCTGGTCCTAAATATTTTTCACCATTCCACCAATAACTTGGGCATGAAGTCGAACAACAAGCACAAAGTATGCATTCATAGTAGCCGTCTAATTTTGCTCTATCTTCTTGGGACTGTTGAATTTCAACTGATGTTTTTTCCCCAGCTGTTGTTTTAAGCCATGGTTCGACAGACTCATATTGTTTATATAGAGTGCTCAGATCACCAACTAGATCCTTAACTACCTTTAAGTGAGGTAAAGGGTAAATATTTAAATCTCCTTTAATATCAGAATGAGATTTTATACAAGATAAAGTATTCACCCCATCAACATTCATTGCACAAGAACCGCAAACACCATGAGCACAAGACCTTCTAAAGGTCAAGCTAGGATCTATTTCATTTTTAATCTTGAAAAGTATATCTAGAACTTTTGGTCCACATTCTTTAATATTTATTTCGAATGTATCAATTCTTGGATTTTCCTTACTAGATGGACTCCATCTATAAACATTAACTTTTTTGATATTTGTTGATCCCGATTTGTCTTTATAATATTTGCCTTTTAAAATTTTTGAATTTTGAGGAAGGCTAAATTGAACCATTAATAAACTCTTTCTCTTGGTGGAAAATATTGTACATCATTTGTTAAAGTTTTTGAATGCACTGGTCTATAATCTACTTTTACATCATTTCCCTTTTGCCAAGCTAAAGTATGGGTCATATATTTTTTGTCATCTCTTTTTTTATAATCTTCTCTTGCATGAGCTCCTCTGCTCTCTTTTCTATGATAAGCTGAGTCTATTGTGGTCATAGCTTGCCTTATTAAGTTATCAAACTCCAAAGTCTCAACTAGATCTGTATTAAATAACATTGATTTATCTGTAACTGAAATATCTTCCATTCCCTCGAAAGGTTTTCTTATTTGATCCATTCCCTCCTTTAAAGTTTTTTCTGTTCTAAAAACAGCACATTTAGATTGCATGGTTTTCTGCATAGATAATCTTAGCTCAGATGTTTTTGTAGATCCATTTGAGTTACGAAGCTTATCAAAACGATCTAAACACTTATCTGTTTCACTTTGTGATAATTCTTCATGAGGAGTCCCGGGTTTTACGAGCTCAGCAGCTCTATTCGCAGCAGATTTCCCAAAAACTACTAAATCAATTAAAGAATTTGATCCTAATCTGTTTGCACCATGAACTGACACACAGGCTGCTTCTCCAATTGCCATCAATCCTGGTACTGTGGATTCTTTGCCATTTAATGTCAAAACTTCTGCTTTATAATTTGTAGGAATTCCTCCCATATTATAATGTACTGTTGGTACTACTGGAATTGGATCTTTTCTAACGTCAACTTCGCAAAAAGTTTTGGCTGACTCTGCTATTCCTGGCAATCTTTCTTTAATAACTTTCGGGTCTAAATGATCTAGATGAAGATTCACATAGTCTTTATTTTTTCCAACTCCTCTACCTTCGTTAATCTCAACTGCTATTGACCTGCTAACTACATCTCTAGAGGCCAAATCTTTAGCTTTTGGAGCATACTTCTCCATGAACCTTTCTCCTTTTGAATTTAAAAGATAGCCACCTTCACCTCTGACACCTTCTGATATTAACGTGCCAACTCCATAAATTCCTGTAGGATGAAATTGAACAAACTCCATATCTTGTAATGGGAGTCCTGCTCTCAAAACCATAGCATTCCCATCGCCAGTACAAGTATGAGCAGATGTTGCGGTATAATAAACTTTGCCGTACCCGCCAGTTGCGATAATGGTTATATGTGATCTAAATCTGTGAATAGTTCCATCATTCAAATTCCAAGCAACTAAGCCTTTGCATTCTCCATTTTTCATTAAAAGATCTAATGCGAAATACTCAATGAAAAATTCGGTATTATGTTTTAAAGCTTGTCCGTATAAAGTATGTAAAATTGCGTGTCCCGTTCTATCAGCGGCAGCACATGTTCTTTGCACGGAGTCATTTCCATAATTTTTGGTCATACCTCCAAAAGCACGTTGATAAATTTTTCCTTCCTTTGTTCTACTAAACGGTACACCATATTTTTCTAATTCGATAACAGCTTTGGGTGCCTCTTTACAAAGGTGTTCGATTGCATCTTGATCTCCTAGCCAGTCAGAACCTTTGACTGTATCGTACATGTGCCATCTCCAATCATCTTCTCCCATATTTCCAAGGGCAGCAGATATACCTCCTTGCGCTGCTGAGGTATGACTTCTTGTTGGAAACACTTTCGAAATACATGCGGTTTTTAAACCTGCCTCTGAAAGTCCAACAGCAGCTCTTAAACCTGATCCTCCGGCTCCTAGAACTACAACATCATATTCATGATCTATAATTTTATATTTGCTCATAAAAATTAAATCTTAATTAAAAAAAATAATAATACTAATGTGATTATTATACTAAATAAAACAAGTAATCTATTTGCGGCATTTTTGAGTTTTAAGTTGTTAATATAGTCTTCAAAAACCTCACTTATTGTAAGTGTGTAAAAAGTAAAGGCTAATATTATGAATATAGACATTAAAATTTTAGTCGAGATGCTTGAGGCAAAATCTATTAATTGAGAATTATTAGCATCAAATGCGGGTACAAGGTTAATTATAAACCAGGCCATAAAAGGAATTAGTAATCCTGAGGAAATTTTAATTGTTAACCATTTACGAGTTGCTTTGATCATTTCAGATTATATTCTTTCCAATAAAATAAAATAAAATTGCTAATACAAAAGATCCAAAAATAGTTGCTATTCCTGTTATTCTAGATACTTTTAAGTTAAATCCATAACCCATGTCCCATGCTAGATGTCTTATTTCATTTAAAATTTGAAAACTGAAAGACCAACATAAAGAAATAATAATAAATTTTCCAATAAAGGTTCTAGAAAAAATTTCAAAAAAGTTTTTATCAGGACCAATTAGTATTAGTAAAAATAGAATAGTGATGATGCTTAAAAAATTTATAATACCGACTATTCTATGTGTTATAGAAAGTAAGGATGATATGTGCCATCTATAAACCTGAAGATGTGGTGATAGAGGGTTATTATTATTTTCCATAAAAATCTTTAATTAATCTTTCAGCAATTTGTACTGTATTCAATGCGGCGCCTTTAAGTAAATTGTCAGAAACGACCCACATATTTAGAGCGTTATCTCTCGAATTATCTTTTCTTATTCTAGAAATAAAGGTGAAGTTTTTATTTTCTGCCTCTACTGGTGTTGTATATCCACCGTTTTTCCTTTCATCAACAACTTTGCATCCATCTGCTTTATCTAAAATATCTCTAACCTTTTTAATGTCAAAAGACTTTTCAAATTCAACATTAATTGACTCTGCGTGGGATACCATAACAGGAACTCTTACGCAGGTTGCTGTTAAATTTATTTTTGGATCAAGAATTTTTTTAGTTTCAGAAATCATCTTCCATTCTTCACGGGTATATCCCTCCTCCTTAAATTCATCGATATGGGGTATTAAGTTAAAAGCTATTTGTTTTGTAAAATTTTTGGAATTAATTTTTTTTTCCTCTAAATATTCTTTTGTTTGACTAATTAGTTCATCCATAGGGGCTTTCCCTGCACCAGATACAGATTGATAAGTAGAGACTATAACTCTTTTTATATTAAAGTTTTCATGTAGTGGCTTCAGGGCAACTACCATTTGTATCGTTGAACAATTTGGGTTAGCAATAATATTTTTATTTTTAAACATTGATAATTTGTTTGGATTGACCTCGGGTACAATCAATGGAACATCCTTGTCCATTCTAAATACTTTAGAATTATCTATAACAACAGTTTTTTTACTGGCTTTTGGAACCCATTCCTCTGCTATTTTTCCTCCAGCAGCAAAAAAAGTTATTTGTGCCTTTGAAAAATCATATGTTTTTAGACTTTCTATTTGTATTTCTTTGCCTTTAAATTTAATT
>CACHHJ010000006.1 GCA_902579585.1 uncultured Pelagibacteraceae bacterium
CTTTTTTCTAACAAATAATAAATTTGGACGTTCTGCGAAAGTTTCAAAATTATTTCTATAATAAAAATTTTTTGCAGCCATATTATCTTTCTCATAACATAGAAATAATATTTTGGCATTAAAATTTTTGATTATTTGCTTAAAAAAATAATTAAATAATTTATCCTTATATTTTAAACTCTTTTTCATATAATATTGTTTATATATAACAAGATGTAATAAATGAAGATAGTTTTTATCAATCGAAGGTTCTGAACCTTTGAATAAACTTTTTAACAAGTGATTAATATTAAACAAAATCATAATTGGATTCTTTATAAAAAACCAAATTATTTCATTTTTAAGTATTTTATAATTTTTATAATCAACAACTGTAATGACAGATGTTATGCTTTTTCCTTTTTTTATAGAAAACACTTTAATGATATTTTTTTTAACTAATTTTTCAAAATATTTAAAATTAATTTTTGTGAATAAAGATGCAGGAATTTCTTTACATATAATATCAAATATGTGTTTTAAATTTTTTTTATCCTCTTTTAAGGTAAATTTTCCTAATTTAATATTTTTCAATCAGTTCCTAGTTCTTCTCTAATTTTATTAATAAATTGATTTAATAAAATAGCATCACCTTTATCCAATATTCTATCTTTTTTGACACCCTCTTGAAGTTCATTTCTAATTTTATTTTTTATTTGCTCAATGTTTTCTTTATTTCCTAAAGAATAAAATTTTTGTTCAAATTTAGAAATCGTGTAACCTATAGTTAATTTATAACCTAAGAAAATAAATAAAAATACAATTAAGGTTTTATAAATAAAAATCTTCATTTTAGTTTATACGTTTATATATTGTGTATATAGGAATTTCATCAATAATTAATTTATCAAACTCTTTAAAATTTTCTGGTATTTTGTATTTATTATTATATCTGATATCTACCTCATAGATATAATTTGTATAAATATAATCAGCTTTATTATATTCCTGTCCAACAAAATTAAGTCTTTTTTTATCATCCTCTTTTAAAAGGGCTTTGCCATTAAAAAATGGTGTCCATGAGGCATTAGCTACATTTATATACACATTATTATTTTCCTGACTTAAAATATTTTTTAAAGCATCGGCTCTACTCAAAGAAGCTGTATCAACCTGATATTTTTCAACATTATGAGAATTGATTAGATTATTAAAATACAAACTTTGATATGGATGGAATTGATAAATTTTAAAAACAATAAAAAATAAAGGCAGAATAGATATAGGAATAAAAAACGTTTTAATTTTTTTATACTTTGAAATTATAACATAAAGAAAATAAAGCCCAAAGGCACAAATATAAACAATAAATGTATGGAGAAAATAAAAATGTCTCCAGCCACTTAACATCGCTACGTCAAAGAAGACTACAAAAAAAATAAATGTAAGAAAAAAAATAATCATGTACACATCTTTTTTTTCTTTTGTACCACGCCACAAATCATTATGAATAGTATTCTCTTTTACTTTTAATAATCTTCTGAACAATCTAAAGATTAGATATGCTAAACCAATAAATAATAATAACAAATAATATATAGGAGTGGAAATTGTGATCCAGGTTGGCAAATATGACCTGGGTAAGAATTTAATTAAATAGTACTCACCATTAAATAATATGGATAAACCCATATAATAAAAAAAAGGGTCAAGCCAATTTAATATATTTTTGAATTCAAGAGTCCATGCATAGGGAAAATGCAAAAATAGAAAAAGAAAAAAAAAGAATATTAAAAAAAAGGATTTTAAAATAAATTCTTTGTATTTGGACGTATTAGCTAAAAATTCAAAAAAATAAAAAATTATTATTGAAAAAGGTAAAAACAATCCTACTATTCTTGAAGATGTTGCAAATGCTGCAAAAAGTGAAAATAAAATTAAATTTTTATATGAATTTTTTTGTATAGTTTCAAGACAATAATAAATTGAAATTGTAAAAACAGACAAAAAAAATACATCTTTATTATTGTGAAAACTGTCACCAAAGATTCTTGGTGAAAGTATATAAATAAGCAGGCCAATTAGACCTATAAAAAAACCAAATCTATTTTTAAGGATTTTATAAAAAAAAATTGAACTAATGAAATATACTATGAAACTAAAAAGATGTCTCATTTCGAAATAATCTTTCGACTCATTTATTCCAAACAAAATCTCTATTAAAGCCGTTGGTACATCAAATAAAATTCCATAAAAATTAAAAAAATTGATATCTGGTAATTGATTGGTAGCTATAATTTCTTGATACTTCAAATTTGAAATTTCAGTTAGTTCACTAAAATTAGTAAAACTTAATAAATAACTTAACCAATGAAAACCATTTTTTCTTTGGAAATGTTCCTCTATACCAATCCCAAAATCTTTATAAATAAAAATTCCTATTAAGAGATAGATACTAAAAACACTAAATAAAATTAAATTATTTGTCTTGTTGATCATATTTACTAAAATTTTTTAAAAAAACTTATTAATAAAGTTAAACTATACCTAATACATGTATAAATATATTTTAAATTAAAATTGACCACGGTTTTTGAATATCCTGATGCTCTTGTTTCATCTTTAAATGGTATCTCTATAACTTTATAATTATTTTTTTTTAAATATATTATTAAATCAACAAAATAATTTCCGTAAAAACCTTTTAATTTATAATTTTCAAATACTTTTTTTTTTATACTTACGAAGCCGCTTGTGTAATCAGTGATATCTTTATACAAGAGTAATTTACATAGTTTATTATAAAAATAACTCTGGTTTTCATTTATATCCTTATTAAGTTCGGGATTGTTAAAATATCTTTCGCTGTTATTTAGAAAACGTGAGCAAATTATAGCATCATTAGTATCAGCTCCCTCGATAAATTTTATAATATATTTTGGCGGATGTTGAAAATCTGCATCCATCCATATCAAATTATCAAACAAAGATTTTTTTATTCCATCATTTAATGAGGCAGCTAAATTCTTGTTTTTATTTTCCCTTACAATGAGTTTTAAATTTAATTTTTTTTTAAGCATATTCTTTATTGTTTCGATAGTACCATCTAATGAATTGTCATCTACGACAATGATTTCGTAATCAATTTGTTTGTTTTCAAAAATATTGGAAATATTATTTATTAAATCCTTTATATGACCATTTTCATTAAGTGTTGGTAATATAACGCTGAAACCCATTTTTTTAAAAATTCTTAAGAGTTAATTTTTTGTTCAAACATATGCATTCAACAAGACTGTACATTAAAGGAAAGTTTTTTTTATGATATTTGTTTAATATCTTTGGGCCAAGCTCAAAAGCTAAATCAGCTCCTTCGACAGTTTCATGTTTCATAAATTTTAATTTAGCTTTTTTGTATGTGTACCCCTCGCCTAAATATTTTCCCATTTTACTATTTCGTCCTCCTGCACTGCTAACATGCAAATCTGCTAATCCAGATAAACCATAAGCTGTTTTTTCATAACCTCCATAAAGTTTAATAAATTTACACATTTCAAGAAAAGATTTATAAAAAATTACAGATGCTGTATTTAAATCACTTACTGAACCAATGATCATTGAATAAAAATTTTTAATAGCAGCACAATACTGAACACTTCTATGATCATTGGAACATTCAATTTTGTAATAATGTGTCTCAAAAATTTTTTTATGTTTTTTTGCATTTTCTAAAAATTCATTAGAAAAAACAACAGATGTCCTTTTTTTCATTGCAAGACTCTTGGCTATACATGGTCCAGCAACAGCTGTTATAGACAAATTTTTAAATTTAGAAAATTGATCATTTTTAATTATTGATGAAAGTTTATAACTCAAAGTTTCAATTCTTTTATCAAAGATTGTTAAACCTTTTGTGAGTAAAACAATTGGGACATTGGGATTATGAAATTTTGCTAATTTTTTACCTATCCATTCAATACCCATTGAATTTACTCCCACCACTACTACAGTCGGTTTTGTATTTAAAGCTTGATATAATTTATTAGCTTTAAATAGTTTTAATTTTTTAGGTAAATAACAATCTAGATTTTTATAAAACTTTCTACTTTTATTTAATTTATCAATTAATTTATCCTCAAGTGGTGATCCAATTAAAGTTACACTGTGACCATTTTCTATGCTCGGGATGGAAAATGCGGATCCCATTGCGCCAGCACCAATAATTAATATTTTTGACATAAACTAATTTCTAGCAAAAACCTTTCTGATAATTAAAAAAACAGCAAGTAATTCGATTTTAGCTATAATCATAAAAATTATAAGTGAAATCTTTGAAAGATTTAATAAACTGCTAAAATTAATACCCTCTAAACCGTAAATACTTGACGTTGTTGTGTTTGTTATAGTCAATACTGATAATTTAAAAGAACTTTCAAAATCAAAAATATCTATTAACAAAATACTACTTAAAATTAAAAGACTTAAAAAAAATAAAATGAATATTAGGAAAGCAATTCTAATATTATCTTTATTTATTTTTTTATCAGTAAACATTATTCTGTTGTCTAATATTATATTAGGTTTAACAAGGCGATATATTTCCAGTATAAAAGCCTTAACTAAAATATAAATTCTTATAAATTTTATTCCTGATGTACTGGACAAAACAGAGCCTCCACAAATTACAAGTATTAAGAAAAATAAATTAAAATTATTAGGTATGGATGTAGTAGATAATCCTGAATTTCCAATGCTGCTAAGAACATTCGTAAAAACACTCAATAAATCAAAATTATTTAACAAATAAAATATTAATGAGAATGATAAAAATATAAAAAGTAAATATAAATCTTCGCCATGATACTTTAAATCATTTCTATTAAAAAAAATATTATACATTATATAAAAATTAAAAATTGGAATTAAAAAAGAAATAGTCAGGACAAATAATTGTAAATTAGTTGTTATTATATCATTTAGAGAATTAGTTGGCAAAAAACCGCCAGAAGAAATCAATGTCATAGATAAATTTAGACTGTTAAAAATTCTAAGACCTGAAAATGAAAGAAGGATAAAAATTATCAAGGTTAAGAATAAATAAATAAAAAAAATTCTATATGAAACATTTAGTAAATTTTTTGAAAAGTTAATTTTTTTTTCAAAATTATATACATATTCAGTCATTTTAAAATTAATTTGTTTATTAGAAAAAATTAAAACTAAAAAAATTAAAAATAAAAAACTACCAAGCCATTGTGAGGAAGATCTCCATATTATTAATGGTGGGTCTAGATTTTTTATATCTGCAAGAGTACTAAATCCTGTTCCAGTTAAACCAGATATAGATTCGAAATAAGAGTCTATAAAAGAGATATTGTAACTGCTCATATAAAAAGGAATTAAAATAAAAAATGAACAAAATATATAAATCAAAAAGACTAGAAAAATTTGTTCATATATTCCAATTTCATCTTTCTTTGATTTTCCGAATACAAAAAAAGTAATCCCAATTGTTAAAGATAACACCAGGACTACGACGTAAGAATTAACATCTAATAAATATTCAAAGTAATAAGAATAAAAAATATTTATTAGAGAAAGTATGCTTATAGGAAAGCAGCTCATACCTAA
The DNA here is from genome assembly GCA_902579585.1 of uncultured Pelagibacteraceae bacterium. Classification (GTDB taxonomy): domain Bacteria; phylum Pseudomonadota; class Alphaproteobacteria; order Pelagibacterales; family Pelagibacteraceae; genus Anoxypelagibacter. Next base: position 5,611 of record CACHHJ010000006.1, read on the forward strand.
GTAATATAAACTTGGTTGAATTTTCATTTTATTATGAAGATATTCTAAATATGTCTTCAACCTCTTTAAGTTGTTCCCTTTTAGATAAAACAATTACAATATCATCTTTTTCAAAAATAAGTTTAGAACTCGGCATCATAACCTTTTCTTTTCTCACAACAGCTCCAATTCTAACTTGTTCAGGAAGATTTGAGTCCTTTATAGATTTATTTACAAGCTCAGATGATTCTAAAATTTTGGCTTCAAGAAATTCATATTGTCCGTCTAATAGGGAATATACAGTGTCTATTGTTCCCATATGTACATGTTTCATTATGGTTGAGACAGTTGCCATTCTTGGATCAACTAAGTCATCAATTTTTAGTGACTCTTGTAATATGTTATAATTATGTTTGTTAATTATAGCTATGGTTCTTTTTGATGGCGTATATTTTTCTGCAAGAACACATGCCATTATATTATCTTCGTCGTCTTCGGTTAAAGCAAAAACTGTTTCGATTTCCTCAATGTTTGCTTCTTTTAAAATTTTTTCATCAAGTGGGTCACCACATATAACTATCGAAGATGAAAGTTCGCTAGCAATTTGCTCAGCTCTATTTTTATCTTTTTCAATTATTTTAATTCTCAATCCGTCAGAAGTCTCAAGAAGCTTTGCTAAATGAAGTCCAACATTACCTCCTCCTATTATAAGAATTTTTTTTGCAACCTTTTCGTCATGACCAAAAACAGAAAGTAATTTATTAATTTGATCTGTGCTCACAACTAAATAAACTTTATCCCCAACTTTCATTTGGTCATTTTTTTTAAAGAAAACAAATTTATCTTTTCTTTCCGCTCCAAAAATATATGCTTTAAATTCGGGAAATTTCTTCGTCAAATCATTTAAAGAAATATTTGCTATAGGGCATTTTTTTTCAATTAAAATTTCAAGTAATTTAACTTTGTCTTTAACAAATGGAACATTGTCCAATGCGCCTGGAGCCTCGAGTTTCCTATATAATGATTTGGCTATTTCTCTTTCTGGTGAAATAATTACATCGATTGGTATGTTTGACTTGCTGTATAGTTTACTCCACTTTCCCTCTAAAAACTCTTGAGATCTAATTCTTGCAATTTTTTTGGAAATATTAAAAAGAGAACTTGCTATTTGACATACGATCATATTAATTTCATCGTTTCTCGTCACAGCAATAATCATATCAGTGTCTTTCGCGCCTGCACTTTCAAGAACTGAGGGAAATGTTGCTCTACCTACAATTCCTTTCACATCCTGTGTATCATTAATCTTTTTAATATCCTCAGAAGATTGGTCTATAACAGTTACAGAATGGCCCTGTGCTTGTAATTGCTTACTTATTGAAAAGCCAACCATGCCGGCACCACAAATTATAATATTCATGATTAGTTAATACCTTTAATACCTAAAGATTTTAATTTTCGATGAAGAGCAGATCTTTCCATTCCAATAAATTCAGCTGTTTTTGAGATATTGCCTTTATTTTTTTTAAGCTGAGTTAGTAAATAATTTTTTTCAAAATTTTCTCTTGCCTGTTTCAAAGGGTATTCCATTGAGATATTGGTATTTTCCAAAGTTTGAGAAGTATTTTTACTTAGTATTTCATGGAGAAATCTACCAATATTAACTTTATTTTCATTTTGAGACAATATTGATACTCTTTCAACAAGGTTTCTTAATTCTCTAACATTGCCTGGCCAATGATATGAATACAGTAAATCATCATTAACATTAATTTCAATTTTAGGTATGCCATTAATTTCAGACAACTTTTTTTGAAAATAATCAATTAGTAAAGGTATATCATCAGACCTTGAACTTAAGCTCGGCAGCTCTATTGGGACTACATTTAATCTGTGAAATAAATCTTCTCTAAAATTACCCACTAATACTTCATTTTTTAAATCTTTAGATGTTGAAGAAATAATTCTAATATTAACATAAATATCTTCTTTGCCATTTATTCTTTTAAACTTTTGATCAATCAAAATTCTTAAAATCTTAGCTTGTGTATCAAGTGGTATTTCTGAAACCTCATCTATTAAAAGTGTTCCACCTTTTGCTTTTTCTAAAAAACCATATGTATTTGTCCCATCAGGATTTTCTAAACCAAATAACTCTGAGTCAAAATTATCTCCTTTGAGCAAAGCGCCATTTATTACAACAAATGGTTTTTTATTTCTTTGCGAACTTTTGTGAATTTTCCTAGCTAAAAGTTCTTTACCAGAACCTGTTGGCCCTGATATTAAAATTCTACTATCTGTTGATGCAAGTTTGGATAAAAGTTTTTTAATTCTTAAGATTTGGTTATTGTTGCCTATAAAATCAAAAGAATGAAAAGATCTATTTTCTAAATTTGAATTCTCTTTCTTGAGATTAATATTTTCTAATCCACGACTAATAAAATTAAGTAATTGCTCAGGTGCAAAAGGTTTGGTAATAAATTCATATGCTCCAAGTTTTAGTGACTCTACAGCCATTTCAACATTGGCATGTCCTGAAATCATTATTACAGGAACTAAATCGGTCTTCCCTTTTATTTTTTTTAATAATTCAATTCCATCCTTGTCTCCTTTGTCTAATTTAACATCTATGACTGCTATATCTGGGAGTTTTTTGTCAATTTCTAAAACCGCTTGATTATAATTAGCTGCCTCTCTCACATTGTAGTTTTTATCTTTTAAGATTTCAGAGATTAAATTTCTGATGTCAAAATTGTCATCTATTACTAGTACTTCTTGTATCATGAATATATGGGTAAAGTTATTTCTATATTAGCACCATCTGAACTTTTAAAAAAATTTATATCTCCACCGTGGTCATTTACAATTTTTGATACTATAGGAAGACCCAAGCCTGTCCCTTGTTTTTTTGTAGTAAAATAAGGTTTGGTGATATTTGTAACGTCTTTAAAACCTATGCCATTATCGAGCATTTTGATCACTATATATTCATTATTTGTGTTCATTTCTAGAGTAATTTTTCCTTGTAAATTGGGATCTTTTTGTTTTTTTTCATCAATTGCTTCAATAGAATTTTTTATTAAATTTAAAAAAACACGATTTAAATGTTCACTATCACCTTTTATATAGAAATCTAAATTATTTTTTTTTACAATATTTAAAATTACCTCTTCATTTGATAATTTATAAAAAGATACAGCTCTTTTTAAAATATCTTCGATATTGACTTTTTTTAATATTGGAGATGGCATTCTAGCAAAATCTGAAAATTCATTTACTAGCTTTTTAATATCAATAATTTGTCTATTTATAGTTTCTAAATATTTAGAAAAGTTAGATTTATCATCTTTAATTTTATCTGAATATTTTTCTTTTAGTCGATCAATTGATAATTGAATTGGTGTCAAAGGATTTTTAATTTCATGAGCCAATTTTCTAGCAACGGACTCCCATGCAGAATATCTTTCCGATACTAAAAGCTTTTCTTGTTGTCTTTTTAATCTATCTATCATGTTATTAAAATTTTGATTAAGGTTTTTAATTTCTTCATCTGTTTCAATCTCAGGCACTTTACTATCAAGTTTTCCAGAACTAATATTTTTTGATGCAGTAATTAAATTAATAATTGGTTTTGTTAACCTCCCGGCAAAACTTATAGCTAAAACAATAGTCATAAATAAAAGCATTGAAACTATAATTACATAAATTATGGCAAAAGTAATTTTTATACCTGTTCTATTATTTTCAACTGTATAGTAAAAATTTACTGCCTGTTGCGTATCGTCAAGGTATTGAAGTAATTGCGGCTGTATATTTCTAGATACATAAAGGTAAGTATCGATAAAATTATTTAACTTTAACATGAATGCTGTTTTATTGTCTGATCCAACATTTATAGCCACTGGTTTACCACCAAGAGCGGTGTCAAATTCGTCTTCGGATGGTAACAAAAGTTGATCATCAGGATTATTTGTTTCTCCGAGTAAAATTGTTCCAGCACTATCAATTAAATAAATTTCATCTAATCTTCTCAAATTTTTCTGTGTTCTAATACTATTTTGAACTCTTTTAGGATTTGAAAATAGGATTCCAGAAAATCTATTTAGGTCTATTCCTACTAGAAAAATATCAGCCTCTACAGAACGCTTTGTCTCTTCAATGTAATTTTTTGCAACCTCATAAGAGTTATTTACTGCTGATGTTATTTTTTTATCAAAGTATTTTTGTAAACCAACATTAAATAAAACTAGAGAAAAAATTGCAATTACAAGCGATGGTATAAAAGCAAATAAAGAAAATTGCAGAACGTAGTTTAAGCTAGTTTTTGAGCCCTCTTTTCCTGATTTTATTTTTAAAAATAGTTTTGATGTTTCTTTAACCAGAAGCATTAAAAATAATATTAAAAATGTAACGTCTAATATTAGTAAATATTGTAAGTAATCATCATTTAAAAATATCAATTTTTGATTTATAAAAGTAACAAAAGTTAATAAACCTAATAAAATTGAAATTAATGAGATGGTAAAAAACCACTTAAAAGTTTTAATAGTATTTAACATTATAATTCCTTAACATTTTACATAAATATAGGATAAATTAATATATATAATGAGTTTTTGTTTAATTTTATTAGCTGCTGGAAATAGTAAAAGATTTTCACATAAAGTCCCAAAACCCTTCTTTAAAATTACAGGAAAAACCCTTTTAGAGCTATCTTTGATTAAATTTAACAATATTAAGGAAATTAAAAATATTATTGTTGTTATTAACAAAAAACACTTAAGGCTTGTTAAAAATATAAAATTTAAAAAATTTGTAAAAGTAATTGGTGGTGAAACAAGACAAGAGTCCACGTTCAATGCCCTTAAATTTATTAAGAGAAAGAAAATAAAATGTTCAAAAGTACTTATACATGACTCCGCAAGACCTAATTTTTCTCTTCGATTGATCAAAAAGATCATACATTATTCAAAAAAAAACTCAGTTGTGCCTAAAATTCATATTGGTGATGCTCTAAAAACAATGTTTGGTAAAAATAAATTATTAAATTTGACAAGAGAAAATTTTTTTATAACGCAGACACCCCAATCTTTTAATTACAATGAAATACTTAAATACCACTCAGATAAAAAATTGCTCTACAAAGATGATGACCTATCTTTAGTAGAGTCATTAAAAAACGTTAAATTTATCGAGGGAGAAAAAAGTAATTTTAAAATAACAAATCAAGAAGATTTGAAAATGCTTAAAAATTACATGAATCAAAAAACTAAAATTGGAATAGGTTTTGATATTCATAAACTTGTTCCTGGGAGAAAATTTTATTTAGGTGGTTTAAATATAAAATCAAAAATTGGAACTTTAGGACATTCAGATGGTGATCCAGTTTTACACTCTATAATCGATGCTATTCTTGGAGCTTGTAATATGGGAGATATAGGCACACTATTTTCTGACAAAAATAAAAAATTTAAAAATATAAGATCTACAATTTTATTAAAAAATGTAATTAAAAAAATTAAATCTAACGGTTTTTACATAAACAATTTAGATATTAACATAATAACACAAACACCAAAAGTAAGCAGATATAGAAGAAAGATGATTAAAAATATTTCCAAATTTTGTGAAATTAGTCAAGATAAGATTAATATAAAAGGTAAAACGACAGAAAAATTAGGAATTATTGGGAGAGAAAGAGCTATTGCCACTGAGGTAGTTGCATCAGTAATTAAATATGATTAAAAAATTAAATTATTATTTTATTACTCTTTTTGTTTTTGGAGACTCAATTCAAAAATACAGAGGTACTTGGGCATCATTATTTACAACATTATTTTTATTTATATTAATATATGGCCTTAAAATCCCTACTTTAATTATTTTGTTATCTTTGTTATTAGTTTTTGTTTATTCCTTCTTTGCAATTAAATCTTGTTTAAATAATTTTAAAGATAAAGATCCTCAAGAAATTGTAATTGACGAATTTCTTGGTCAATCAATTCCAATAATTTTATACGAAATTTTTCACCCTAACAGAGGAAACTCAATGGTAGAAACACTTCAGATTTATTTTTGGTTTTTTCTTTTATTTAGATTATTTGATGGGCTTAAGCCGTTTCCAATAGATTATATTGATAGGAAATATAAAAATACTTTTGGTATCATATTTGATGATATTTTAGCTGGATTTTATGTGGTTATATGTCTTGTATTATTTATGGTTGGAAAAACATTTTTTAATTAATGAAAAAGTTAAATAAGAAAGTTGTTGCTCTATTAAAGAAAAAAAGAACTAGGTTGGCTATTGCAGAATCTTGTACTGGTGGTATGTTGTCAAGTGCTATCACATCAATAAGTGGATCTTCAAAAGTATTTGTTATGGGTCTAGTTACTTACTCAAATATATCAAAAAATCTACTTTTAAAGATTCCAAAACAAATTATAAAAAATCATGGTGCAGTTAGTAGTGAATGTTGCTCATATATGGTAAATAATTTGTCAAAAATTGCTAAAGCCAATATAGCCATTTCTATAACTGGAATAGCGGGACCGAGTGGAGGAACTAAGTTAAAACCAGTAGGATTAGTGTATATTGGTATTAAAAGCAAAAATAGAATTAAAATATCTAAATATTTATTTAAAAATAAGGATCGATCTAAAATTCAAAAAAAAACTGTAAAAAAGGCTCTAGAATTGATTTTAAGTATTCTTAAATAAGTTGATCGCCCTTTTTTCAAAAGCACTTGCAATTTCATTTAATCCTTTATCAAATGATTTTTTCATAATCATATTATAAAAGACATTTTTAATTTCAAAATCTATTGAGAAATCAACTTCACTTTGATTATTGATCTCTCTTATTTGCCATATATTTTTAAGATGTTTTAATGGTCCTCCAATGTTGTTTACTAAAATCTTGTCTTTATTTTTGTAATAAGTAACATGGCTTTTGTATGTTTGGTTTAGAAACTTTTTTCCAACTGTCAAATCTGCTTCCATCTCAATAATATCATCCATATCATTAATTTTATGTATTTTGCCATCAATACACCATGGAACAAACTCTGGATACTTTTCTATATCAAGTATCATTTTAATAAGATCTTTTTTTTTACAAGGAATAATCTTTTTTACTGAAGCGTTAGGCATTTTGATTGCTCATCTCTTGCTTTTTTTAATTTTTTAAAATCTTCATCAGCGTGATAAGAAGACCTTGTTAAAGGAGATGAGGCAACTAATAAAAATCCTTTTGATAAAGCAATTTTTTTTAATTCTAGAAATTCTTGTGGATTATAGTATCTTTGAAGAGGATAATGTTTTGGTGATGGTTGAAGGTACTGTCCAATGGTTAAGAAATCCACATTCGCAGTTCTCAAATCATCCATTACTTGCAAAATTTCATTTTTATTTTCACCTAAACCTACCATCAAACCAGATTTAGTAAATAAATTAGGTTTAATTTGTTTTGATGACTCCAATAATTTTATAGAAGCAAAATATCTAGAACCAGGTCTAACACTTAAATAAAGACTTGGTACTGTTTCGATGTTATGATTAAACACATCCGGAGATGCTTCTAAGACTTTTTCAAATGCATTTCCTTTTCTTAAAAAATCTGGGGTTAAAACTTCTATTGTAGTTTGGGGGTTATTTTTTTTTGTTTCTAAAACAACCTCTTTAAAATGATTTGCCCCACCATCCTCTAAGTCGTCTCTATCTACGGAAGTTATCACTACGTGATTTAAATTAAGTTCTTTTACTGCTTTTGAAATTTTTAAAGGTTCAAATGGATCTAATTTATTTGGTTTTCCTGTTTTTACATCGCAAAAAGCACAACCTCTTGTACAAGTATCGCCCATTATCATAAATGTTGCATGTTTTTTACTCCAACATTCTGTAATATTTGGACAATTTGCTTCCTGACAAACTGTATTTAAACCGTTTTGATTAACCACTTCTTTTGTTCTAAAAAAAACTTTTGTATCTAAGATTTTAGACCTAATCCAATTAGGTTTTTTTTTAATTGGATTAAAAGGTTTGTTAATTTTTTCTGGGTGTCTGCTTTTAGTCATTTATTTTTATAATAATTTCCTCTTTTTTTCCTAATTTTAATTTATCCCTAATAAGAATATCGACAAAATCAGAATTTAAATTTTCAGAAAGTAATGAATTTTTCTTATCTAAAATTTGGATTTCGTTGGTTAACACACTTTTTGTTTTAGTTAATTTTTTTTCAAGTTCGCTTTTTTCAAAATAGGCCATTAAACCTCTTTCACCAGTTAATAAATTAAAAACTATATACAAAAATAAAAAGATGTTTAAAAACAAAATTTTTTTATTTTTAAAAACATCAAAAAAGTTCATAACTAGATTTTAGTCATTTTTGCTAGTTTTCCAAGAGTATCTTCTATTCTCAAAAGTCTATTATATTTAGATACCCTCTCAGATCGAGCTAATGAACCAGATTTGATTTGTGAAGATTTTGTCGCAACACATAAATCGGCAATAAAAGTATCTTCTGAGTCGCCTGATCTATGTGAAATAATTGTTTTAAAGCCGTTTTTTTGAGCAAGATTTATGACTTCTAATGTTTCGCTAACAGTGCCAATTTGATTAAGTTTAACAAGAATGGCGTTAGCGGAATTTTCATCTATTCCTTTTTGTAATCTCTTTTTATTAGTTGCAAAGAGATCGTCTCCAACAATTTGAATATTGGTGCTTTTAGTGAGTTTATTCCAAGACTCCCACTCGTCTTCGGAAAAAGGATCTTCAATAGATTTAATAGGATACTCTTTTATCAAATTAGAATAATATTCAATTGTTTTTGGTTTTTTTAATTCGTTTGCAGCGACATCTAAACAGATAGATATATCATCACCTGGTTTAAAACCTGATTTTTCAATGGATTTTATTATTATTTGAATTGCTTCCTCATTGCTTTTTAAATTTGGTGCAAATCCTCCTTCATCACCCACATTAGTATTGACTAACATTTTTTTAAGATTTTGGATTACAATAAAGCTACGTCTTAGTGCTTCAGAAAATGAATTTGTTTTTTCAGGGCGTATCATAAATTCCTGAATATCAAGATTGTTTTTTGCATGAACTCCACCATTGATAATGTTTAACAAAGGTATTGGTAATAAATAATCATCGTTTTTGGATAAATATTTAAAAAGAGGAATTTTTTTTTCAATTGCTGCTAATTTGCTACAAGCCATAGATACACCTAAAATAGCATTAGCGCCAAGTTTCTTTTTTTGTTCAGTTCCATCTAGTTCGATTAAAATTTTATCTATCTTTAATTGATCAGTAATCTCAACATTTTTTAAAGCTTTAGATATTAGATTATTTATATTTGAAATAGCTACAAAAACACTTTTGCCTAAATAATCTTTATTATCTTTATCTCTTAATTCAAATGCTTCATGGGTTCCAGTAGATGCTCCTGAAGGTACTATTGAAAAGGCAGATCCGTTTTCTGAAAATACCTCAGCCTCTACTGTTGGATTACCTCGACTATCAAAAACCTGTCGGCCTTTAATATTTTTAATTTTTGCCATTCTTTATTAGATTATCTATTTTTAATAGTTGCTTTAAAATATTTGGCATCATTGATAAAGGAACCATGTTAGGTCCATCAGACGGTGCGTTATCTGGATCAGGGTGTGTTTCTATAAAAATGGCTGCAACTCCAACAGCAATAGCTGCCCGAGAAAGATGTTCAACAAATTCTCTTTGACCACCGCTCTTGTCCCCCATCCCCCCAGGTTGCTGAACAGAATGCGTCGCATCAAAAACCACAGGATAACCGTTTTTGGCCATAATAGGCAATGATCTCATATCAGACACCAAGGTATTATAACCAAAGCTTGCTCCTCTTTCAGTAACCAAAATATTTTTATTTCCTGAGTCTTCTATTTTTTTAGTAACATTAATCATATCCCATGGTGCTAGGAATTGACCTTTCTTTACATTTATTACTTTTCCAGTTTGTGCAGCAGCTACAAGTAAATCTGTTTGTCTACATAAAAAGGCTGGTATTTGCAAAACATCAACGTGTTTAGAGACTATCTTGCATTGATCTATGGTGTGAATGTCAGTTAATACAGGAACATTAATTTCTTTTCTAATTTTATCAAAAATTGGTAAAGATTTTTCAAGACCAGCTCCTCTTTTGCCCTTAAGACTAGTTCTATTAGCCTTATCAAATGAGGTTTTATAAATTAAGCCTATTCCAAGTTCATCAGTTATTTTTTTTAATTTAGAAGCAACATCGAGAGCGTGTTTCTCATTTTCTAACTGGCAAGGTCCTGCAATTAATGTAAATGTGTTGGTGTTTGAAATATTTAATTTTCCACATTTAACGGATTTACTTGTCATTAATTACTATCTCCATTAACACCAGCGGCTTTAATAAAAGAGGAAAATAACGGATGTGGTGTAAAAGGTCTTGATTTAAACTCTGGATGAAACTGCACACCAATAAACCATGGATGACCTTTTAATTCAATTATCTCAGGTAAAGATCCATCTGGCGATAAAGCTGAAAAAATTAAACCTTTTTTTTCAAAATCACTCTTGTATTTAATATTAACCTCATATCTATGTCTATGTCTCTCTTTTATTTTCTTCTCGGAATAAATCTTAGATATCAAAGAATTATTTTTTAATACAGCATCATATAAACCCAATCTCATTGTTCCACCTAAATTTTTTTCAGTACCTTTAATTTTCTTCTTACCTTTTTGCCATTCTTCCAAAAGACCAACCACCGGGGTACAATTATTTCCAAATTCACTTGTAGAAGCATTCTTTATATTTAATAAATTTCTAGCAGCTTCAATTACGGCCATCTGCATACCAAAGCAAATACCGAAGAAAGGTATATTGTTCAATCTTGCATATTTTATGGCAGCAATTTTACCTTCAGTGCCTCTTTTTCCAAAACCACCTGGAATAAGAACCCCTGTTACATCTTTAAGCAAAGGTTTGATTTTATCAGGCTTCAAATTTTCTGAATCTATTCTCTTCAAATTAACTTTTACATTATTTGATATGCCCCCATGAATTAATGCTTCATCTAAGGATTTGTAAGCATCTTTAAGATCAACATATTTACCTATAATTCCAATGTTTACATCTTTTTTTGGGTTTAGAACTATAGAGGTAATATTTTTCCATTTACTGAGATCAGGTAATTTTTTTGTTTTAATATTGAAAAAAGAGAGAACCCTATCATCTAGTTTTTCTTTATGAAAACTAATTGGTGCTTCGTAAATAGTTCTTACATCAACAGTTTCAATAACATTATCAATTGGTACATTGCAGAATAAAGATATTTTCTTTCTTTCTGTCTTTGGAATTTCTCTTTCAGATCTACAAATAATTATATCCGGTTGTATACCTAAACTTCTCAATTCTTTAACTGAATGTTGAGTTGGTTTTGTTTTTAATTCACCAGAAGCTTTTAAATAAGGAACCAGAGTTAAGTGTATAAATAAACTATTTTTTTTTCCAACATCATTGGAAAATTGTCTTATTGCTTCTAAAAAAGGTAGGCTTTCTATATCACCAACTGTTCCACCAATTTCACAAATTATAAAATCTTCATTTTTAACATCTTGTGAAATAAATTTTTTAATTCTATCCGTGACATGAGGAACTACTTGAACAGTGCCTCCTAAATAATCTCCTCTTCTTTCCTTTTTAATTATATCACTATAAATTCCTCCGGTAGTAATGTTATCAGATTGTGTAGCTGAAATTCCTGTAAACCTTTCGTAATGGCCTATATCTAAATCTGTTTCGGCACCGTCATCTGTTACAAAAACTTCTCCATGTTGAAATGGGTTCATTGTTCCGGGATCAACGTTCAAATAGGGATCTAATTTTCTGACTCTTACCTTAAAACCTCTTAATTGAAGTAAAGATGCAAGGGAAGCAGATGATAGACCTTTGCCTAATGAGGAAACCACGCCGCCAGTTACGAATACATATCGCGCCATGGAAGAACATTATAACTACTTTTTAATTAAAAATAAAGTTTATTTTGAAGACTCTGGAATTTTTGGCTGTTCTAAATCTTTTTCATCCTCAATTTTCTCTAAAACTGATTGTGTTTCTTGCAAGTCAGCTCTTGATAGGACAACTAGTGAAATGCTCGATATGATAAACAAAGCAGCAATAATAGCAGTTGTTTTTGTTAAAAAATTTCCAACGGACCTTGTGGAAGCAAAATTGTCTTGCGACAACCCCAAGCCCAATGCTCCACCCTCAGACCTTTGTAATAAAACAATTATTATCAACACAATTGCCAGGACAATATTAGCTACTATTAAAATTGTTTCCATAGAGGTTATTTATAGAAATTTTTTATTATATCAATAAAATTCTTTGATGATTTAGATGCTCCACCAACCAGAAAACCATCAAGTTCTTTAATAGATTTAAAGTGCTTAATGGTATTTTTGTCAACTGAACCTCCGTACAGAAATTTTGGATGAGATTTTATTCTAAATTTTTTTACAATAAAATTCTTCAAAATAGTAATATTTTTTTTTAGTTCTGAAGGTGAAGGTATTGACCCGCTACCAATAGACCAAATAGGTTCATAAGCAATTATAATATTGTTGAAATTATTATTTTTGGAAATAACTTTTAAAATTTGTTTTTTTAAGACCTTCACTGTACTTTTAGTTCTTTTTTGAATTTTATTCTCACCAATGCAATAAATTACTTTTAAATTATTTTTTAATGCCAACGAAAATTTTTTCTTTATTATTTCGTCTGTTTCACCAGCAGACCTACACTCAGAATGTCCTAATAAAGTGTAATTAACACCGAGACGCTTAATCATAAAAGGACTTACTTTGCCTGTATAAGGTCCAAATAAATCTTGGTGATAGCAGTTTTGAGAAGAAATAATTATTTTTTTATTTTTGAACCTTTTTGAAAAATCATAAATTAAAGTATCGGGAGGGGCCATTATTATTTTATATTTATTTTTGTTTTTTTGATCCTTGTGATAAAACTGATTAATTTTATCTAAAATTTTATAAGAGCCTGGAACACCGAACATCTTCCAATTTCCAACAAAATATCTAAGAGAATTTGCCATATTTAAGACTTTCTTTATAGATTTATAATCACAATTAATTTAAATTTCATAAATTAAAATTATGCTAGGATCAATAAGAAAATTTTCTAAAACATTTTTAGCGAAAATATTTATAGCTATAATTGCTCTACCATTCATACTTTGGGGTATGGGCGATATATTTAGGTCTGGTAAACAAAATATTTTAGCAGAAATTAATGATGAAGTGATAAGTTCAAAAGAATTTATTGGATATATACAAAAGATTGAACTCTCTCAAGAACAAATTGAAAGTTTAGGAAAACCCCAAATTCTAGAAAATATATTGAGCAATTATTTAAGTGAGAAAATTATTGAAATTGAAAGTGAAGCTAAAGGAATTATGCTTACTGACAAAGGTCTCAAGAATATAATAGTTTCAGATAAAAGTTTTGAAAAAGAAAAAAAGTTTTCAAGGGTGAAATATGAAAAATTTTTATTAAAAAATGGTTATTCGGCACCAACATATGAAAAATATATTAAAGGACTTGAGGTTAAAGCTCAGCTTTTAAATTTTTATAGCGGAGGAATTAAATTACCTAATTTTATAATTGAAGATTTGGCTGATAAAGAAAATCATTCAAAACAAATAAGTTATTTAAATTTAAATAATATTTATTCAAAAAAGATTATTGGAGAAAATGAAATTAAAAAATTTTATGATGATAATAAAGAATTATTTAAAGAAAGATTCATTTCTTTTAGATTTTTGGAATTAACGCCTGAAGTATTAATTAAAAATAAAGATTATAATGAACTATTTTACCAAAAATTAGATGAACTTGAAAATGAAATATTAGACGGAAAAACTTTCTTAGAAATAACTGCTGAAAATAAAAATAATATACAAAATATTGAAATGGTAAATATTAGAAAAACAAAAAAAGATGGGAGCATTATAGAAAATTTAAGTGACGAACTGTTTAATGAAATATTTAAAATTTCACAAAAAAATTTACCGCGATTTATAAATTTAGAAAATAAATTTTATATTGTAGAGGTCGTTAATCAAGAAAACATGTTTTTGACCTTAGATGATGAAAATCTGAAAAAAACTATTAAAACCCAAATTGATATAATGAAAAAAGTGACTGAGAATAAAAAAATTATAGATGAAATTAATAATAAAAAATTTACAAAAACAAACATGAACAAACTTGCTTCAAAAAATAACATAAAAGTTGAAAATTTAAATATTAATGGCTTAAATGATGACAACGTGCTAAGCAAAGAAATAGTTAAAAAAATTTATAATCATTCAGAAAATGAAATATTTTTAGTTACAGATAATCTTTTTAAAAAAAATTATTTGGTTAATATAGATAAAGATATTCCTTCAAAAAATACTAATAAAGAAGATATTAAAAAATATAGTAGTAAAGCAAATGCAGATTACGTGTCAAATATTTATAAATCTTATGATAGATATATTAATACTAAATATAAAATTGATATAAATGAAAAAGTTTTAGAAAGGCTTAAAAATTCCTTTTAATGAAGTTAAGTACAAGTTTAAATAATTTTAAAAAAAATCATAGAAAAAAAAATAGTCAGACAATTTATTTTGCTGAAAATTGTAAAGATTATACATTTGTTGAAAATTTATATAAATTTATATTAGCCCAAAAAAATAGTTTTATATTTGAGTCTGTTGAGAAAGGTAAAATTAGGGGAAGGTATACAATAATAGGTTATAATCCTGATAAGATATACAATATAACTAAAAATAAAGTTATAATTGATAATTTTGAAAAAAAAAAAATTATAAAGACTAATACGCTTCATTATTTAAATAATTTGGTTAAAAATTTTAAGGTAAAATCATCAAGTAAATTGCCGAGAATGTCTTCGATGTTGGTGGGTTATTTCTCATACGATATTATTAGGTTGATTGAAAAAATCTCTGATAAATGTAAAAATGATATTAATATCCCCGACATAAGACTAATTAGGCCAAAAAATTTAATAATTTACGATAATTTAAAGAAAAAAATTTTTTATATACATAATATTTTTCAAGATGAAATAATTGAGAATTATGAATTAAAATATAATTTGATTTCAAAAAGCTTTAAAGAATTACAAAATTTTGGGAAAATAAAACTTCCAGAGCATTTTCATAAAAATAGAAAATCAGTTAATGTTAAATCCAATATTTCAAAGATCAAATTTAAAAGAAATGTTTTGAAGGCTAAAAACTATATTAAAAAAGGTGATATTTTTCAGGTTGTTTTGAGCCAAAGATTTGAGGCAGAAATAGAAAAACCCCCTTTAGAAATTTATAATGCTTTGAGAATTTTGAACCCCTCCCCTTTTATGTTCTATTTTAATTTCAAAGATTTTCAAATTTTAGGAAGCAGTCCTGAAATACTTGTTCGTTTGCTAAATGGTGAAGTTACAATAAGGCCAATTGCTGGTACACGGCCGAGAGGAAAAAATAAAAAAGATGATAAAAAACTAATTAATGAGTTATTAAATGACCCTAAAGAACTAGCTGAGCATTTAATGCTTTTAGATTTAGGTAGAAATGATGTTGGTAAAGTATCTAAAACAGACACTGTTAAAGTTACAGAGAAATTTAAAGTAGAGAAATATTCACACGTTATGCACATCGTCTCAAATGTCGTTGGAAAACAAAAAAGGGATTTATCTATTTTTAATACTTTTTTATCTGGTTTTCCCGCTGGTACTGTAAGCGGTGCTCCAAAAATAAGAGCAATGGAAATAATTGATGAATTAGAGAGCACTAAAAGAAAATTATACGCTGGTGGAATTGGTTATTTTACCTCAAGACAAGATTTTGATACCTGTATTGCATTAAGAACAGCACTTATAAAAGATAAAAAAATCTTTGTTCAGTCAGGTGCAGGTATAGTTGCTGATAGCAATCCAAATAGTGAATATAATGAAACTGTAAATAAAGCTAAAGCCTTATTGAAAGCTATAAGTTAAATGAAAACTTTATTAATTGATAATTATGATAGTTTTACCTACAACCTTTATCATTATCTGCAGTCATCGAAATGCAAAGTTGATGTTATAAGAAATGATAAAATTACATCTAAGGAAATAACAAAAAAAAAATATAAAAAAATAGTTATTTCGCCTGGTCCAGGAAATCCGGATCAGGCTGGAAATTGTTTAAAAATTGTAAAAGATTTGTCTAAAAAAATTCCTGTTCTTGGAGTTTGTTTGGGCCATCAGATTATAGGCCAGGCTTATGGCGCTAAAATAATAAGTGCAAAAAAACTGATGCATGGAAAAACAAGTAAAATTATACATAATAAGAAGGGAATTTTTAAAGGTCTCAAAAATAATATTACAGGTACCAGATATCATAGTTTAATTGTGGATAGAAAAACTTTAAATGAAGATTTTATAGTTACTGCTGAAACTAAAGACAAAATAATAATGGGAATAATGCATAATAAATACAACATACACGGAGTTCAGTTTCACCCGGAAAGCATTAATACTAAAGTAGGAATAAAACTAATCGAAAACTTTTTAAAACATTAACAAAATGAATGAAATAATTGAAAAACTGAGAAAAAGACAAGATTTAAATTTCGAACAAAGTAAATCTGCATTCGAAATTATCATGACTGGCAAAGCAAAAGAGGAGGAAATTCATGATTTTTTAATTGCGTCTTCTTCTAAGGGTGAAACTGCAGAGGAAATTGCGGGAGGGGTTTATGTTTTACGTGATAAAGCTACCAAAGTTAATGTCACAGATGATACGATCGATACTTGCGGAACTGGTGGTGATGGAAAAAATACTTTGAATATATCCACTGCTGCAGCTCTTCTGTTATCAAGTTTTGGAGTAAAAGTAGCAAAACATGGAAATAAATCTGTTTCCTCAAAGTGTGGATCTGCTGATGTGTTAGAAAAATTGAGTATAAATATAAATCTTGGTCCAAATGATGTTGAAAAAAATATTAATGTAAATAATTTTGGTTTTATGTTTGCTCCGGGTTATCACTCAGCAATGAAATATGTTGGCCAAATAAGAAAAAAGATAGGAAAAAGAACAATATTTAACCTCATTGGACCTTTAAGCAGTCCGGCAGGTGTAAAAAGACAAGTTGTTGGGGTTTTTGATAAAAAATTACTAAAAATTTTCGCTGGAGCATTAAAAAATTTAAATTTGAAAAAAGCAATTATTGTAAATAGTCAAGATGGTTTGGATGAAATTTCACCATACGCTAATACAAGAATAGTGGAACTTTCAAATAAAACGGTTAAAGAAACAATTTTAAATCCGAATGATTTAGGCATTAAAGCTGATAAATTTGAAAATATTGTTGGAAAAGGTCCTGATTATAATTCGGAAAAAATGAAAGAAATATTTCAAGGAAAAGATAATGATTTTTCAATAGCTGTATGTCTTAATGCTGCGGCAGGATTGATTGTGGCTGATAAAGCAAGTTCTTTTAAAGAAGGTTACATCAAATTAAGAGATCATATTCTTTCGGGAAAAGTGATGACTCATATATCGAAACTAAGATCATGATAGATCATTTAGATAAAATATACAGCGAAAAAAAAGAAAGTGTTGAGAGGTATAAGAAATTATACTCAGTTAAAGATTTAAGTGAAAAGATAAAGGCATATAAAAATTACTATGATTTCGAAAAACCGTTAAATAATAAAAATAAAGTTAATGTTATAGCTGAAATAAAAAAAGCTAGCCCATCAGCAGGTGAGATAATAAAAGATTATAACCCATCTGAGATAGCAAAAAACTATGCTAAAGCTGGAGCAACATGTTTATCTGTTCTTACCGAAGAAAAAAATTTTAAGGGAAAAATTGAAGATATCCAAAATATAAAAAAAGAAGTTAAACTTCCAATTCTTTGTAAGGACTTTATATATGATGAATATCAATTATATCTTGCAAGAGCGTTTGGTGCTGACGCGATACTAATAATTTTAAAAGGTATTGGACAACACCGCGCTGTAGGACTTCGAATGCTGGCAAAAGTTCTTGGGCTTGCTGTAATTTATGAAGCCCATAGTACTCTTGAAGCTGAACAAATTGCTGGTTTGGAAGATGTTATTTTAGGTATTAATAATAGAAATTTGGAAACTTTAGAAACAAATGTAAAAAATACATTCGATGTTTACAATAATGTTCTTTCAAAAAAGAAGCATCCTGGTCCTATTGTTTGTGAAAGTGGGATCAAGTCAGAAAAAGAAGTGGAAGAAATAGTTAAACAGACAAAAATAAATAATTTTTTAATTGGTGAATCACTTCTAAAAGATCTAAACAAAAAAACCTCATTATTAGATAGAATCCTTAAAATAAGCCCATAAACTAAGGTTTATTTGGCATTGATATTAAAGTAGAACTTTTGTAGAACAGAAATGTACAGGATTTGTTCTATGCTAACAAAAAAACAAAAAAACTTATTACTATTTATAAATAAGAAAATTAGATCGACGGGTGTTTCTCCTTCATATGAAGAGATGAAAAATTCTCTCAACCTTAAGTCGAAATCAGGAATTCATCGACTAATATCAGCTTTAGAAGAAAGAGGTTTTATAAAAAGACTCGCTCACAAAGCTCGAGCTTTAGAGGTTGTTAAATTACCAGAGAATGCTAGCGCACATGACTTATTTAATAGTTTTACTCCAAGCGTAATTAAGGGTGGTCTTGATAAAACATCGAACAAATCAAGTAAAATTTCAGTTTTAGGCTCAATAGCGGCCGGCACTCCAATTGAAGCGATACAACAAGAAGTTGATAAAGTAAATTTACCGTCAGATTTTAATAAAAACGATGATCATTTTGGATTAAGAGTCAAAGGTGACTCTATGATTGAAGCAGGTATTAATGATGGAGATACAGTAATAATTAAAAAATCCTCAAATGCAGATAATGGACAAATTGCTGTTGTGTTAATTGACAACGAAGAAGCAACACTAAAAAGAATTCGAAAGAAAGGCAACACAATAGCCCTAGAAAGTGCTAATAAGAAATACGATACGAAAATATACGCCGCTAAAAGAATTAAGATTCAAGGAAAATTGGTTTCTTTATATAGAAACTTCAATTAAAATAGTTTAATTTCATTTAATGTCTTTCATTTGCAGGTTTGCGCCATCACCTACTGGTCCGTTACACATAGGGGGTGTGAGAACAGCTCTTTTTAATTGGCTTTTAGCCAAAAAAAATAAAGGAAAATTTTATCTAAGAATAGAAGATACAGATAAAGAAAGATCTAAAGATGAGTTTAAAAAACAAATAATTGAATCTTTGTCATGGGTTGGAATAAAGCATGACGATAAAGAATTTATTCAATCCAAAAATATTAATAAACATAAAGAAATTGCTGAGGAACTCTTAAAAAAAGATTTTGCCTATAAATGTTATTGTTCAGAGGAAGAAATAAAAGAACAAAAAGAAAAATGTAAAAAACAAGGTATCCCATATGTTTACAATAGAAAATGGAGGGATCCTAAAAACCTTCAAATACCTAAAGATATAAAACCGGTTATCAGGTTTAAAAGTAAAGTTTCGGGAAATACTGTAATTAAAGATTTAGTTCAGGGTGACATTAATATATCAAATTCGATTATTGAAGATTTTGTTATTTTAAGACAAGACGGATCTCCAACTTATCAATTGTCTGCAACTGTTGATGATCATTCAATGAAAATTTCACATGTTATTCGAGGTGATGATCATAAAATTAATACATTTAAACAAAAACAAATTTATGAGGCTATGAAATGGGATATTCCTCTATTTGCACACATACCTTTAATTCATAGTGAAAAAGGATCTAAGCTCTCGAAAAGGGATAAATCCTCAACTATTGATGACTATGTTAAAATTGGAATTTTACCCGGAGCACTTAGAAATTACTTGTTGCGACTAGGTTGGGCCTATAAAGATAAGGAAATCTTTTCTCTAGATGAGAGCATTAAACTTTTTGACCTGGAAGGTGTTGGAAAATCTCCATCAAAACTTGATATGTCTAGAATACTTTCGCTTAATGAACATTATATTAAAAATATAGATGAAAAAATTCTTTTTGATTTTTTAAAGAGTTATGCTCAAAAGTATAAAAAAACTATCGATCCATCTAAGGAGGATTTTGTTTTCAAGTCCTTAAATTTCTTAAAAAA
Organism: uncultured Pelagibacteraceae bacterium; assembly: GCA_902579585.1. GTDB lineage: Bacteria > Pseudomonadota > Alphaproteobacteria > Pelagibacterales > Pelagibacteraceae > Anoxypelagibacter. The sequence continues at coordinate 25,868 of CACHHJ010000006.1, forward strand.
TAAGGCCAAAACTCTTGATGATATTTACCAGAATTCACAATACATTCTAAGCAAAGAAATAAGTATTTCCCCTGACGATTTGAAGCTTTTAGATGCTAATTCTAAGAAAATTATTGGTGATTTCCTCAATGAATTTAAAAATATCAAAAACCCGAATAAAGAAAATCTTGAAAAACTAGTTAATAGTCTAATCACTAAATACAAAACTAACTTTAAAGGTGTTGGTCAACCACTAAGAATAGCTTTAGTTGGTTCAAGATTTGGCCCTGGTATTTATAATATCATCTTATCACTTACAAAAGATGAAGTCGTAAAAAGAATTTCTAAAATTAATTAAATTCTTTTCATTAATTAAACTTGACGATCTTCTATCTTACCTTTATAAAAGAACAAATCAAGAACATTTATGAAGCTTAAACTACCTTTTTATATCCACAAAGTTGGCGCTGGTTTCCCCTCGCCTGCAACAGATTATATCGAAGACGATGTAGATTTAAACACGCATCTAATAAAAAATGCGCCAGCAACATTCATAATAAGAGTGCAAGGAAAGTCTATGACTAATGTCGGTATCTATGATGGAGATTTATTGATTGTTGATAGAAGCATTAATCCAAAAAACTCATCAACAGTAATAGCAAACGTAAATGAAGAGCTAGTGGTAAAAACTTTCATAAGAGGAAAAAATAACAATTATTTAGCTTCTGGTCCTAATAAAATTGAATTAAGTGAAAATCCTAACGTGATAATTTGGGGAGTAGTTACTTATGTCATCCATAAATTACAATAAAAAGAAAATTGCCCTTGTAGACTGTAATTCTTTCTATGTTTCTTGTGAAAGACTATTTAACCCAAAAATCCAAAATAAACCAGTTGTAGTCCTATCAAATAATGATGGTTGTGTGATTTCGAGATCTAACGAAGCAAAAATCTTAGGAATTAAAATGGGTGAACCTTATTTTAAAGTTAAAGAATTAATTAAGAGAAATAAAGTTTATATTTTTTCATCTAACTATGCATTGTATGGAGATCTATCCCGTAGGGTTATGAGGGTATTAAAAACTTTTTCACCTAACGTAGAGATCTATTCTATCGATGAAGCATTTATTGATTTATCTTTTTTAGATGGAAAAAGTATAGAAAATTATGGGAAAGAAATAAGAAAAAAAGTTTTAAAATGGACAGGGATACCAACAAGTGTTGGGATATCATCAACAAAAACTCTAAGTAAAGTAGCGAACCATATTGCTAAAAAAGAAAAAACAGGTGTTATGTATTTAAATGAAAATATAGATGAAAAACTTAAAGAATTTCCTATAAGAGACGTTTGGGGAGTTGGAAAACAATTATCAAAGTTATATATCAAGAATGGAATAGATAATGCATATAAACTAAAATCAACATCAAATACCTGGGTAAAAAAGAGTACAAATGTTTTGGGTTCAAGAACTGCAATGGAACTTCGTGGTATAAATTGTATTGGTTTACAAACACACGAGGAAAAAAGAAAAAATTGTTGTGTATCTAGATCGTTTGGAAAAAAAGTAACTGACCTGCAAAAACTAGAGGAAGCTGTAACTACATATTGTTTAAATGCAGCCGAAAAAATAAGGGGGGATAATCAAATATGTAAAGCTCTAACAGTTTTTATTAGAACTAGTCCTTTCAACAAAAATAGAAAATACTATTCAAACGGGCTAACAATAGATCTACCAATAGCAACGAGCAATAGCATAGAGCTAGTTAAAAGTGCAAGAAAAGCATTAAAGAGCATATACAAACCGGGTTATTATTATCAAAAAGCCGGAATAATTTTATCAAAATTAAAAGATTCGGATGGTAAAGATATTAATTTATTAACACCTTTGCTTGAAAATAAATCAAAAGAACTGATGAAAGCAATTGATTATACAAACATGAAATATGGTAGGCATGCAATTAGTATTGCAAATGCAGGAATAAGTAAGGGATGGAAAATGAGAAGAGAGCATTCATCAAAGATAGATACTGCATCATTCAATTATCTACCAAAAGTAAGTGCGTCATAATTATTAAAAATCAATATTGATAGTAGGGTAAAAAATTGTCTATAAAAAACACGTGGAAAAAAATATATATATAATTCACGAAAATGACGAATGGCTTGTTCCATTAAGAGAGAGTTTTAAAAAAATTAAAGCTCCTTTTAAAGAATGGCATATGGATAAACAAAGTTTTGATTTTAAAAAATCACCACCAAATGGTATTTTTTATAATAGAATGAGTGCAAGTGCACATTCACGGGGACATAGATATGCTCCAGAAAATACAAAAGATGTTCTTGATTGGTTGGAAAAAGATAAAAGAAGAGTTGTGAACAATTCAAGAGCCTTGGAATTAGAAATAAGTAAACAAAAACAATACGAACAGTTAAAGAAATTCAATATAAATTTTCCAGAAACATATTATGCTAAAAATAAAAATGAGATCCTAGAAAAATCAAAAAATTTTAACAAACCATTTATTACAAAACATAATAGAGGTGGAAGAGGACTCGGGGTAAAATATTTTACAAATTCAAATGACCTTGAAAAATATATTAATGGAAATTTTGAAAACTCTATTGATGGAATTACTTTATTACAAGAATATGTAGAATCTGATCCAAAAATAATAACAAGAGTGGAATTTGTAAACGGAAAATTTTTGTATGCAGTTCAAGTTGATGCTAGTGAGGGTTTTGAGTTATGTCCTGCTGATGCTTGTAATGTTGAAGAAAAGTTTTGTCCAACAAATCCAGATGGTAATAAATTCATGATTGTCAAAGATTATAGCAATCTTGAACTTAAAAAATATGAGGATTTACTTAAATCGAACAATATTGAAATTGCTGGTATTGAATATATTAAAGGTAAAGATGGGAAACATTATACCTATGACATCAATACAAACACAAATTATAATTCAATTGCAGAGAGAAAGAGTAATTTGAAAGGAATGGATTCTATAGCAACATTCCTTTACAATGAACTAAAGAAATAAATTTTAAGGGGTGTCTACAAAGACTGAGATTATACTCTTTGAACCTGACCGGTAATTCAGTGAGGGAATATGAAAATAAAATTAGCACTTGAGTGGTTTATAAATCCTGATCATCTACCCTTTATTGTGGGTCTGGATAAAGGTTTATATAAAAAAAATAATATCGATTTAGAAATTATTGAGCCTGAAGGACATTATGATGGTTTTAAAGAACTTGCTAAAAATAATATTCAATTAGCAACTAATGAGCCTCTACACTTAATTGAAAAATATCAAAATAATATTTGCTCAATTGGAAACTTTTTTGAAACTAATGGGGGTATTATATTTACCATTAAAGGCTATGAAAATTTAGTTAATGGAAAAGAGATTAAAATTACTTCACCGGTTAGTAATCCTGTTACAGACAAAATAGCTAATGATATTATTCAAAGACATTTGAAAAAAATTAATAAAACCAATAAGAACATAAAAATTGTAGCTAATGATTTTTATCATATTAAACATCTTAAGGCTGGATTAGATGCTGCATGGTTGTGTTTTGAAAACTTTGAGGGTGTAGAGTCAAAATTAGAAGGTTTGGAGATAAAAAAATTGTATTTAGAAGATGTCGAAATACCTAATTTTTGTGCACTAGACGTATTTGCCTCAAAATCTTTTGCTAATAGTAATAAGAATTTAGTAAATGACTTTAAATCTATGGCGCAGGAGAGTATCAGAATTTTAAGTTCAGACTTAGATTATTCTAAATCTTCTTATTATTCTTATACTAAAACAAAGCCTAGTCCTTTGATGGACAATATTATTAAAGATACAATTTATCGATTTAAAAATCCATTTGAGAATTCAAAGACTAAATGGAAAAACTTACATAAATATGTGGTTAAAGAAAAAATTTCTGATATTTCAGACACTCAATATAGCGAAATGTTTATTTAATAATATTTTCATTTAAGATTATCTATTAATACAGAACAAGCTATTTCTGATGATTTATCTGTTCTGAATTCACTTATAATTTCTTGTGTTTTTATTATTTGTTTTTCCATAATTTGTTTGTTACTTAAAAGTTTATCTACAGTATTAAAAATATTAGTGGGATTACATTTGGACTGTAATAATTCAGGTATTACTTCAGCATTAGCAGCTATATTAATAATATTTGCAAATTTAACTTTAACTAACATTTTAATAATGAAAAAATTAATAAAACCCATTTTATAAATAATAATAGAAGGAATTTTTGCCTTACAAATCTCAAGAGAGATAGTTCCAGATTTGGCTACAGCAAAAATTGATGATTCTATAATATGAGATTTAATTTTTTCATCGCTTATGGCCCCGCAATTTTTTAAACCCTCTTTTAATAATAAATTCTGTATTAGCTGGACGTATTCACTAGTTGAATGAAAAACAAAGAATATATCTTGATATTTAGCATTCATTTTTTTTACAAATTCAAACAATATTGGCATTAATGTTTTAATTTCAGATAATCTGCTACCTGGAAAGATAGAGAAGATTTTTTTATTATCTTTAATAATTTGACTTATCTCAATTTTATCTTTTTTATTGTTTTCAAGCAAAGGATGTCCGGTAACTGTTGATTTCATTTTTTCTTTGTCAAAATATTTTTTTTCAAAAGGGAAAAGTAATAATACGTGATCTATATATGACTTTAATTTTTTTACCCTTTTCTCTCTCCAGACCCACACTTTTGGAGCAATAAAATGAATTGTTTTAATATTTGGATTTATACTTTTAACTTTTTTAGCAACACGCAGGGTAAAGTCAGCACTATCAACTGAAAAAAGAATATCAGGTTGAAATTTTATTATATCTTTAACTGTTTTGTTAATTTTACTTTTAATTTTAAAAATATTGATTAAAACATTGGTAAAGCCTAAATATGTTATTTCTTTTAATTCGAACAATGATTTAATCCCTAATTTTTTTAGATGCTCACCACCTACAGAATGATACGCGATATCGGGTTTAGCAACTTTTAAGTGGGAAATAACTTTTGAAGCTAATTTGTCTCCAGAAGGTTCGCCTGTAAGTATAAATATTTTTTTCATCCCCAAATTTTGTTTAATGTTTCTTCTCTTTGACAACCTTTTTTGTACATAAGGTATCTAATAAAATTTTTCTCATAATAATCCTGATGGTAAGTCTCTGCTATATAAAACTCGTTAAATTGTTTTACATAAGTAACGACTTTTTTATTAAATTTATCTTCAATATTTTTAATTGATGCATCTATAATAGTTTTTTGATCACTGTTTTCAAAAAAAACTACCGACTTATAGCTTTCTCCTCTATCACAAAATTGACCATCAGCATCAAAAGGGTCTATATTTATCCAATAAATTTCTAAAAGTTTTTTGAAGTTTATAATTGATGTGTCGTAGGTAATTTCTAAAGTTTCATAATGGCCAGTAGTATTTTTAACAACATCTTTGTATTTAGGGTTTTTTACGTGTCCCCCAGAATATCCAGAGATTGTTTTGATTACGCCGTCAACCTTATCAAAAGATTCTTCCATACACCAAAAACAACCTCCGGCAAAATAGACTTTAGATATATTTTCTGCATTTAAATTTACTGGAAATAATATAAAAAAAATGATGTATAAAATTTTTCTCATTTATACATTCTCCACAACTCTCCATTATCTGTTAGCATATACAATTCACCGGTCCATTTATGTATTTTGATATCTCTTATTCTTCCAATATTTCCTTGAAAAATTATTTGTTCACTAATGAATTTATTATCTTTAAATTTTATTTTTCTTAATGACTGGTCTTTTAGTGACGTAACTAAAGCATCCCCGTTCCATTCTTTAAACTCCTCACCTTGATATATGGCCATTGCACTAACAGCTATAGATGGAACCCAATACTTAATCGCTTTTGTAAAACCTGGTTTCCATTTTGGCCCAATTTTTGTTCCTGTATAATTTGTTCCACCCCAACCTAAAATTTTCCAACCATAGTTTTCAGCATAATTAACTGAACCAAACCAATCTCCGCCTTTGGCACCATGATTTGTCATATAAATTTTATTATCAAAAGGAGATAATGACATGCCCTGAGGATTTCTTACTCCAATTTGAAAAATTTCAGGTAGCCAATTTTTTTTGTTTTTGAATTTGGGATTATCCTTAGGAATAGATCCATCTAAGTTTATTCTGATTATGCTACCTGGATGTTTTGTGACATCTTGGGCAATCATTCCTTTTCCTCTTTCACCGGCAGAAATAAATAAATGTTTATCTTTTTTAACTAGCCTAGAACCAAAATGATATCCAGAGTCAATTGGTGGTTCAGCTCTAAAAATATTATTAAATTTAATAGTATTCTTATCAAATTTGCCTTTTGCAACAGAGGTGCTTGTTTTCCGACCTTCTCTTTGTTCAGAATATGACACATAAACATTTTCATTATCATACAGAACATCAAGTAAGCCTCCCTGACCATCTTCGAGAACAGATAAATTGTGTTTGATTTCAGATATTATTTGGTTTTTTAAATTTAAATGGAACAGTTTACCTTTTTTTTCTGTATAAATAATATTACTTTCATTGATGAATGATAAACTCCAAGGCTTATCCATGCCTTCTACGATCTTTTGTAATTTTAATTCAAACCCATATAAATTTGAAAAAAGAATAAAGTATATAATTAAGGTAACTTTTTTCATTTTGCTATAAGGAACATTTTGTTTTTATTTGCAAAATTAATGCATTTTTTTTTATCAAGTAAAATATTATTTTTGCTTCTTAGAACAATTCCTTTCAAACCAACAGATTTGCATTGAACAAAGGTTTTTAATCCAACAGTTGGCAAATCAATTCTAAGATCTTGCTTCTTTTTTGGAAATTTTACTAATACACCTGTTTTTTTAGATATTTTTCTTTTGCATTTATTTAACATTTTTTCTGTTCCACCCTTGCCCTCAATAGCTATGACTTTGTCATTTCTAACTACGGCGCCTTGACTATAATTGTATTGATTTAACTCTCTCAGTGTTTTGATAGCTTTATCAATATCTTTATTATCTTCTTTGGTTATTATAGTTTTTGTGTAGTTTCCTTTTTTTAAAGAAAGTTCAGGATTAAATGTAACGGAATTAATAGTTTTAATCTTTTCTTTAGTAAGAATATTGATTATTTCTTTTAAGATAGATGCATCACCTTTTTTAGAGCTTTTAATTATTCTGGGCATATAATAAATACCTTTTAAATCTAATCGCAACTTTGAAAAATTTGGTTTTTTGACGCTACCCGCAAAAATAACTTTCTTACAGTGATTTTCTTTTAGAATGTTAATAATCTTACCAAATTGGCCTAGAGAAACCTGAAAAGAATTTTTGTCTTTTTTAAATGATTTATTTTTGGTTAGATCAATTATTAAATACTTTTTTCTTTTTTTTTTAACTTTTTTTAGGATTTCTTTTGGAAATGATGTTTCACCAAATATTAAGCCAATCATTATTCAGACAATGGTGAACAAATAGGCCTTTTTTTGTCCTTTTCTATAAATTTTGTGACCTCTTGAACCAATTCATTTTCTTTAAATTCACCATTAATTTTATTTAGATTATCATGAAGATTGTTTGATGAAAATATTTGTTTATATGCTTTGTCTAATTCCATTATTTTTTTGTTATCATATTTCTTTCTTCTTAATCCAATTAAGTTTATACCTTTCAAATAATTTCTGTTACCAAACGAAAGCCCAAAAGGAATAACATCTTTTAAAACTCCGGTCATTCCACCAATCATCGCTAATCTTCCAATTCTAGTAAATTGCTGTACTGCTGAGTTACCACCTATAATAACCGAGTCCTCTATTGTTACATGTCCACCTAAGGGAACATTATTAGCAATAACAACGTTATTTCCTATATTGCAATCATGAGCAATGTGTGAAGAGATCATAAATAAACAATTGTTTCCTATTACTGTTTTGCTTCCGCCACCTGCGGTGCCAGGATTAATTGTGACGTATTCTCTTATTGTATTATAATCGCCTATATCTAAACTATTATGCTCACCTTTGAATTTTAAATCTTGAGGAGATGTTCCAATACTTGAAAAAGGATAAAGTTTTGTAAATTTACCTATTTTCGTATTACCTTCAATATGAACATTAGATACTAGCTCAACGCCCTCTTTCAAATGAACGTTTGATCCAACAAAACAAAAGGGACCGATTTTTACATTTTTTTCAATTATAGCTTTTGCGTCTATCACACTTGATTTGTGTATCATTTGTTTCTGT